>DASWNR010000385.1:0-3763 GCA_036399155.1 Pyrinomonadaceae bacterium
ATCTCGAACGCCGAGGCGTTCGGCGGCGTCGGCGCCTTGCCCGAGGGCGCCGAGACGCCGACGCCGACGAAGAACGTCGCCGACCTGATGTTCACGGACGGGGCCTGCTGACTCAATCCGAACGTGTGAAGTGAGACGGGAACTCTTATGACTACATTCCCCGGCGCGCCCAAGCTCGTGAAGGGCGCGATCATCGGCGCAGACCCTTTTAACCCGCTGGCGAGCGTGGTGGTCTTTCAGTACAACCCGGCCGAGCTGACGCGCACGCTCAAGGCCAAGCTCACGAGCGAGGACGCCGACCGCGGCGAGGCCTTCCGCATCAAGGGGCCGCCCGAAGAGGACATCACGGTCAAGATCGAGATCGATGCCGCCGACCAGCTCGAGACGGGCGACGGCGTCGCCGGCAAGCTCGGCATCCACCCGACGCTCGCGTCGCTGGAAATGCTCCTCTACCCGAAGTCGGCGAAGGTCATCGCCAACGAGGTGCTGGCGCGGTTGGGCATCATCGAGGTCATCCCGCCCGAGGCGCCGTTGACGCTCTTCGTCTGGGGCGCCAAGCGCATCCTGCCAGTCCGGCTGACGAGCTTTAGCGTCACCGAGACGCAGTATGACCCGAACCTCAACCCGATTCAGGCCGAGGTCTCGCTCGGCCTGCGCGTGCTCACCTATCAAGACCTCGGGCTGGCGAGTGTCGGCGGCGCGCTCTTCATGGCGCACCAGGTCATCAAAGAGGTGATGGCGACCATCGGCGGCGCGGGCAACATCGGCTCGCTCGGCACGTCCATCAACATCTGAGGGGGGCGAAAGGTGTTCGACAAAAACAGCCGCTACGCCGACATCGAGACGGCCACGCTCAAGACCACCGACGTCGACGGCGGGGAGCGCGAGGTGCGTTATGTGCGCCGCCGCTTCCTGCCCGAGGCGGGGAGGCTGACGACCATCGTCGAGCACATGGTCACGGAGGGCGACCGCCTCGACAACGTCTCGGCCAACTACCTCGGCGACCCGCTGCTCTTCTGGCGCGTCGCCGACGCCAACAACGTCATGCGCCCCGAGGAGCTGACCGAGGAGGTCGGCCGCACAGTCAAGATTGCGCTGCCCGAGTTCTAAAGGAGAGGGATGCTCGACAAGCTCTTCGGCGTCAACGTGATTCTCTGGGCGGGGGCCACCATCCCGCGCCCGGCGCCCGAGCTGAGCGCCGCGCTCACGGGCGTCGAGGTGACGAACGACGCCGCGGAGGGCGACGGCTTTCAGCTCACCTTCACACTCGCGAAGAACCGCGTCGGCGAATACGGGCTGCTGCAACGCGGCGCGCTCGATGTCTTCAACCGCGTCATCATCGGCGTCATGATCGGGGCGATGCCGTCGGCGCTCATCGACGGCATCGTCACGCACCACGAGGTCGCGCCGAGCAACGAGCCCGGCATGTCCACGCTCACCGTCAAGGGGCGCGACCTGAGCGTGCTGCTCGGGCTCAAGCAGCGTGACGAGGCGTACCAGAACCAGCCCGACTTCCTCATCGTGACCCGGCTCATCGCCTCCTACGCGCAGTACGGTCTGGTCCCGCGCGTCACGCCGACGACCGACGTGCCCATCTTCCTCGACCGCATCCCGCGGCAGACGGCCGAGACCGACCTGCAGGTCATCCGCCGGCTCGCCGAGAAGAACGGCTTCGTCTTCTACGTCGAGCCGTTGACCTTCGGCGTCAACACCGCCTACTGGGGGCCGGCGAGCCGCCTCGGCCTGCCGCAGTCGGCGCTCACCGTCGACATGGGCTCGCACACCAACGTCCGCCGGCTGAGCTTCGGCAACGACGCGCTCGCGCCGGTCGCGGCCGAGGGCACTTTCACCGAGCCTTTCACGGGCATGAGCATCCCGATCCCCGCCCTGCCTTCGCTGCGCGTGCCGCCGCTGGCCGCCTCCGCGGGGCAGGCGCGGCGCACCGTCCGCCTGAGCGACACCGCCAACCGCGGCCCCATTCAAGCGGCGCTCGGCGCGCTCGCCCGCGCGACCAACGCGCCCGACGCCGTCGAGGGCACGGGCGAGCTCGACAGCATCCGCTACGGCGGCGTGTTGCGCGCGCGCCGCCTCGTCGGTGTGCGCGGCGCGGGCTTCTCCTACGACGGCTTCTACTACGTCAGGCGCGTCACGCACCGGTTCACGAAAGAGGACTACACGCAGAGCTTCACCATCAGCAGAGAGGGAACCGGGACGCTGCTCCCGGTGGTCATCCCATGACGAACCAGTTCTTAGGCAAGTTCCGCGGAGAGGTGACGGACAACCTCGACCCTCTGATGCTCGGCCGCGTCCGCGCCAAGGTGCCCGACGTGTACGGCCCTGACAACGAGAGCGGTTGGGCCATGCCGTGCGTCCCCTTCGCGGGCGACCGCATCGGCTTCTTCGCCGTGCCCGCCGTGGGCGCGCGCGTCTGGATGGAGTTCGAGCACGGCGACCCCGAGTACCCCATCTGGACGGGCGGCTTCTGGGGCGCGGCGACCGACCTGCCGTCCGAGGTCCTCGTTCCGCCGCCGCCCTCGAAGAAGATTCTGTTGAAGACCGAGGGCGGCCACTCCATCCTGCTCGACGACACGCCCGGCCTCGGCGGCATCACGCTCCAGACTTCGGGCGGGCAGAAGTTCGTGATGACCGCGCTTGGCATCGAGCTGGACGACGGGCAGGGCGCGACCATCAAGCTCACGGGGCCGCAGGTCTCGATCAACAACGGCGCGATAGACGTTATCTGAAAAGCTCACCTCTCGCGGAGGACACAGTATGCCCGGATTCCTTCTCCACGTCGGCGCGACCGTCATCTGCGCGCACGGCGGTCAGTCCCAGCCGACCGCGCCCAACCCGCGCGTTCTCGTCGGCGGGCAGCCCACCGTCACCATGAGCGCGCCCTACGTAGTTGCGGGCTGCGCGCTCCCGCCCAACGCGGGCGGCCCCTGCGTGACGGCCCAGTGGGTCACGGCCGCGACGCGCGTGCGTTCGAACGGCGTGCCGCTCCTGTTGCAGGACAGCCAGTCGGTCTGCGCGCCGACGGGAACACCGCTGACGGTCGTCGTCACACAGGTTCGCGTCAAAGGCACCTGAGATGGCACAACTCGACTACCCGCTCCACTTCGACGAGCGCCGCCGCACGGCCGAGGCCGACGCGAACGAGCACGTCCGTGACCTCATCGAGCAGGTCTTGTTCACCGCCCCGGGCGAGCGCGTCAACCGCCCGACCTTCGGGAGCGGGGTGCGCCAGCTGCTCTTTGCGCCCAACGGCGATGCGCTCGCGGCCGCGGCCGAGGCGTCGGTGGCCGGCGCGCTCCAACGCTGGCTCGGCGACCTCATCCTGGTCGAGTCGGTCGAGGTCGCGGACGCGGAGTCCGAGCTCCGCATCAGCATCCAGTACGTCGTCCGCCGCTCGCGACAGCGGCAGGTCGCACAGTTCTCGCGCGGAGGCGCGCTATGACGCTCACATACTTCTGCTGTGACGAGAACCGGCGCGCCGCCGTGCGGCTGCTCAACGGCATCGACTCCGTCGTCGTCGAGCCGCCCGGCTCGCCCCTCACGACGGCGCTCGCCGGTAGCAGCGGCGAGGTGATCCTCGTCCGCGCGCTGAGCCGCCTGCGCACGCCGTTGGCTCTTGAGAACGTGCAAGTCGAGACCCACGACGGCCGGGCCATCGAGCTTGTCAGCGCCGGGCCGGTGACGGGCGATGCGGCGGCGTTGCTCACCAACCCGGAACGTTATGTTTTCGCCGTGGTCGAGCCGGGCG
>DASWNR010000386.1:0-7675 GCA_036399155.1 Pyrinomonadaceae bacterium
TCGGGCGACAGAAACTCCTGCGTGACCTCGACGCGGCCGAGCAGCTCGCCGAACTCGCGGTGGTGCCACTCGGCGTGCACGTCGGGCGGCTCCCACGAGAACTCGGCGCGCGCCGTCTCAAGCACGCGCGAGGCGGCGCGCGTGTCTTCCGCGTCGGCGCAGGGCGCGCCGGCGATGGGCACAACGTCCACGGGGCACTCGGCGTAGCAGAGCCGCACGTAGACGGTGTGGGGCCCCGCGCCGGGCGGAGAACTCTGTGGGGGGCTCTGCTGCGCCGAGTTCTTGGCGACCCACTCGCCGAGCCGCGCGCACAACGCGCGCTCGACCCAGACCCAGCGCCCGTGCGGGCTGACGGCGTAGCCGGGCGCGACGCGCACGTCCACGTCCCCGCCGCCCGCCTCCTGCGTCGTCACGCCGAGCCCGCAGACCGTGCCGGAGCCGTGCAGCAGGAGGTTGCTGAGGCGGTGCTTCCACTCGAAGTGCTCCTGCTCCTGTCGGAAGTCGTCGACGCCGAGCACCATGCCGAACGTGTAGTTGACGCGCTTGTTCGGGCTCAAGAGCGCGTTGTCTGAGGTGGCGGAAGTGCAGCAGTCTTGCATGATTCTCTCCAATCGGTTTTAGAGCGTGCGATTCTCGCCCAGTCGGTCGCGGTCTGAAACCAGCCGGTCGGTCGTGTTCGCCGGGTGCGGAGGGCGCAGGTAGCCTTCGGCCAGGTAAGCGCGGCCGAGGAGGGTCTCGACGAAGCGCGACTCCTCGCCGAGCACCGTGTCGATGCCGACGCGCCCCTCGCCGACGCGGAAGAAGTCCCAGTAGCGCCGCACGTCGAAGCTCGTGTGCGCGGGCTTCTCAAGCTCCGTGACGCGGCGCGTCATCGCCTCCTCCTCGGGCGTCAGCTCCTCGGGGACGAGCACCGAGAACTGGTGCGCGTAGGCGTCGGGCGCTTCCGCGGCAGCCGGGTTGCCCTCGCCGCCGCCGCCGACCGAGGCGTCGCCCTCCTGAAGGCGGCGGCCGCCGCGCGTCCGGTAGCGCTCGACGATGCGCACCTTCGACGGGCGCATCGGGGAGAGCACGTACTCGTAGAGCAGGTCTTCGTACTCCCACTCGTCGAGCGAGGGCCTGAGGCGCGTGCGCGGCACGCCCGGCGGCTCGGGCCGGCCGTAGCGTTCGAGCAGCCCGTAGCGGCGCAGCTCTTCGAGGAGCGAAAGCGACGCCGGCTCCTCGGGGCGCGCCGCCGCGCGCTTGAGCCGCGCGAGCAGCACTTCGAGGCACGGGTCGAGCAGCAGCATCAGCGCGAAGCGTATGCCGGCGTGCGTGCCGCGCCGGTCGTAGAGCTTGCGCGCGTAGCGTATGAAGAGGCGGCGGCGGTCGTAGGGCTTGAGCCGGAAGCCCGTGGGCAGGTTGGCGGCGCGCTCCTGCCGCGCGCCCTGTATCCCGGCCCAGAGCGGGTCGAGCACGATGCCGACCCAGCCGGCCAGCCAGTCCAGAGCCTCGGGCGGCGCGCCCCTCGGGTCGAAGAGCAGGCTCACGTCCGAGACGCGCCCCTCTATCTCCGTGTAGAAGCCCTCCTCGTTCGCCAGCATACGTTCGAGGAAGTCGGCCGAGCCCGCGTCGTCCTGGTAGACCTTCGGCAGGTAGTTGCGCGGGTAGGAGAAGCGCGGGTAGTAGACCCGAAGCGAGTGCAGGTGCGGCGTCGTGCGCCCGTTGCCGCGCAGCACCAGACGCACCTGCGCGAAGCGCCCGCGCGCGCGCTGGAACAGCAGCTCCCACGTCCCCGTGTTCTCGGGCAACTCGGCGAGGGTCGCGTACTGCGGGAACGAGTCGAAGTAGGGAAGCTCGGGGCCCGCGGCGCGCAGGTAGGGCAGAGGCTCGGGCGACCACTCGACCTGTTCGAGCAGCGCCTCGTCGTCGTGCGCGCGCGTCCAGACCTCGATTGAAGACTCGGCCGGGACGCAGGCGTCGAGCATGAGACGGTGCCAGACGCAGCCGCGCTCGCGCCCGTCGAGCACGGGGCTGAGGAGCACCGCGCGCGGGGTGTAGCGACGCTCGTCTATCTCCTGTAGCTGCGTCCAGCGCACCGCGCGGTCGTTCAGAGGGTCGCCGCTCACCACGTCGTAGAAGGTCTCGCCGCGGTGCGCGACGAGCGCGCGCGAGCCGAAGTAGTGCATCGGCCGGAAGTCGGGCGTGACGCGCGGCGGGTTGGGAGAGGCCGAGAGGTCGAGGTCGAAGTCTACGCACTGGTTGCCCTCGCGCTCGACGACGCGGAGCGTCCCCTTCGTCCCCTTCATCCCCTTCGTCGAGGGGTCTTCGCCCGAGGGGAGGAACACGAAGTCGTAGCCGACGACCGAGAGCCCCGTGCCCGTCGCGCCGCCCAGCTCGTTGACGGTCTCGACCGAAGGGGCGAACAGCTCAAGCGGCGCGCTCAGGGGGTCTGCGCGTCGCATGTGGAAGACGCGCGAGGCCGGCGGCGGTTGCACGTCCGGCCGCGCGTAGGCCGGGCTGTCGAGGATGAAGACGCTGCCGTCGGGCAGCGCCTCGATGGCCAGCGGCTCGTCTGCTCCGGCCGGGAGCGGGAAGCCCTTGGGGAAGCGTCGCGCGGGCCGGACGGCGGCCGTGCCGCCCTCGACGTGGAAGACCTCCTCCTCCTCGGGCGTTATCTCGTAACGGCTCGCGCCCTCGGAGAGGACGCAGAAGTTTCTGTCGAGCCCCCAGTAGGTCTTGTTCGCGCGGTCGAGAATCCAGACGCCGCCCCCCGGCGCGGCCGCCATGTCGAAGGGCTCGAAGGGCACGCCCACGGGGAAGCGCAGGCGCATGGGCGCGCCGCCCGCGTGGAGGTCGAAGACGAGCAGCCCGCGCGAGGCCGTGTCGCCGACGACGAGGTAGTGGTGGCTCGTCACCGCGAGTCCGGCCAGCTCGAACGGCGGCGGCTCTGCTTCGGCGACCGGCGCGAAGTCGGAGGTGGGCGCGCAGGCCGGCGCCGACGATTCGCGCGACCAGAAGACGCGCGACTTGTTCGAGCCGAGCGGACGCCAGTAGATTTTGCTGCGGTCGCTGCTGATCCAGTACCAGTTCTTGAAGGCGTCCGCGGCCGCGCCGCGCCTCTGCTTTGGCCGCAAGGCCGCGCCGCCGCGCGCGCTGACGAAGACGACGAGGCGCGTCCTCAGACGCATCACGCCGGCCTCGGCGTCGAACTCGGCGGTCTTGAAGACGCCCGGCTTTGTGGTGAGGAGCGCGCCCGTGTCGTCGCGGCGCTCCTCGGCCCAGCGACGCCAGTCGGCGCGACCCTTGACCAGGTGAAATCGTGTTCCGTTAACGTCCACCTAAAAGCTCCCCTTCGGGTGCGGCTCTCTTGAGTTCGCTTCGCGCGCGGCCCGTCAACACTTCGACCTCGTGACGGGGACGGGGACGACGGTCGGCCCCTGCGTCGTGTCGGGCGCGGTGCCGAGGATGGAGGCGAGCGACTCGGCCTCGCCCTCGCGCACGTCGAGCGTGTCGAGACGCGGCAGTTGCAGCCCCCTCAGCAGCTTCTTCTCTATCCCCAGCTCGGAGCCGACGCCCAGCTCCATCGAGTTGACGAACTCGACGCCCGCGACGCGCGTCACCACGGCTTCGAGGTCTTTCTCGTGCAGGAGCTTGTTGAGCGGCCAGCCAGTCTCTTCGGGGCCGCCCGGCGGCAAAGACGAGAGGTAGAGTTGCAGGCGCTCGCGCACGGCCTGAATCACCTGATCGCGGAAGTAGCCGGCGCGCACCTCAAGCCCCACCGAGAGCGCGACCGAGACGTACTCGGGGCCGCGCACGTAAATCTCGGTCGTCACCAGCCGGCGCTCGTCGAGGTAGTCGCAGACCGTCTTTAAGAACAGGCGGTTCGGGAGCGGCCAGAACGGGCGCGCCGTGTCGGTCGCGGGCACGACCATCAGCGAGACGACGCCCGCGACGTTCTCCAAACGCCTGTCGGGGTTGTAGAGCGGCAGCACCTCGACGCGGCCGACATCGACGCCCGGCGTGCGGCGCGTGATGTCGATGAAGTCCTGCTTGACGACGAGCCGGTCGCGGTGGCGCAGGTGGAGCGGGATGTTGCGCTCGCCCTCCTCGACCGTCTCGCCGGTGTCGCCGCCCCACGTCGCGATGGGGTTGTCTATCTTGAAGCCGCCTTGCAGCCGCACGTCGGGGCTGGTCTTGACCGCGCCGATGGCGACGTTGCCCTGCGTGCCGCCGCCGTACTGGTAGCTGGCTCGGACGCGGCCGCCCGAGGGCGGGCGCTCGCCGCGGTGGCCGTCGCCGAAGCGCACCTGCCCCGACTCGTAATCGACGGTGAAGACCTCGTCCGCCTCGCCCGCCGAGAGCAGGTCGTCGGTCTGGAGCCAGAGCCGCCAGGCGCCGTCGATGTCCTGCACTTCGAGCAGCACGGAGTCCTCGATGACGGGCGTGTTGGCGAGGACGTAAGTCTGGTCGGGCTCGCCGTTGGCCGTCCCCAGAAGCTCGTTGAAGATGGGGATGGCCTGTCGGACGCGCGCGCCGTTGACGCCGAGCCACGTCAGGCGCGCGTTGACGGCCGCGCCCTGATTGCCCTGCGTGGTGGCGGTCGGCTGGTTCGGCGCGACGAGCCGCGCGCCGGCGGTGCCGGGAGCGCCCGAAGCGCCCGAAGCGCCGAGAGTGTTTCCGGTGTTCGCGCCCGCGCCCGGCGTCTGAGCGCCGGCGGGGCGCGAGGGGGGCAGGCGGACGCGGAGCCACGTGACGAGGCGCGCGCGGACTTCGTCGTCCTCGATGCGCGGCGGGTAGTCGCCCGTGCCCTCCTGCATCGGCTCGTCGAACACCCACGTCGCCAGCTTCTCCTTGCCCGGCAGCTCAAGCTGCACGACGCCGACCTCCGAGAGCACGTCCGGCTCCTGCACGACGCGCAGCCGCTCGTAGCGCGTCCCCGCCGAGGTCGGGTCGGGCACCTCGTAGACGAGCGCGGGGACGGGAAGGCGCTTCGCGCCGAGCCGGACGGGGACGAGCGCGGGGACGTTCGCGTCCGTGAGCGCGGGGACGATGCCGACCGAGAGCGTCTGGTTGGCGAGCGCCTCGCGCGCGGCCTCGGGCGTGACGTTTTTGGGCGCGAGCAGCGCGAGGTAGACGGCGTGGTCGCTCGTCTCGTCGCTGGAGAGGTCGAGCACCGGGTCGGGCGCGCCGGGCGAAGGCTCGCTCATCAGCGTGGACTCGTAGAAGTCGAGGCGGACGGAAGACTCGTCCGTGCCCTCTTCGCCGTCCTCGGCGTCGTCCACTTCGTCCTCGTCGCCCTCGTCCTCTTCGGCTTCGAGCGCGGCCAGCATGGCGACCTTGACGGCCTGATACTTGGTGTTGAACTCCTCGTAGCCCGGGTCGTCGGAGCTTACCTTGCGCTTGTAGTAGGCGGCGGCCTCGACGGGGAGCACGTTGACGGGGTCGAGCGTGATGTAGTTGACCTGACCCGCCGAGACGACGATGCCGGCTTCGAGCGGCAGGGGCTCGACGGGCCCGCGCTCGTTGCGGACGCGGATTATCCCCTGCGCGGGCGCGGCCTGCTGCAAGGGGATGCCGAGCAGTTGGAGGAACTTCAGGCGGTTGCGCTCGGGGATGCGGTCGGCGCGGTAGAGCAGGTTTTCGGTGAGGAAGGCGAAGAGCTGGACGATGGTGATGCCGGGGTCACTGTCTACCTCGAAGTTCGTCCACTCGGGCGTGTAGACGGGGATGCGGCGCTTCGCCTCGGTGAGGAGCTGCTCGAAGTTGCGGTTGTCGAGTACGGGGAGTTGCAGAGGCATCCCTTTAGCCCTCCAGTTGCAGCGTCACGCCGAGGCTGCCGACGGCCTGCGTGGCGACGAGGCGGAAGTGAATCTCGACGGCGACGAGGCGCGGGTCATCCGCGTCGGCCTCGACCGTCACCTGCTCGACGCGCACGCGCGGCTCGCGCGCCTCGATGGCGTTCCCGACCGCCTCGCGGATGAGCGTGCGGGTCGTGACCGTGTTCGGCTCGAAGAGGAAGCGGCGGAGTCCGCAGCCGAACTCCTCGCGCATCAGCCGCTCGGCCGGCTCGGTGAGGAGGATGACGCGGATGGACTCGCGCACGTTCTCCTCGCCCTCCGACCACGCGAGGCGGCCGTCCGCGCCGACGCGCGGCGGGAAGCTCAAGCCCTGTCCGAAAATGTTCTGCCTTCGCATGACTTCGTCACTTCGTTCCGGGGCGGCCGGCCCGCCTCACTTCTTCGCGATGAGCGGGATGGGGAAGCAAATCTTCAGGAGCGGAATCCACCAGAAGACGAGGTTGAGCACGATGACGATGATCATCAGCAGGATGAAGGCGCAGAGCGTGATGATGGGCAGCGAGAACGAGCAGATCCACCCGATGTCGATGCCGAGGTTCGACGTGCTCACGTCGTTGTCGAGCGTGTCCTTCTCCTTGCCCCTCAGCTCCTCGACCTTCTCGTTCAGCTCCTTCGACATCATGAAGCCGACGTTCTTCTTGAACTTCCTGAGTCCCGCGATGGAGATGTCCACGGGCAGCCCGATGCGTATGTTGCGCCCCGGCGCCTCGGGGTCGAAGAAGGGCGCCAGCTCGAAGGGGAGCGTCGGCCGGCTGACGTAGCGGTGCGGCGGGTCGCACCGCGCGCGCTCGTAGACGTAGCGGAGCACGTACTGGTCGCCCGCCTCGGCCGAGAACTTCGGCAGGCCGACGGGGGCCGGCTTTGTCTCGGGCGACTCGGCGAGCGCCGCGCCCGTCTTCGTCCGCAGGCCGCCGAGCGGGACGAGCGCGTGGGCGTTCATGTTGTAGCTGTTCGTGTAGCCGAGCGCCGCGAGGTCGCTGTCGCCCGGCCGGTTCAGCTCGTCGCGGTCGTTCGCCACCTTCGAGAGCGCGGCGGCCATCGTGAGCGTGGTGCCGGCGAAGAGCTTCGCCTTGAGGTAGTCGGCCAGCGCCCCCGCGTCGCCCGCGAGCTGTGAGGTCGTGCCGTCGCGCAGAGCCGCCGCCACCTCGGGCAGGTAGAGGTCGAAGTACTCCCAGAGGTCGAGCAGCAGGTAGACCGAGATGCGGAGCTGCGTGTCGGCCGGGGCCGTGACCGTGTTGGCCCTGAAGAGTGAAACCCTCGCGTCGGAGAGCGGCACGATGAAGCGCGCGTCCAGCTCCTGGAGCCGCGGGTCTTCCCTGTACTTGGCGGGTAGCTGGTCGGTGACGGCCGCCGCGTACGTGTCCTGGCTGGCGACGGGGACGTAGCCGAAGAAGAGCTGGCGGCCCGGGCCGGTCTGCGCCTGAAAGAGCGGCAGGCGCTCCTCCTCGGCGGGAATCTCGCGCGGCTTCGCGCCGAGCGACTGCCAGCCGCGTCTGGTCTCCGAAGCGTTCCACGCGTACTCGACGCCCTCGATCTTTTTGCGCAGGACGAAGAAGACGCTCTCGCCCTCGCCCGGCGTGACCTCGCGGTCGGGGAAGCCTGGGACGTGGCAGCAGAGCGAGGCCGACGTGAGGTAGAAGTTGCCATGGACGGGCTGGAAGAACTTGAGCGTGGCGCGGCCGGCGGGCGCCTTGGCCAGCGTGTCGCGGAACGGCTTCGGGGCGGGGGAGCCCGCGGCGGCGAGAAAGTCCTCCATGAACTTGTCGGTCGTGAACTCGTGCAGCGCCGGGCGGAAGAAGTCCCGGCGGAGCATGTCCGCCCCGCCGCGCTGCCAGAGG
>DASWNR010000387.1:0-4220 GCA_036399155.1 Pyrinomonadaceae bacterium
CCCAGATGAAATTGAAATTTATTTTCAACAGGAGTATAGTTCTCCGTGGCGTCGCCGGCGGCTCTTTAAGGGCGTCGCCTTTATCCTGAACCCGTCGTCATCGTCAGAAGGCTTATGAGTCTCGCCTACACAGCACCGAAACAGGGGGACGAACTCCCGAAGCGCGCCGAAGGCTTCGCCCCGGCGGCCGTCTCGCTCGACAGCCTTGACGCGGGCGTGCAGGCGCGCGTCCACGCGGTGCGCGGCGAGGGCGCGTTGGCGCGCCGACTGATGGAGATGGGCGTCGTCCCCGGCGCGCCCGTCCGCGTCATCAAGGCCGCGCCGCTCGGCGACCCGCTCGAAGTCCGCGTCCGCAACTACCACCTGGCGCTGCGCCGCAGCGAGGCCCAAACCATCTCCGTAGTGACGAGTGATGTGTGATAAGAAAATCCGCATCTCGTCACCCGTCACCCGTCACTCACCACTTCCCCGATGAGCAGTATCCTCGAATCCCCCCCGCGGACAGATTCGCACGCCCGGGACGGCGCGGGAGCCGAGGCCAGGCAGTTGGTCGTCGCCCTGGCCGGCAACCCGAACGCGGGTAAGACCAGCATCTTTAACGCGCTGACGGGGCTCCGCCAGAGGGTCGCCAACTACCCCGGCGTCACGGTCGAGCGCAAGGAGGGTGTCTGGTCGCTCGGCGACGGACTGCCCACCGCGCGCCTCGTAGACCTCCCCGGCCTCTACAGCCTCGAAGCCGCGTCAATCGACGAAGAGATCGCCCGCGACCTGCTCACGGGGCGCGTCGAGGGCGTGCCCGAGCCCGACGTCATCGTCGCCGTCGTCGACGCCACCAACCTCGAACGCAACCTCTACCTCGTCACGCAGCTCCTCGAAGCCGGACGCCCCGTCGTCATCGCGCTCTCGATGGTTGACCTCGCGGAGCGCGCCAAACTCGAAGTGGATGCCGACAGGCTCGGCCGCGCGCTCGGCGTCCCCGTCGTGGCCGTCACGGCGAAGCTTAGGCGGGGACTGGATGAGCTGGCGCGCGCCGTCGTCGAGGCGGTCGGCACGCGCGCGCCGTCGTCGAAGTGGCGTCTGTCGGCGCGCGCCGAGGAGGAGGTCAGGCGGCTCTACGCGGCGGGGGCGGCGAGCCGCGAGGAGGCGCTCCGCGACCTCTACTCCGAGGTGCTGCCCGAAGACCCCGAGCGGCGCGCGGCCGTCGAGGAGGCGCGCGAGCGACTTTCGACTGCGGACTCGCGCTGGTGGCAGGAGCCACTGACCGCGCGCTACCGCTGGATCGAGCAGGTCAGCGAGGGCGCGGTGCGCGGCGCGCGCGGCGAGCGCCCCGGCACGACCGAGCGCATAGACCGCGTCGTCACGCACAGGCTCTTCGGGCCCGTCGTGCTCCTGCTGGTGATGGCCGTCGTCTTCCAGGCCATCTTCTCGTGGGCGACGCTGCCGATGGAGCTTATCGACACGGGCTTCGGCGCGCTCGGCGAGGCCCTGCGGGGGCGTATGCCGGCGGGACTTTTGACGGACTTACTCGTTGACGGCGTCATCGCGGGCGTGGGCGGCGTGCTGGTCTTCCTGCCGCAGATTCTGCTGCTCTTCTTCTTCATCGCGCTGCTGGAAGACAGCGGCTACATGTCGCGCGCGGCGTTCCTGATGGACAGGCTGATGCGCGGCGTGGGGCTGCACGGCAAGGCTTTCATGCCGCTCCTTTCGAGCTTCGCCTGCGCGATTCCCGGCATCATGGCGACGCGCACCATCGAGAACCCGAAGGACAGGCTGGCGACGATTCTCATCGCGCCCTTCATGTCGTGTTCGGCGCGCCTGCCGGTCTACACGCTGATGATCGCGGCCTTCTTCTCCGACGTGAAGGTCTTCGGCTTCCTCTCGGTCGGCGCGCTGCTCATCCTCTCGATGTACCTGCTCGGCCTCGCGGTCGCCATCGTCGTCGCGTGGATTCTGAAGCACACGATCCTGAAGTCGCCGCCGCCGCCGCTCGTCCTTGAGCTGCCGCCCTACCGCGTCCCGAACTTCCTGAACGTCGTGCAGACGATGCGCAACCGCTCGTGGCTCTTCGTCAAGCGCGCGGGGACGGTGATCCTGACCATCTCGATTCTGCTCTGGGCGCTGATGACCTTCCCGCGCTCGGCGGAGAAGCCTGTGCCCGACGCCGAGGAGGGCGCGGCCGTGCAGGCCATGCGCGAGACGGGGACGGAGTCGCGTGGCGAGCCCGCGCCGGGGACGGCGAAGGAGTCGGGCGACACGGCCGACGAGACCGCGCAGTTGCAGCAGAGCTACGCCGGGCGGCTCGGGCGCCTGATCGAGCCCGTCATTGAGCCGCTCGGGTTCGACTGGAAGATGGGCATCGGGCTCGTCGCGTCGTTCGCCGCGCGCGAGGTGCTCGTCTCGACGCTCTCCATCGTCTACAACGTCGGCAAGGACGCCGACGCAGAGTCGCCGTCGCTCATCGAGGCCGTGCGCGACGCGAAGCGGCCGGACGGGAGCCCGGCGTGGACGCCGCTCGTCGCCGTCTCGATGATGGTCTTCTTCGTGCTCGCGTGCCAGTGCATGTCCACGGTCGCCATCGTCCGGCGCGAGACGAACTCGTGGCGCTGGCCGCTCTTCATGGTGGCCTACATGCTCGTCATCGCCTACGCCGCCTCCTTCGTCACGTACCAGGGCGGGCGGCTGCTGGGTCTGGGTTAGGGTTTTATGAGTTTCGACTGGCAGACAATCGCGGTCGCCCTCATCGTCTCGGGCGCGCTCGTTTACGTCGCGCGACGGGCGTTCGCGCGGCTGCGCTCCTTCCGCGTGGCCAAAGGCGGCGGCGGCTCCTGCGAGACCGGCTGCGGCAAGTGCGGCGACGTGGACGCGCCCGTACGCGAGACGCGCGCGGTCGTCCGGCTCGGCAGGTCGAAGGCCGCGGGGCGCGGGCGGGACTGAGCCGACGGCGGCGGGGATGAAAAGAGAGGCGCGGGCCCCGGCGGCCCGCGCCTCTCTTTTTTAGCGGAGAAAATTTTCAGGTCAGGCGGCGAAGTTGAAGCTCAGATAGCCGCTGACGCGTACGGCGCGGCCGTCAACTTCCGTGGGGTTGAATTTGAAGCGGCGCGCGGCGTCGACGGCGGCCTGCTGCAACTGCGGCGGGCCCAATGCGCGCTGCACCGACTCGACCTCGCCCTTCTCGTTGACGACGAGGTAGACGGTGACGTTCCCCGTGACGCGGGCGGCGCGCGCGATCTGCGGGTAGGAGGGCGTTACGCGCTGCCGGGCCTTGCCGAGCAACGAGCCGACCGAGACCGGAGTGACGCCCTCGGCGGCGGCTGTCCCGCCCGAAGCGGGAGGCTGAGCGGCGGGCGCGGCCGGCTGCGTGTTTGCCTGCGTGTTCGTGGGCGCGGCAGTCTTCGGCTCGGCGCGCGGCGGCTGCGCCGACCTGTTGTCGGTCGCGGAGGGCCTTGCGGCCGTGGCGGCGGCGGACGGCGCGGGGGTGGCGCGCGCGACGGGCGGCTGGCTGATGCTTGCGATGCGCATCTCGGAGGAGAAGAGGTGCTGGCGCGCCTCGGACACCTCCGCCTGCCAGCGCGCGCGATCCCGGTCGTGGCGCGCGATGCGCATCCGAACGGTCGCCGCGTCTTCGAGCAGGGCGGCCGCGTCCAGCCCCTTCGAGCCGTCGGCCGAGCCCTTCAACTGTTCTGCGTGGAGCGCCCTCGCCTGCTCGACGACGCGGTCGAGGAGCCCGCGTAGCTGTTCGACGTCCGAGGCGGCCTCGGGCGGCAGCTCCGACGCGTCGGCGACGTTGACGCCGAAGGCGCGGTAGCGTTCGAGGTGCGTGCGGACGGCGTTGACCATCTGACCCGCGATGGCGAAGTAGCCGTGGGTCGCGGCGTCGCCGGCCTGCCCCGCGGCGCGCGCGCGGAACGACTCGTCCAGGAGCGACAGCGCGCGCGAATAGTCCGGCATCTCGACGAGGATGGCCATCAGCAGGACGCGCGCCACGTCGCGCACGGACTCGTCCTTCGACGTGGCGCGCAGGCTCTCAAGGTCGGCCGCGGCTGCCGCGAGCTTGCCGATGGCCGCGAGCGCGCGGGCGCGCGCGAGGCGCTTCTGCGCGGCGTCCGTCTCGGCCGCGGCGGGAGACTGTTCGGGGGCGGCGGTCGAGACCGACTCCGGCTCGGCGGGAGTCGTCTGTGGCGTCTGGGAGCGTGCGTCCGACGGCGATGCGAACGCGCAGG
>DASWNR010000388.1:0-8665 GCA_036399155.1 Pyrinomonadaceae bacterium
TCCCCGTCGTCGAGCAGGGCGAGACCAGCTCCGACTCAGTCACCGAAATCCAGCGCGTGCCCGCGCGCACCAACACCCACGGCCGCCTCGTCGGGCTCATCACCGACCGCGACATCGTCGTCCGCGCCATCGCAGAGGGGCGCGACTGCCACGCGACGCGCGCCGAAGAGGTGATGACGAAGGAGCTGCACGCCGTCCGCCCCAACGACCGCGTCATCGAGGCCATCCGGCGGATGGGCGACAAGCAGGTGCGCCGCCTCCCCGTCGTCGACCGCGAGGGTAACCTGCGCGGCATCATCTCGATGGCCGACATCGCGCTCGAAACAGAGGCCGACCGCGAATTGGGCGAGGCGCTCGAAGAGATCTCAAGCGGCTCGTCGTTCTGGAACAGGATTTTTAGTTAAGAAAGTACCGAGGACTGAGTGCTGAGGGCTGAGTTAACAACTCGCCTTCACTCAGTCCCCAGCACTCAGTCGTCAGTACTTTTGCCATGGCGAAATCAATCGAGCGTTACCTGCGGATGATGCCGAAGACGAGCGGGCTGCGCTGCTCGGAGAACTTCTGGTACCCGGCGGCCGACGTTTACAAGGCGCGCGGCGGCTGGGTCGTCAAGGTCGAGCTGGCGGGCGTCGAGCCCGACGAGCTGGAGGTGGAAATCTCCGGCGACACGCTCCGCGTCGGCGGCGTCCGCCGCGACGAGTCGGTGAGCGAGTCCGTCTCGTTCCACCAGCTCGAAATCACCTACAGCCGCTTCGAGAAGACCATACGATTCCCCTGCCCCGTCGAGGGCGCGCTCGTCGAGCGCCGCTACAAGGACGGGCTGCTCGTCCTCTACCTGCGCAGCCCGGAAGAGTGCGACTGAAAAGATATCCCCCCGTGGACTTGCCTTCATACTTGGAGAGGACAATCATCCCTTATGGCTGAAAAGACCCCGAGAAAAGCGAAGGAGGAGCCCGAGGCCGCGAAGCCGCCGGCGCCGGAGACGCCCGCGCCCGAGACGACGCCCGAGTCCGCGCTCCACGAGTCGAAGGAGGCGGGAACGGGCGGCGGGTACGTCGCGCCCGCCGGCGCCGAGGGCGCGGCCGCGGAGGCCGGCGCGTCCGACGTCTTCGAGATCGCCGTGCTGCCCTTGCAACAGACGACGATGTTCCCGGGCACCGTCATCCCGCTCGCCGCCGGAAGGCCACGCTCGGTGACGGCCGTCGAGGCCGCGCTCTCGACCGAGGAGAAGCTGCTCGCCTGCGTCACCGTGCGCGAAGACCGCGCCTCGGTCGAGTCGGAGGCCACGCCGCCCGCAGACCTCTACGAGGTCGGCACGCTCGTCATGATCAAGCGCATGATGCGCTCGCCCGACGGGCTCCAGCTCATCGTCCACGGCACCGAGCGCGTCCGCGTCGTGCGCTGGACGCAGACCGACCCGCACCTGCGGGCGCGCGTCCGCATCCTGACCGCGCCCGTCGTGCGCGACCCCGACGCCGTCGAGGCGCTGACGCGCAACGTGCAGGCGCTCGTCCAGCGCGCGCTCGCGATGCTGCCGGAGATACCGCCCGAGGTGCGCACGGCCGTGCTCTCCGCGACCGACCCCGTGCAGCTCGCTTACTTCCTCGGCTCCATCCTCAACCTCGGCGTCGAGCAGGAGCAGCAGATGCTACAGGCCGACACCGTGGACGAGCTTCTCCAAATCGCCTACGGCCGGCTCGCGCACGAGATAGACATCATGGAGCTGCGCACGAAGATCGCGGCCGAGGCGCAGGGGGAGATGACCAAGGCGCAGCGCGACTACTTCCTGCGCCAGCAGATGAAGGCCATCCAGAAGGAGCTGGGCGACGACGAGGGCGGCGAGGAGGCCGAGGCCGAGATGCTGCGCGAACGCCTCGGCGAGGCCGACCTGCCCGAAGAGGTTCGCAAGGAGGCCGACCGCGAGCTGCGCCGCCTAGAGCGGCTGCCGCAGGCCGCGCCCGACTACCACGTCATACGCACGTGGCTTGAGTACATCATCGAGCTGCCGTGGAACAAGTCGTCCGAAGACAGGCTCGACCTGACGGCGGCGCGCGCCGTCCTCGACGAAGACCACTACGGCCTCGAAGAGATTAAGGAGCGCATCCTCGAATTCCTCGCCGTCGTCAAACTCCGGCGCGACTCGAAGAGCCCGATTCTCTGCTTCGTCGGCCCGCCGGGCGTCGGCAAGACTTCCCTGGGGATGTCGGTGGCGCGCGCGCTCGGCCGGAAGTTCGAGCGGCTCTCTTTGGGCGGCGTGCGCGACGAGGCCGAGCTGCGAGGCCACCGCCGCACATACATCGGCGCGATGCCCGGCCGCATCGTCCAGGCGCTGCGCCGCTCGGGCGTCAACAACCCCGTGATGATGCTCGACGAGATAGACAAGCTCGGGAACGACTTCCGCGGCGACCCGGCCTCGGCGCTGCTTGAGATTCTGGACCCGCAGCAGAACCACACGTTCCGCGACCACTACCTCGACTTGCCGTTCGACCTCTCGAAGGTCTTCTTCATCGCGACGGCGAACCAGCTCGCGCCCATCCCGAGCCCCCTGCGCGACCGCATGGAGATCATCGGGCTCGCGGGCTACAGCGACCAGGAGAAGCTGCACATCGCGCGGCGCTACCTCGTCCCGCGCCAGGCGCGCGAGAACGGGCTCGACGAGGGGCGGCTCGAAATCACGGACGCGGCGATCTCGCTCATCAGTGCGCGCTACACGCGCGAGGCGGGCGTGCGCCAGCTCGAACGCACGGTCGGTCGCGTCGCGCGCAAGGCCGCGCTGCGCATCGCCGAGGGCGAGGTCGAGCGGATTCGCGTGGACGCCGACGACGTTAAAGACCTGCTCGGCGCGCCGCGCTTCTACCCGGAGGAGGCGCGCAAGGAGCTGCCGACGGGCGTCGCGACCGGCATGGCCTGGACGGAGACGGGCGGCCAGCTACTCTTCATCGAGGCGACGCTGCTGCCGGGAAGCAGTGGCCTGCAACTGACGGGGCAGCTCGGCGAGGTGATGCAGGAGTCGGCGCGCGCCGCGCGCTCGTACCTCTGGTCGCACGGCTCGGAGTTCGGGCTCGACCCGCAGATGTTCAAGAACTACGGCATGCACGTGCACGTCCCGGCCGGCGCCATCCCGAAGGACGGCCCTTCGGCGGGCGTCGCCATCACGTCGGCCTTCGCCTCACTGATGACGGGCCGGCGCGTGCGCAACGACACGGCGATGACGGGCGAGATAACGCTCTCGGGGCTGGTCTTCCCCGTCGGCGGCGTCAAGGAGAAGGTGCTCGCGGCGCACCGCGCGGGGCTGCGCCGCGTCGTGCTGCCGGCGCGCAACGAGCCCGACACCGAGGACATCCCCAAGGACGTGCGGGGGGAGCTTGAGATGGTCTTCGTCTCGCGCATCGGCGAGGCGCTCGACCAGACGCTCGAAAAACTGGTCGCGCAGCCGCCGCCGCCCGCAGACCCGCAGGCCGAGGAGGCGCGCGCCGCGCAGCAGCAGAAGCAGGCGCTGCCCGAGCCCGAGCCCGTGCGCGCGCGGGGGCGCTGAAGAGGACTTCACCTGTAGGAGAGGGGCGAGCGAATGGCGACGAGCAAAAAGACGCAGGCCAAGGCCGGCATCGCCGAGCGGCGGCGCGGGCAGCAGATGGGCGACGAGCGGAGCAAGTCCTCCAAAATCGACGAGGCGCAGGCCGAGACGCCCGCGCTGCGGGGCCGCCGCAAGTCCGCCAACGAGTTCTTCGCCGACGACTCTTCGCAAACCGTAGGCACGCGCGGCGAGACCCCGCGCGACAACACGCCCTCGGTCCCGGCGGCCATCCCCACAGGCGTCAAACAGGGCGAGTCCGGCGGCGAGGCGGAGTTCAAGGCGCGCCAGAAGGCGGCGTCGAAGGGAACGGGGGCGGCGCGCAAGGCGAGGAAGTGACCGAGAGTTTTATCGAGCACGGGGGAACCTGACCGCCACCCGGCCCGCGTGCGCGCGCCGCACGCGGGCCTTACTTCAATCGCTCGAACATCGGAAGGAGGAACCTCATGGCCGACAAGTCCGACGACAGGGAGAGGGGCTACATCGTCATCTCGACGACGCTGGAAGAAGCCAAAAAGTACGAGGGCTGCAAGGTGATTCCGCACGACGCCATCTACCCGGACATCTACAGGCAGGTCTTCGGCCCCGCGAGCCAGCGCGACTGTGAGAAGTGGGTGAACTCGAACTGCGACAAGTCACCTAAGTCGGGAAGCTAGGGACGCCGGCCCCGGCAACGGCCGCCCGGACGAACGAGAGCCCCGGGAGGGCGAAGCAAGATGGCTTCGCCCTCCCGGGGCTCTTAAATTTTTTCCGCGTCCCGACAAAAAAAAGAATGGGGTCGGACTCCCCCAAGCCCGACCCCGATGGCCACTCGCGTGGCCTGCCCCAAAGTTTCACTCGTTCTCAGAAGGAACGCCCGTTAGGTGAGTACATAATAGCCCCGGGCGCGCGCCCCTTGGTTGCAATCATATTGCGCTCGCGTGACGAGTTCGAGACAGGCGGTCTTTTTTATTTCGCCGCGGTTTTCCGCCGGAAAACGTCTTCGGGGACGGGCACGTCGAACCTGACCTCGCGGATTTTGAGCACCGTGTCGCCCACCGAAGGCGAGTTCCGGACGCGCCGAAACGCGATCATCAACCCGGGGTCGTACGCCCCGAAAATTTACGCCCCGCCTCGGTACGAAAACCCGGGCGGGGCGCTGAAATTAATGCGCGGGCGCGAAGTTTAAAGCCCACCGTGCTACTGCTGCGCGGGGTTTATCTTGTCTATCTCTTTCTCGATGAGCGGGAGCAGGCGCATGCGTAGACGGGCGACGAGCGCGTCGGCCTGGCGCACGTCCTCTTCGAGCCGCGCGCGGCTCTGCGAGGTCTGGTTGAGCAGGCTCTCGACGCCGCGCCGCTCGTTGTCGAGGACGCGCCGCCGCGTGTCGCGCATCTCCGACGTGCGCGTCGAGCCGAGCGAGCCGACCATCATCACAGAGCGGTCGATGCTGTCGGGGCGCATGTCCTCGTCTATCTGCATCATGCGCGTCCTGAAGGCGGTCTCCTTCTCGGTCAGCTCGATGAGCTGTTTGCGCAGCGTCTCGGCGCGCTGCTCGGTGCGGCTCAGCAGGTCGAGGTTCTGCGCGATGCGCTTCTGCCTGTCGTCGGCCCCCTCGCCCGGCTTTGTCGGCGCGTCCGGCCCGAACATCTTCTCGCTGATGTCGCGCAGGCGAGTGTTAAGGGTTTGCAGAGACTTGCGCAGGAGGTTGATCTCGTTCGCCACCGGGTCGGCGAGCGGCGGGGCGCCGGCCGGCTGCTCCTGCGTCTGCGCGCCCGCCGTGCGGCGCTCGTCGGTCTGTGCGGACGCGTCGGCGGCGCAGACGAGCGCCACGGCACAAACCGCGCCGCGGAAGAGGCTTGCACGCTTGTTCATCGGCGGAGTCCTTTGCCTGAGAGTTCCGGGACGGAAAATATCACGCCACGCCCCGCGGGAAGTTCGCTTATTATCCCCGCGAGGCGCCCGGGCTCAAAGCTTTTTCGGAAGGCGGGCGGAAGGGCGCGCGGCCGTGAGTCTCTCTAACTCTTCCGGCCCGGGCGTCGTCGGCCCTTGTGCTGGTTGGCGGGCGCGCGGCCGGCGGGGCGCTCTTCGGGAGCGGTCTCCTGCGCGGCGTGCCCGTGCGCGGCGTTGTATTCGACGCGCTCGAAAATCTTGAGCGAGTCGATGACCCTCACGGACTCGATGTCGTCGTCGAACTTGAACTGGCCGAGGTCGGCGACCTCGTCGTTGGGGCCGAAGGTGATGAGTTCGTCCTGAAAGTCGCGCCGGCGGAAGGCCATGACGAAGGCGTTCGGGCCGACGCGCAGACTCCCGATGTCGTCGCCCCACGACCCCGCGTCCAAGGCGAGCATCGGGTACTCGGCCGGCCCGCGGATGCGCAGCGTCTCGCCGCGAAAGTCCGCGTCGCGCCAGATATCTATGTAGCAGTCGCCCGTCCTGTCCGCCATGGGCTCCGGGTCGTCGCCGTCGGCTTTCGACTTTCGGCCGCGCGCGCGCGACGCCCGGCCGCGCGTCTCAGCCGCCGGCCGGGTCGTATTCCTATGATTCGAGCAGAGTCCCCCGGTTCGTCACGCCCCCGACTTCGGTCAGGCGGCGCAGACCTTCGAGAGCGCGCCGGCCCACTTGGCCGCGACCGGCTCGCCGTACATCTGCCGCTCCTTCTCGCGGCGGATGGCGCAGGCCATGCGGAACGCGCGCGCCTCGCCGTACTTCCTGATCGAGACGCTGGTGCGCCCCTTCTTCTCGCGGCCGGCGTTCCAGGAGACCTCGTAGACCTCGTTCTCGTAGACCTTGCCGTCCTTGCCCTTGTACTTCTTGACCGCGCGGCGCACGCCCGCGACGCCGCCGCGGTTGCGCGGGTTGTGGCCGACGACCACCCAGTCTGTCCGCGGCTTGCCCAGCTCGCGCTCAAGCTCGTCGCGGACGACGACGGCCGCCGCGAGCGCCTCCTCCCTGCCGCCGTGCTGGCGGTCGGTGACGAACTTCGCCCTCGTCTCGTTGTTGAGTCTGACGCGCACGTACCAGCCGTGCATCTTCTTCTGCTCGCTGTCTATGCGACTGATTCCCTTGTGACCGGACTTAGCCATGAATGCTGACCGCTTTCCCTTCGAGTAAGTTATGAATGACTGACTTACATTCAAACTAAGACCCGCGGGCACGCTTTGTCAAAGAGAGGCGTCTCGGAATGTTTCGGGCGCGGGCTTCGGTAAACGGAAAGGCGCGCCCGGCCGTGTTCCGGGCGCGCCTTTTTAGTAATTCCCGGGGCCGCGCGCCGTGCGGGCCGCGCGGCGGGCGGGGTCACTTCCTGACGGGGGCCGTGCCGATCTTCTCGCGGAAGTCTTTGACGAGGCGGTCGGAGAGGCGTCCGAGGGTCGGGAGCTTGAGCGGGCCGGCGATGGCGCGGCCGAAGGAGGCGTCGCGCAGCGCGTCGAGGTCGAACTTCTCCTTGAAGTGTCGTTCGTAGGCGGGGAACGGGATGGCGAGCCCCTCCATGGCGCTGCCGTGGAAGTTGACGAGGAAGACGAAGTCGGCCTCGCTCGGCTTTTCGGCGACGCGGAAGAAGCGCCACTTCTCGAACGCCTCGCGCACCTCCTTCTCGGCGTCGAGCTGGAAGTCGAAGTAGTCGCGGTAGATGCCGCCGTTGCCCTCCGAGTCGGAGCCGACGGTGATGAGCGTCCGCGTGAAGGCGACGATGTAGACGGACTGCCCCTGGCGGAAGGCGAAGGGCTGCGGGGTCGTCTGCGCTTCGGCAGCGTGCGGGGCCCCGAGGAGGAACACGAAGGCCAGCGCCGCCGTGAGGCGGGCGTTAAACTCTCTTCTCATGGCGCTCTTCCTTTCGGTGTGTGGGAGAGCCTTTACCACGCGCGCCCCCGGGGCCTCGGAGGGGCGCGCGGCCTTTTCTGAAGTGGAGGACGTTCCGGGGCGGCGAACGGTTACGCCTATTCGACCACCCACATGTCGCCGCTGTGGATGAGTTTGTGGAGCTGGCCGCGCCCCTGGCGTGCGACCGACTCCTCGATCTGCTGCGCCATCATGTCCTCGTAGGTCTCGCGCCGCACGTCGCGGAAGATGCCGACCGGCTGCGGGAAGTCGGGCTGCTCCATGCGCGCGAGCATGAAGGCGACCGACGGGTCTTCGATGTTCGCGTCGTGGACGAGGCAGTCGTTCTCGTTGAGGCCCGTCTCCGAGCCCAACTCGATGACCTCGGGGCGCGTGCCGTTCATGCGGATGCCGCGGTCGCGGTTCTTGCCGAAGACCATCGGCTTGCCGTGCTCAAGGTAGAGCACGCGGTCGGAGCGGACCGAGCGCTCGGTGAAGTGGTCGAACGCGCCGTCGTTGAAGATGTTGCAGTTCTGGTAGACCTCGACGAAGCTGACGCCCTTGTGCTTCGCCGCCGACTCGACCATCGACGAGAGGTGTTTCACGTCGATGTCGATGGCGCGCGAGACGAAGGTCGCCTCGGACGCGATCGCCAGCGAGAGCGGGGTGACGGGGTAGTCGATGACGCCCATCGGCGTGGACTTGGTCTTCTTGCCGAACTCACTGGTCGGCGAGTACTGCCCCTTCGTCAGCCCGTAGATGCGGTTGTTGAAGAGGATGATGTTGAGGTCGAGGTTGCGCCTGAGCGAGTGCATGAAGTGGTTGCCCCCGATGGAGAGGCCGTCGCCGTCGCCCGTCACGACCCACACCGAAAGCTCCGGGTTCGACGCCTTGATGCCGGTCGCGAGCGCCGGCGCGCGCCCGTGGATCGTGTGGAAGCCGTAGGTGTTCATGTAGTAGGGGAAGCGCGACGAGCAGCCTATCCCCGAGACGAAGACGATCTTCTCGCGCGGGATGCCGAGGTCGGGCATCACCTTCTGGATGCTGTTGAGGATGGCGTAGTCGCCGCAGCCCGGGCACCAGCGCACCTCCTGGTCGGAGGAGAAGTCGGCCTTGGTCAGCTTGCCCGGCGGCGGCGCGGGCTTCCCGGCCACGACCGAGCCGGGCTCGCTCTCGGGGGCCGGCCCCTGCCCCGCCACGTTCCCGCCGATGCCGGCCACGCTCGTCTCGTTCACGCCCTTCTTCAGGAGCTCCTCGCCGCTGTCTTTGCTGCCGTTTCCGTTCGTGCTCATGTTC
>DASWNR010000389.1:0-9878 GCA_036399155.1 Pyrinomonadaceae bacterium
AACCGCGCAGGGACGGGGCACGGCTTAACGTTATTTAAGCCGTGCCCCGTCCCTGCGCGGTTAAGTTTTTTTTACTACTCTCAGCCCGCCGCGGCCTTGTTCGCCGCCAGCACGCGTTCGAGCGCCGGCCCCAACACCTTCAGCCCGAACTCGCCGGCCGCGAAGCAGCGCAGCTTGCCCTCTGCGTCGAAGAGGTAGTAAGCGGGCACGTACCCCTGTTCGTTCTGGAAGGCGTCGCGCAGAGCGTGCTGGTTGTCTACGGCGCACGGCTCCGTGATCTGGTAGGTGGCGACCGCCTCGCGCACGGCCTCCGCGTCGGTGTCCGCCTCGTAGCGCGGCATGTGGACGGCGACGACGCGCAACCCCTCGGCCGCGCGCCGCTCGCGCCACTCCGCCACGCGCGGCAGATTCTCCTTGCACGTCCCGCAGCTCACCGACCAGAAGTGTACGAGCGTGGGGTGCCCCTTCGCCTGCTCGGCGGCGGCCGCGCCCGTCGCGTTGAACCACTCGGTCGCGCCCTCCAGCGAAGGCATCTCCGTCCCGATTCTCATTGGCATGGCGGACTCCCTGTAAAAGAGTGATGAGTGATGAGTGATAAGAAAGAGCTGACGCTTTCCCCTACCGATTCTTATCACTCATCACTCATCACTCATCGCTTCTTCAGACCTTGAGCGTCTCCTGACCCGGACGCCAGTCGGCCTGGCAGAGCCCGCCGGTCTGGAGCGCCTGGATGACGCGCAGCGTCTCGTCGGCCGAGCGCCCGACGTTGAGGTCGTGGACGACCGCGTAGCGCAGCGTGCCCTCGGGGTCGATGACGAAGAGGCCGCGCAGCGCGACGCCCTTGTCCTCGATGAGCACGCCGTAGTCGCGCGCCACGGACTTCGTGATGTCGGACGCGAGCGGGTAGCGCAGCCCCTCGACGCCGCCCTTGTCGCGCCCCGTCTTGAGCCACGCGCGGTGCGAGTGCACGGAGTCGGTCGAGACGCCGATGACGGCCGCGCCGATGCCCTCGAAGTCGTCGTAGCGGTCGCTAAAACTGGTCAGCTCCGTCGGGCAGACGAAGGTGAAGTCGAGCGGGTAGAAGAGCAGCACGAGCCACTGGCCGCTGTAGTCCGAGAGCTTGACGTTCTCGTTCAGCTTCTCGATGTTCTTGGTCGAGGGCATGTCGAAGTCAGGAGCCTGCTGTCCGACTTTTGCTTCAGGCATAGTGTTTTTCGATTCCTCCGTTGGTGTTTGAAAAAGAGCCCCGTCACGGCGGGCGCGGCTTTCGTGCCGGCGCGCCCGCGTAAAAATTTTCGCGCCGGCCTGTCAGCCCTTGCCCTGACAGTCCGGGCAGAGCCCGACGAGCGTCAGGTGAATCGACTCGGGCTTGAAGCGCGAGCGTCGGGCGGCGGCGCGGATGAGCTGCGGCGTCTCGGCGAGGTCGAAGTCGACGAGCTTGTTGCAGCGCGAGCAGACGGCGTGGTCGTGGCGCGCGGTCTCGCTGTCGTAGCGGCTCGAACCCTTGCCGAAGTGGATTTCGCGCACGAGCCCCGCCTCCTTCAGGTACTTCAGGGAGTTGTAGACGGTGGCGAAGCTGATCGAGGGCAGGCTCTTTCGCGCCGCCTCGAATATCTCGTTCGCCGTCGGGTGCTCCGGCGACTCCGTGACCACGCGGAGCACGGCCCGCCGCTGCGGGGTCAGCCCGTCCCGGCCGCCACCCTGATCTCCCTTACCCGCCATAATTTTTCCTGCGTTGAAGTGGAATTAGAATAATTCTAAACAGCCCGGCTGTCAAGTAGGGGAATAAACAACCTTCCGCCGACCACTAAAGCTTCGGGTGGCGCTCGACGAAGTCGAGGAGGGCGGGGACGTACTCGGGGAAGCGCGGGCAGCGCACGCCGCGCGATTCGAGCAGCGCCGTGGCGCGCGCGGTGTCGTAGGTCTGCTTGAGGAAGAAGTAGGGGACGCCGACGCGCGGCAGCCCCGTCACCTTCTCGTTGAGCGGGATGTTGAGCGTCGTGCGCACGAGCGGCGCGGGCACCGTCAGGAGCGACTCGCGCCCGGCGAGGTTGCGCGAGATGACGTCGAACAGCTCCTCGGTCGTGAGCGGCTCGGGGTCTGCTATCTGCACGGTCTCGCCGGCCGCGCGCTCGTCGCGCGCGAGCGCGGCCATCGCCTCGACGACGTAATCGACGGGGACGACGTTGAGGCGCACCTCGCTGTTGCCGATGTTGGCGAGCGAGAGCGCGCGCGGCGACATGCGCAGGTATTGGATGAGGTAGTAGACGCCGTCGTACTTCGCCGTCTCGCCCGTGCGCGAGTCGCCGCAGACGACCGACGGGCGGTGTATGGTCACCGGCAGCTCACCCTTGAGCGCGTCCACCTCCAGCTCGGCGAGGTACTTCGTCTCCTCGTAGTTGTTGCGGAAGCCCGCCTCGTGCCGCAGCTCGCTTTCGAGGATGACGCCCGTCCGCCGCCCGGCCACGTAGCAGGTCGAGACGTAGTGGTAACGCCCGAGCCTGGGCAGGGAGCGAGCGAAGCGGTTGACGTTGCGCGTGCCCTCGACGTTGACGCGGAAGCCTAACTCGCGGCCGACGGCCAGGTCGTAGACGGCGGCGAGGTGGAAGACGACGGTCGCCCCGCCGCGCGCCTCTTCCAAATCCGGCGCGGACAGGCCGAGGTCTTCGCGCGTGATGTCGCCCTCCATCAGGCGGAAGTTTCCCTCGGGCGCGCCCGTCTCAAGCGCGATGCGCGCGACCTCCCGGCGCGCACGCCCGGCGAACTCGGGCTGGACGAGCAGTTGGAAGCGCGCGCCTTCGCGCGCGAGGCGTTCGACCAGCCGCCCGGCGATGAAGCCGGGGAAGCCCGTCAGGAAAACTGTCTCGTCGAAAGCCATCGGTGCCGTCGCCTACCGTCCGAGCCTTCCGCCGCTCGCGGCCCGCGACACGTTCCCCGGTTCCCTACTCGGCCGCGGCCAGCTCGACCAGCGTGCGGACGCCGGTGCCGCTCGCGCCCTTCGGCGCGTAAGAGGTGGCCGAGTCGTGCCAGGCCGTGCCGGCGATGTCAAGGTGAACCCAGGGCGTGTCGCCGGCGAACTTCGAGAGCAGCAGCGCGGCGGCCGTCGCGTCGGGCTTGCCGCCGTAGTTCTTGAAGTCGGCGATCATGCTCTCGATTCTTTTCTTGTAGTCGTCGGAGACGGGCATCCGCCACGCCGGCTCGCCCGCGCGCTCGGAGGCGGCGAGCACGCGCCCCGCCCACTCGTCGTCGTTCGAGAAGAGCCCGGTGCGGTGCGAGCCGAGCGCGATGATGATGGAGCCCGTGAGCGTCGCCAGGTCAACGATGCGCGTCGCGCCGAGGTGCTTGGCGTAGGCGATGCCGTCGACGAGGACGAGCCGGCCTTCGGCGTCCGTGTCCACGCACTCGACGGTCATGCCGGCGAAGGTGCGGACGATGTCGCCCGGCTTGATGGACTTGCCCGACGGCATGTTCTCGGCCGCGGGAACGACGGCGACGAGGCGGCGTCTCGCCCCGAGCAGCGCGGCGGCGCGCAGCGCGCCGAGCGCGGCCGCGCCGCCCGCCATGTCGGACTTCATCTCGTACATGTCGAGGCCGTGCTTGATGGAGATGCCGCCCGTGTCGAACGTGATGCCTTTGCCGACGAAGGCCCACAGCTCGTCTTCGGCGCCCGCGCCCTCGGGCTCGTAGCGCAGGACGATGAGCGCGGGCTCCTCGTCCGACCCCTGGCCGACGCCCGCCAGCCCGCCCATCCCGCGCGCGCGAATCTCTTCGACCCCGAGCGACTCGACGGTCAGCCCCGTCTCGCCGGCCATCTCGGCCGCGCGCCGCGCGAACTCAACCGGCGGCAGGCTCAACCCCGGCTCGTCCGCGAGCGAGCGCGCCCAGTTCGCCGACTCGGCGACGACGCGCGCGCGCTCCAACTCCTCCGCGAATCCGCCGGCCGCGCCTAAGCCCACGAGCGTCAGGCGTTCGAGCCGCGGCGCTTCGCCCTCGTCCTTCTTCTGGTAGAAGCCGTTCTCGTAGAGCCCGAGGTGCGCGCCTTCGGCGAGCGCGCGCACCGACGCGCCCGCCCGCGCGCCGGCTTCGGGGACGACGAGATGGAGCGAGCGCGTGCGCGCTGACTTCGCCGCGCGCGCGGCCGTACCCGCCGCGCGCCGCGCCGCGTCGGCGTCGTAATCTTCCGCCGAGCCGAGCCCGACGAGCAGCACACGCCTCGCGCCGCCCCCCGGGCCGCCGGCCGGCGCGTGAATCAGCAGCGTCGTCTCGGCCTCGCCCTTGAACTCGCCTTCGGCCGCGACGCGCTCGCACAGCGCGCGCAGCTCGCCGCCGAGCGCGGCCGGCGCGGGCAGGCGCTCGCCGCCCCCCGCGAAGACGCCGACGGCGACTGTCTCAAAGGCCGAGGTCGTCTCGGGGAGTGCGTCGCCCAGTTCTACAAGGAGGCTCGTCGGTTCGTGCATCGTGAGTTTCTTTTCGGAGTCGGGGTTTGTTTCGCCTTACGCGCGACGAGTATAATTCAAACCAACGGCACAGCCCTAACAGCGAGCGGTCGCAGGCGGCCGCCGCCCGACGGACACACTCCCGAAAATTTCAAGGAAGGAATTTTCCACACCGATGCCACTAATCCGCGCACGCGCACGCCGACTCGCGCCCGCACTCCTTCTCGCGCTGCTGGCCCTGCCGCACGCGCCGCTCGCGCAACAGGCGCAGCGCGCCGCCTGCACGGTGCGCGTCACGCTCTTGCAGGTCAACGACGTGTACCGCTTCACGCCGGCCGACCGCGGCGCGCGCGGCGGCCTCGCGCGCGTCTCGACGCTGCGCAAGCGCATCATGCGGGAGTCGCCCAACGCGCTCTTCCTGCTCGCCGGCGACACCATCTCGCCGTCGGTCGAGTCGATCACCTACAAGGGCGCGCAGATGATTGACGCGTGGAACCAGGCGGGGCTCGACTACTCGGTCTTCGGGAACCACGAGTTCGACTACGGCGACGAGGTGCTCTTGCAGCGCGTGAAGGAGTCGAAGTTCAAGTGGCTCGGCGCCAACGTCGTGGACACGAAGACGGGCAAGACCTTCGGCGGCACGCCCGAGTTCGACGTGCGCGACTTCGGCGGCGTGAAGGTCGGCATACTCGGCCTCGCGCTGCCCGAGACGAAGACGACCTCGAAGCCGGGGCCGACCACCGAGTTCCGCGACCCGTGCGAGACGGCGCGTGCCGTCATCCCGAGGATGCGCGCGGCCGGCGCGCAGGCCATCGTCGCGCTCACGCACCTCTCGCTCGAACAGGACAAGGCGCTCGCGCGCTGCGCCGGCGCGACGGATACCACGAAGATAGACGTCATCATCGGCGGCCACGAACACACCCTCCTTCAGTCCTCCTCCGGCGGCACGCCGATCTTCAAGATGACGGCCGACGCGCGCGAGCTCGGGCGCATCGACCTCAACATCGACTCCGCCACGGGCAGGGTCGAGTCCATCGACTGGCAGATCATCCCCGTGACGGACGCGGTCGAGGACGACGCGGCCTTCGCGCCCGTCGTCGAGAAGTACGCGAAGCTGACGGCCGAGCTTTCCGCGCCCGTCGGCCGCACGAACGTCCCGCTCGACGCGCGCAGCGCGACCAGCCGGAGCGAGGAGACGAACATCGCGGACTTCATCGCCGACGCGTTCCGCCGCGCGTCGGGCGCGGACGTGGCGCTCATCAACGGCGGCTCGATCCGCGCCGACGACGTGCTCCCGGCCGGCGACCTGACCGTGCGCGACGTGCTCTCCATCCTCCCCTTCGGCAACACCCTCTCCGTCATAGAGGTGCGGGGCGAGGTGCTCGTGCAGGCGCTCGAACACGGCGTGAGCCTGACGGGGCCGGGCGCGGAGCCCGGCCGCTTCGCGCAGGTCTCGGGGCTGCGCTACTCCTTCGACGCGTCGAAGCTGCCCGGCGTGCGCATCTCCGAAGTGACGGTCGGGGGCAAGCCTCTCGACCTCAAGAAGACTTACACGCTCGCCACGACGAGCTTCGTCGCGGAGGGCGGCGACCAGTACGCGATGTTCAAGGGGCGGCCGAACGTCCTGAAGACGAAGCTGACCGACTCGGGCGTGCTGCGTAGCGCCATCGAGGGTGCGAAGACCATCGCGCCGCAGACCGACGGCCGCATACGCCGGCTCGACAGGCCGGCCGAGGCGCGGCCCTGCGCGACGCCCGCGCCGACCCCTGCCCCGTCCCCGGTTCCGACTCCGAGCCCTGTGACGACTCCGACCCCGGCGGCGCGGCCCGCCGGCGCGGCGGCGGGCCGCCGTTGAAGGGACTCGGACGCGCGTGAGCTTTATGTTTGAAGAGGAAGAGGAGAGGCCGTCGCTTGAGCCGAGGCTGCGCGCCGTCGAGCTGTTCAGGCGCGCTTACGAGGCGCAGGTCGAGAAGAACTACGCGGAGGCGGTCGAGCTTTACAGGCGCTCGATCGAGACCTACCCGACCGCCGAGGCGCACACCTTCCTGGGTTGGGTCTACAGCTTCGAGGGGCGCTACGACGAGGCCATCGACGAGTGCCTGAAGGCCATCAACGTCGACCCTTCGTTCGGCAACCCCTACAACGACATCGGCAGCTACCTCATCGCGCGGGGCGACCTCTGGACGTGCGTGCGCTGGTTCCGCCGCGCGCTCGCCGCCACGCGCTACGAGTCCTACGCCTTCCCGCACTTCAACCTCGGGCGCGTCTACGAGGAGCGCCAACGCCCGCTCGACGCCGCGCGCCACTACGGCCTCGCGCTCGAAGAGCAGCCCGGCTTCGCGCAGGCCGCCAAGGCGCTCCGGCGCGTCCAGTCGCGTCTCAACTGAGTGGTAAGTGATAAGTGACGAGTGATGAGTTTTAAGAAGGAGGGCGGGACTAATTCTTTCTTATCACTTATCACTCGTCACTTATCACTCCTAACAGATGTCTTCGGGTGAAGAATACTTCCTGTGCGGGAGCGCCGCGCCGGGGCTCATGGATGAGTTGTGGGCGGAGGGGTGGAGGCACTTCGGCGAGATTTTCTTCCGCTACCGGCGCTGGCAACACGACGGGCGCGAGTACACGGTGACGCCGCTGCGCGTTGACCTCGCGCGCTTCGAGCTGTCGCGCAGCCAGCGGAGGGTGCTTGCGCGCAACCGCGACCTGTCCGTCGAGGTGCGCCCGACCGAGCTGGACGCAGAGCTGTGGCGGATGTTCCTGGCTCACCGCCGACGCTTCCGCGCCGACGTGCCCGGCTCGCTCCACAGCTTCCTCTCGCACAGCCCGGCCGACGTGCCCTGCCGCAACGAGACGCTGCGCGTCTACGCCGGCTCGCGCCTCGTCGCCGCGCACTTCCTCGACCTCGGCCTCGAAGCGACCTCGGCCGTCTACTCGATGTTCGACCCCGCGGAGTCGCGCCGCAGCCTCGGCATCTACACCATCCTGACGGCCGCCGAGCTGTCGCGCCGCACGGGTCGCCGCCACTTCTACCCCGGCTACGCCACGCGCGAGCCCTCGCCCTACGACTACAAGAAGGGACTCTCGGGACTCGAAGAGTACGACTGGCGCGGCCGCTGGCTCCCGCTCGAACGGCGAGGCTAGGAGGTCTCGTGCTGCTCGATGTCTTCGAGCCCCTTGATGAGTTCCTTGTTGATGCGCATCTTGCGGCGGTTGGCGTCTACGGCGACGTAGACGACTTCGGCCTCCGTGACTTTTATCCTCTCGCTGGTGCCGCCGTAGCGCTCGGCCTCGACGACGACGCGGACGGTGATGGAGGTGGTGCCGACGCGCTCGGTCGTGGCGTAGAAGCTGACGAGGTCGCCGACGAAGACCGGCTGGTGGAAGATGACCTCGCGCATGGCGACCGTGACGAAGCGCTCAAGCCCCGTGCGGCGGTGCGCCTCGACCGCGCCGGCGATGTCGATGTAACTGAGGATGATGCCGCCGAAAATCGTCCCCTGCGGGTTGGTGTCGCGCGGCAGCAGCGTGATGCGTATGGCCGGGTCGCGGTATGAGTCCATTCCGGAAGGATGGGGGGGCGCGGCGCGGCCGAAAGGTTGTCAGAAGGGGACGTATCGGCGTATCGTTCGCGTAACGTTTTCGGCAGGAAAATCAGACGATGAAGAGACTCTTTAACTACGCCCTTTTAGCGCTGGCGCTGTCCGCCGCGCCGGCCTCGGCGCAGCCGCGCGGCGCGCGCCGCCCCGGCGCGCAGCGCCCGACGCAGGCCAGGCCCGCCGCGACCCCCACGCCCGCGCCGACCCCGACGCCCCCGCAGACCATCGCCGAGACGCCGCTCCAGCCGGGCCAGCGCGCGCGCTTCGACGTCAACCACTACCGCGTCATCGCCGAACTCAACCCCGCGCAGCACCTCCTGACCGCGACGGCCGACATCACCTTCACGCCGCTCGACAACACGCGCTCGGTCGTCTTCGAGCTTAACGGCTCGCTCAAGGTCGAGTCGGTCGAGCGCAACGGCAGGGTCTTGACCAACGTCGTGCAGGATCAGGCGGGGCTGGAGACCATCGGGCCGTTCGTGCGCATCGACCTGGGCGAGGTCGTCGCGGCGGGTCAGCAGCAGACGCTCCGCTTCCGCTGGTCGGGCGCGCTCGTCACGCCCGAGGGCGGGCCGCTCCTGACGAAGCGGCTGGCCTACGTCGGCCCCGAGATGTCTTACCTCATGTACGCGGGGCGCTGGTTCCCGTTCCACGAGTACGCCGCCGACCGCGCCACCTCGGAGTTCACCATCAGCGTCCCCGCCGGCTACACCGTCGCGGGGACGAGCGAGGAGCCGGTGGCCGAACTCGGCGGCGCGCAGTTCCTCCCGCCCGCGGGCGGTACGTTGGGCGGCGCCGCGCCCGCGCGCACGTCGGCGCAAGGCCCGGGGGGCCTGCGCAGCTACCGCTTCGTGACGCGCCAGCCCTCCTTAGTCGGCAGCTTCGCGGTCGGCCGCTTCATCACGCGCACGCTCAGGATGAACGGCTACGAGCTGACGTTCCACGTCCAGCCCGGCAGCGAGAGCTTCATAGACCCTTACGCGCAGCTCGTCGGCGAGGCTTTGCAGTTCTACACGCAGAAGTACGGGCCGCCCGCCTCGGGCGCGCGCCTGAGCGTCGTCCAGATAGACGACGCGAGCCTCGACGCCTACGCCGCGCCGGGCATACAGTTTTTGTCCCCGCGCTTCTTCACGCCCGGCCGCCAGGCTTCGCTCGACGAGCGCCTGCTGCGCGAGGTCGCTTACCAGTGGTGGGGCCTGACCGTCGGCCTGAAGTCGTTCGACGACGTGTGGCTCTCGCAGGGGCTCGCCGAGTGGAGCAGCTTCGCCTTCCGCGAGAACAAGCTCTCGGGCGGGCAGCTCGACACCGCGCAGCGCGACATGCTTGAGCGCGCGCTGATGTTCGAGCAGGCGGCGTCCATCGCGCGCGCGCCCTCGACGCTCGACGACCAGTCGGCCGCCTACCAGGCCGTCGTCTTCTACAAGGGCGCGATGGTCTTCCGCATGCTGCGCGAGACTATCCGGCCCGGGAAGTTCGACGAGCTGCTCAAGCGCTACGCCACAGAGTTCCGCGGGCGCAACGCCTCCATCGACGACTTCGAGAAGCTGGCGACGGCCGTCATGGGCGAGAACATGCGCTACTTCTTCGCGCGGTGGGTCGAGGGGACGGGCGTGCCCGAGTTCTCCGTGGACTACCAGATCATCCGCACGCGCACGAACAAGTTTCGCGCGCGCGGTACGGTCAAGCAGAACTTCGAGGGCTTGCGAATGCCCGTCGAGGTGATGCTGCGCGCAGAGGGCGACAACCAGAACCAGACCGCGACCATCCGCATTGACGAGAAGAGCGAGGACTTCGACTTTGAATCGCAGGGCGCGCCGCTCGAAGTCCTCGTTGACCCGAACAACAA
>DASWNR010000390.1:0-6747 GCA_036399155.1 Pyrinomonadaceae bacterium
GATTTCGTCTGCCACCCCGGGCGGCAGCGTACCGAATATCGTGGCGTTTAATCTTATATTCGGCGAGTCGGAAAGGTGGATAAATGAAGCGTACCTTGAGGGGCATCTCCGTCGGAATCATTCTCCAAGCCCTTACCGTGACCGCGTCGGCTTGCCCCGAATGCCGGGCACAGGTTAAAGGTGGCGTTTACAACCAGGATTTTCCCGCCAACCTCTTCGTACTGCTGCTGCCTATCATCGTCCTTCTGGCAATAGGCGTCGGCCTGTATTTTGCGGACGGGATTACAAAAAGACTCAAGGAGGAATTGAGCAGATGGCGAGCGAAAGAACCCGCAGTCCGTTAATCGCCGCGGGCGTCGTGTTGGGCGCGGGACTGGGGGGCTTCGCGGACGGGATTGCCCTCCACCAAATCCTCCAGTGGCATAACATGCTGTCCGCGCGGATACCGCCGAACGACCTGTTGGGCGCGAAGGTCAACATGTATTGGGACGGCGTGTTCCACGCCGCCGTGTGGGTCATGTCGTTAATCGGGCTGGGTCTGTTGTGGCGCGCGGGAAGTCGGAGGGATGTCCCCTGGTCGGGTCGTACTTTCCTCGGCTCGCTGATAGCAGGGTGGGGACTGTTCAACCTGATCGAAGGCGTCATCGACCACCAACTGCTCGGCATCCACCACGTCTACGAATACACGGCCGACAAACTGCCGTGGGACCTGGGTTTTCTGGTCGTCGGCGGAGTCGGGCCGCTGCTCGTCGGTTGGGCCTTAATTCGGAGCGGGCGTAACGATGAGGCTGCCCGCGGTGAGGCCGCGTAAGTTTTGCGACGGTGAAAAAATGGGGCGTGCCGGTTCGACGGTTCCGGCGTGCCGCTCAAACGAAAGAGGCCGGCAATTGCCGGCCTCCCTCTTTTTTCGCCTACGGCCCGGTGGACTGTGTGGATTAGCCTCTCTGAACTTCGTCTGCCTGCGGAGCGGCGCTCCGTAAACTACGCTTCAGGGATTGACGGCCATAGGCTCGCGTTGCGGTGTGGTGCTAATCCCTGTTCAGGAGACTCCAGCCACCTCACTGTGATTTGAATTCATATATTTTCGGATCACCTCCTTTCCAGTGTTGCGGCGATGATAGACGAGGCCCCCGCGCGCGTCAACCGTTATTTTCCCGAGCCCTCTTCGACGCCGCGCGCGAAGGCGGGGCGTCCGCCGACGTAGGTGGCGTGCGCGTGTTCGACGCCGAAAAAGTAGGCCAGCTCGCGGTAGTCCGCGCAGTCGTGCAGGACGAAGTCGGCGCGCTTGCCCGGTTCGAGCGTCCCCGTTTCGTCCCCGCGGTTCAGGCTGTAGGCGGCGTTGACGGTCGCGGCCACGATGCCTTCGGCGGGCGTCATCTTCATGTGCGTCGAGGCGAGCGAGAGGATCATCGTCATCGAGGGCGTCGGCGACGAGCCGGGGTTGAAGTCCGTCGCGAGGACGACAGCGAGCCCCGCCTCTATCATCGCGCGCGCCGCCGGGTAGCGCGCCGAGCCGAGCGCGTAGACCGAGCCGGGCAGCAAGACGGGCTGCACGCCCGCGCTCTTGAGCGCCGCGACGCCTTCGGCGTCCGTGTGTTCGAGGTGGTCGGCCGTCTTCGCGCCCAGGGAAGCCGCGAGCTGCGCCCCGCCGCCGCGCGTGAGCTGGTCAGCGTGGACGCGCAGGGACAGGCCGTGAGCGCGCGCGGCCTCCAACACGCGCCGCGACTCGTCGAGAGTAAAGACGCGCTCCTCGCAGAAGACGTCGCAGAACTCCGCGAGCCTCTCGGCCGCGACGCGCGGGAGCATCTCTTCTACGACGAGCCGGACGTAACCCTCGCTCCGCCCGCGGAACTCGTCCGGCACCTCGTGCGCGCCGAGGAAAGTCGGGACGTAGTTGAGCCGCCCTTTCGTGTTCAGGCGGCTGACGACGCGCAGCATCTTCAGCTCGTCCTCGACCGAGAGGCCGTAGCCCGACTTCGCCTCGACGGTCGTCGTGCCCGTGCGTAAAAACCAGCGCTCGCGCCTCCCTGCCGACGCGAACAGCTCGTCTTCCGTCGCGGCGCGCGTACGCCGCACGGTCGAGCGTATGCCGCCGCCCGCCGCCGCGATCTCCTGGTAGCTGAGCCCGGCGGCGCGCTTCTCGAACTCGTCGGCGCGGTCGCCCGCAAAGACCGGGTGCGCGTGCGCGTCCACGAAGCCCGGCGCGACGACGCGCCCGCCGGCGTCGACGACTTCGCACCCTTCGTCAATCAGCGGCTCGACCTCCGCGCGCGCGCCGGCGCGTTCGACGAGCCCGTCGCGGACGAGCATCGCGCCCCCCTCGACGATGGCAAGCTCGCGCAGTTCGTCGCCGACGCGCGGCCGCCGCGGCCCGGCGAGCGTGACGAGCTGCGAACAGTTGACGACGGCGAGCCTCCCCCTCATCTCTCCCCCCGCGGCCGAAGCCTGCCGTCTTTTCTCATCACTCATCACTCCGACGAGGTGTGGTCGTGGACGATGCGCCAGCCCGCGTTGGTGCGGCGGAAGATGAGCGTGAAGCGGCCGTGCGGGGTGTCGCCGTCTCGCGTGAGCTGCCAGCGCCCGACGGCCATCATGTAGAACTCGCTGAGCGGCTTGAACTCAAGCTCGGAGAAGGCGAGCGTGCCCATCTTGGCGCGCGTGTCGTAGCGCGCCTTGTAGCGGTCGTGGACGACCTGCCAGCCTCGCGTGACGCTGTCGCCGGAGACCAGGGTCGTCGCCTCCTCGCGCGCGTAGCCGTCCATGTAGCCGGTCACGTCGCCGCGGTTCCAGGCCGCCGCCTGTGACTCGATGACGCCGCGCACGGCCGCGACGTTCTTGTCCTCCTTCAGAGAACGCGGCGCGCGCCCGCGCCCCTGATAGCCCATCACGACCGCCGCCAGCGCCAGCAGCGAGGCGACGGTGAAGAGGTGTTTTCTGCCCATGATTTTTTTGCTCCCTTCGGTGGCGAGGTGCGTGCGGAGGATACGCGGGGCGTGCGTCCGGTTCAAGGCTTCAGGCGCGCGCCGCGAGCCAGGCGCGCACGTCCGCGCGCATCGCCGGGATGAACTCGTGCGCCGCGTCGTACGCGCGCGCCTCCACGTCCGTCGAGCGCCCGCGCAGGCGTTCGGCGTACCCGTCGACGCGCTCGGGCGGGTAGAACTCGTCGCGCGTCCCGGAGAGGTGCAGCACCGACGCGCGCGTCTCGCCGTAGGCCGTGGACGTTTCCCAGTCGCCGGGCAGGCCGCCGCAGATGCCGACGACGCCGCGCAGGGTCTCGCGGTGCGTGAAGGCGAAGCGATAGTTGAGCGCGCACGCCTGCGAGAAGCCCATCAGGAAGACGCTCTCGCGCCGCGCCACCCCGCGCGCGACGAGCGATTCGACGAGGTCGAGCACGGCCCGGTGGTGTAGCGCGACCGACTCCTCCGGCCGGAAGTTCGTCAGCCAGCCGAAGCCGTAGCGGAGCGGCCCGCCCTTCTCACGCGGCACCTTCATGTGCTGGTGCGGCCCCTGAAGCGTCGCCACCGCGAACCCCTCCGGCGCGTGCCGCCGCGCCTCGCGCATCATCCAACCCTTATTGCTCCCGTACCCGTGCAGCGCCAAAAGCAAAGGCGCCGCCCCCCCCGCCGCGTACACGTCGTAATACAACCTCACCTCCGCCGCCAGCGAAAGGTCTATAGTCAGCGGCTCTCCTTCCTGACTCATCCATGCCTCCGAACGTAGGTTGAAAACTGCTGAGGGTGTGTTCGCAGAGTGCTCCGGCAAAAAGTCTTTGCAGGCGAGTCTAACATACGCGGCACGCCGCCACGTGACCGCCGGACTTTCGCCCTAAAGCCGGCCAGACTCGCGCAGCGACTCGCGCAGGTCTGCGACCGCCGTGTCCTTGTGCGCGATGCCGTAGAGGTCGAGAATGAGGTCGAAGGCCGTGGTGAAGTAAGCGCGCTCTTGGCGGAAGTCGGCGAAGACGCGCCCTTGCAGCAGCGGCGGCAGCGCGGACTTCTTATCCCCCTTAAGCAGCAGGGGCAGGACGCTCTCCTTATCCGCCTCCATGCCTAAGAGCCGGTTCGCAATCATGTCAACCTCGGCCGCCACGACGTAGCCCGTGTCCGTCTCCCTGTTCTCATATTTCTTCCGATACAAAGGCGTGCCGACGACGATGACGCGGTCGCACCCCTCGATGCGCTCGACGAAGCGTGCGACACTCGCGCCCACACGCTCGTTCTCCCAGCGGTCGAGCACGACGCCGATGCCGGCCTTCTGAAGATCCGTCGCCAGACTGCGCTCCACCCAACGCTCTTGCTCGCGCTCGCCCCACGCGTAGCTGACGAAGCACTCGGGGCGCTTGAGCCGCTGGCTCTCCGCGTAAGACGAGAGCCGGAAGACCGCCTGCTCGAAGCGCGTGCGCTGCTCCGCGAACCAGCGCTGCTCGTCAACCTTGCGCTGCTCGTCCTGCCGCAACTGTATCGGCTCGTCCACCCTCGGCAGCGGCGTGCGCGCGCCGCAGTCCGAGCAGAAGGTGTGCGCGCTCCCCTTGCGTAGCTGCGTGCGGACGACGGCGCGCTCAAGCGTGTGTCCGTTCGGGCAGACGACCGGCTCAAAGCGCGAGACGTTGAGGTTGCGGCGCGCGAGGAAGCTCTCGAACAAACTCTGGAACAGGCGGCGCACGGGCGCGCCCACATCCGAGCCGAAGTAGAGCACGAAGTCCAACTCACCGTCGCCCTCGGCCTCCTGCCTGAAGCCGCAGATGAGCCGGTCGCCCACTTCGTAGCGCGCGTGGCTCCGCCACTGGTCTGTGCGCGTGAACGTCTGCGTGTACCCGAGCAGCACCACCAGCGACGCGTACACGTTCTCGACCGCCCCGCTCACCGTGTACGCCGCCCCGTCCTCCGTCGGCTGCTCGTCTTCCAGCAACGGCTTCTTCAAGTTAATCAACTCCGGGAAGACCAGATAAGACTGCCCGCCCAGTGGGTCGGTCTCCCGGAAGCAGACGTTGTGCTCAAGGAACAGCAGCGCCGCCGAGTCCAGCAGAATGTCTCGCTCTTCCTCTGAGAGTTTTTCAAGCTCGCGGAACTGATACTCGCCTGCCAGCAGCCGAACCTCTTCTAACGACCCGAGACCCTTCGAATTGCGCCTCGCCTCAAGCACGAACGACGCGGCTAAGTTGTTCAGCAATTCTGGCGACAACAGCACCCGCTCCTCGCCCTCCGACGTTCGCAGCACATGCACGTACCCGTAATTTGCCAGATGCCCCACAGCGGTCATCATCTCTGCATCCGTGAACTCCCACTCCTTATCGGTCTTCTCCAAACGTTTCCGTAGTTCCTCTTGGCTGACGATTACCTTCCGCCGCCGCCGATTCTCCTTGAGCCCGAGAATATAATCCTTGATGAGCTTGAAAGTGACCGTCGTGACCGTGGCGGACTTCTGCTCCCACGCAATCTGTTCTTTCATCCGCCGCAGCAGCTCTTTCAACCCGATTTCTTCTTTGGCGCTCGTAGTGAGATAGCCGCCGCCGATGCCGCGCTGATGACAAAACTCGTCGATTTCCTCCTTCGTCAAACGCGCCTCGCCACGGTCAGCGCGAGCACCGACCAGAATGGTGGGGCAACAATCCTTCTCCTCGCCCGACTTCTTCCGCCCCGACCTGAGCTGCTTCAACCAAAACTCCACGCCGTGCAGCGGGTCTCGACTGTCCGTCGGGTCGAACAGGACGAGCGCCAGGTCGGCGTCATCGAGAAACAACGCATGCGTCAGCCTGTAGTCCGGCTGACCCGCTAAGTCCCAGAGTATCGCTTCACATTCGGTGCCGTCCTTCCGCCGCGTGCCGAGTTCATCCAGCACCCAGAACTGCTGTCCGTGCGTAGAAGAGTGTTCCTTGAACTCGCCATGCGCCAGCCGCCAACCTAGCCCCGTCTTCCCCACCCCTGAATCACCCACCAACACGACCTTCGCTGTCGTGTGGTGCATTGCCTCCACCGCTGGCCTAACTTCCCGCGATTCGCTAAGCAGCACATTTAAATTCAGCTCCCAGATATGAATTAGCTTTGATAGATCCTTACCCGTTGCTTTCGGGCTTGAGCCAGATGTGGCGAGCAGTGGCAGCGTGGGGTGAAACGCGAGACCAGGCATCCAGTAGTTACTATAAGTCCGTGCTGGGATGGCGGCCAGCATCTCCCATGTCTGGGAATTCCAAAGTCGGACAGTCCCATCATGGCTCTTGGAGGCTAGGATTCGCCCATCCACAGAGAAGGCAACAGCATCTACAATGTCAGTGTGACCTTCGAGTGTGCGGAGGAGCCGGCCGCTGCTTGCCTCCCACAGCTTCACCGTCTTATCAAGACTCCCGCTGGCCAGCATCCGCCCCGTCGGGTCAAATGATAGGCTCCAAACAGAACTCGTGTGTCCATTAAGTGTGCGTAGTAATCTGCCGCTGCCCGCCTCCCACAGCTTCACCGTCTGATCCTGACTCCCGCTGGCCAGCGTCCGCCCCGCAGGGTCGAACACGACTCGATAGACAGACCCGGTGTGTCCTTTGATTGTGTGGAGTAGATTGCCGCTATCCGCCTCCCACAGCTTCACCGTATTGTCACCACTCCCGCTAGCTAGCAACCGCCCCGCAGGGTGGAATTCTACGTCTAAGACGACTTCCCCGTGACCTTCGAGTGTGCGGAGGAGCCGGCCGCTGCTTGCCTCCCACAGCTTCACCGTCTTATCAAGACTCCCGCTGGCCAGCATCCGCCCCGTCGGGTC
>DASWNR010000391.1:0-19433 GCA_036399155.1 Pyrinomonadaceae bacterium
GATAACGCGGGTGAGAACCCCGCGCGCCGTAAACCTAAGGTTTCCTGAGTAAAGTTAATCTGCTCAGGGTAAGTCGGCACCTAAGGCGAGGCCGAAAGGCGTAGTCGATGGAAATCCGGTTAAAATTCCGGAACCAGTAGCAGTGTCGTGGGGGGACGCATCCGGGTAGGAGAGACCGGCGATGGATGTCCGGTTGAACCGTTATAGCCCGTGGCTTAGGCAAATCCGGGCCACATAAGGGTAAAGACGGGGACGAAAGTACGCCCTTCGGGGCGGAAAAAAGTCTCTGACCCCAAATGCCAAGAAAAGCCTCGTTCGACATAACTGTGATCTGACCGTACCGCAAACCGACACAGGTAGGTGGGGTGAGAATCCTAAGGCGCTTGTGAGAACACTCGTTCAGGAACTCGGCAAAATGACCCCGTAACTTCGGGAGAAGGGGTGCCGTCCTCCGGGACGGTCGCAGTGAAATGTCCCAGGCGACTGTTTACTAAAAACACAGGTCTCCGCAAAGTCGTGAAGACGACGTATGGGGGCTGACGCCTGCCCAATGCTGGAAGGTTAAGAGGAGGGGTTAGCCGCAAGGCGAAGCTCCGAATCGAAGCCCCAGTGAATGGCGGCCGTAACTATAACGGTCCTAAGGTAGCGAAATTCCTTGTCGGGTAAGTTCCGACCTGCACGAATGGCGTAACGATCTGGGAGCTGTCTTAACGAGTGACACAGCGAACTTGTAGTACCGGTGAAGATGCCGGTTTCCCGCATCTAGACGGAAAGACCCCGTGCACCTTTACTACAACTTGATAGTGAATGCGGGCGCACGCTGCGCAGGATAGGTGGGAGGCTTTGAACTCGCCCTTTTGGGGGCGGGGGAGCCAACGGTGAGATACCACCCTGTGTGCGTCTGCGTTCTAACCTAGCCCCGTCATCCGGGGCAGGGACACTATCAGGCGGGTAGTTTGACTGGGGCGGTCGCCTCCTAAAGAGTAACGGAGGCGCTCGAAGGTTGGCTCAGGCTGTTTGGAAATCAGCCGTAGAGTGTAAACGCATAAGCCAGCCTGACTGTGAGACACACACGTCGAGCAGGGACGAAAGTCGGAGTTAGTGATCCGGTGGTTCTGTATGGAAGGGCCATCGCTCAACGGATAAAAGGTACGCCGGGGATAACAGGCTGATCCTGCCCAAGCGTCCACAGCGACGGCAGGGTTTGGCACCTCGATGTCGGCTCATCACATCCTGGGGGTGCAGAAGCTCCCAAGGGTTCGGCTGTTCGCCGATTAAAGTGGTACGTGAGCTGGGTTTAGAACGTCGCGAGACAGTTCGGTCCCTATCTGGTGTGGGCGGAGCAGGTTTGAGGGAATCTGTCCTTAGTACGAGAGGACCGGGATGGATCCACCTCTAGTGTACGAGTTATCCCGCCAGGGGTAGCGCTCGGTAGCTACGTGGAGCATGGATAAACGCTGAATGCATCTAAGCGTGAAGCCAGACCCAAGATGAGACCTGCCAGTGAGACTCGTGGTAGACCACCACGTTGATAGGCTGGGTGTGAAAGCGTGGTAACACGTTTAGCTGACCAGTACTAATAAGTCCCAAGGCTTGACCGTAAAATTTACTGACGAGCAACAAGTGCTTGCGCGGTTAGCCTCTGAACTTCACTATTCGATTCTCAAAGCCCTCTGGGCTTCAGCTCTTTTAAGTTTTCCGGTGGTTTTGTCGAGAGGGTCACACCCGTTCCCATCCCGAACACGGAAGTTAAGCCTCTCAGAGCCGATGGTACTGCGTGGGAAGCTGCGTGGGAGAGTAGGTCGCCGCCGGATTAATTTTTAACACGAGCCCGCTCGGTCTTTCGAGACCCCGAGCGGGCTTTTGTTTTTCCGCGTTCTCTTACAAAATACCCGAGCCCTGCGGCGAACCCCGAATCAGAGAGGTGCTCAACCTGCCCGCCATGCGAAACGTGCTCGGACTACTTCTGCTCACAATCATGCTCGGCGGCACGGGCTGCGACGGCGGCGCGCAGGCCAACGGGACGGCGGGCGTCGGCGCGTCCGTGCCGAAGGGGACGCCGGGCGCGGCGGCCGACAAGGTAACTATGTACGGCTACGAGGTCGTCAACGCGTTCCCGCATGACCCGGCGGCCTTCACGCAGGGGCTCGTCTTCCACGACGGCGCGCTCGTCGAGAGCACCGGTATCGAAGGGCAGTCTACGTTGCGCCGGGTCGAGTTGCAGACGGGGAAGGTTCTTCAGAAGGTAACGGTGCCGCCCTACTTCTTCGCCGAGGGCCTGACGCTTTTCGGCGGGAAGCTCTACCAGCTCACATGGAAGGGCGCGAAGGGGTTCATCTACGACCCGCAAACTTTCCAGAAGGCCGGCGAGTTCCCGTACGAAGGCGAGGGCTGGGGGCTCACGCACGACGGCGAGTCGCTCATCCTCAGCGACGGCTCCGACCAGCTCCGCTTCATCGACCCGAACACCTTCCAGGTCAAACGGACGATTAACGTCAACGACCGCGGACGCCCGGTCGAAGAGTTGAACGAGCTTGAGTACGTGAAGGGCGAGATTTACGCCAACGTCTGGCACGAGAACCGCGTCGCGCGCATCGACCCGCGCTCGGGGCGCGTCGTCGGCTGGGTAGACCTCACGGGGCTGCTCCGGCCGGGCGAGACTTCCGACCCCGAGGCCGTTTTAAACGGCATCGCGTACGACGAGCGTGGCGACCGTCTCTTCGTGACCGGTAAGCTCTGGCCGAAACTTTTCGAGGTCAGGCTCAAGCAGAAATAGGCCGGCGGGCATCAAAGGAGGGCGATGTCTTTCGAGAGCTACTTCCGCGCGTCCTCCTACGCGATGATCGCGTGCGGCGTCCTGTCGCTCGCCGTCTCGGGCGGGGTCGGGCCGCTCTTGGCGCTCGCGTTCGCCGGGGTGCTCGTCGTCTCGTGGAAGCTCGGCGACACGCGCTGGCAGCTCTCGGAGCGCGCGGGGATGGTCGTCGTGCTGCTCGCGCTCCCGGCCTTCTACCTCGACTGGAGCATACAGCGCGCCGGCGCCGTCGACTCGGCCGGGCAGGTTTACGCGGGCGTGAGCGCGCTCGTGCACTTCACGCTGGTGCTCTCTTCGATCAAGCTGCTTCAGGTCAAGTCCGACCGCGACTGGCTCTTCCTTTATCTGATTTCGTTCTTCGAGGTGCTGCTGGCCGCCGGCCTGAGCGCGAGCCCTACGTTCCTGCTCTCGCTCGCGCTCTACGTCTTCGCGGCGCTGCTGGCCGTGGTCTGCTTCGAGCTGCGGAAGTCTTCGCGCGCCGTCGCGCAGAGCGAGAGCCGGCTGCTCGTCGCCAACGAGCCGCGCTTCTTCCGGCGCGCGCGCCCGCGCCGACGCGCGAGGGGCGAGCGCGCGCTGCGCCGGCTGCCGCTGGCGGCGGCCGTTCTGTTCCTGGCCATCTTCGGGCTGGCCCTGCCGATCTTTCTCATCACGCCGCGCGCGGCCGAGAACGCGCTCTCGATTCCGGGCGGCGCGGCCTCGTCCGGCTTCGTGGGCTTCTCCGACCACGTCAGGCTCGGCGACATCGGCCGGCTGAACGAGAGCAACCAGCTCGTGATGCGCGTCCGCGTCGAGGGCCCGTCGCGCACGGGCGCACCGGCCTTGCGCTGGCGCGGGGTCGCGCTCGACCGCTTTGACGGCCGCAACTGGGAGCAGTCCGACGCGGCGTCCGGCTACCCCGATTTTGACGGCAACCTCTTCAAGCTCGGCACGACCGAAGACCTCACGCGCCTGACGACGCAGACCTTCTTCGTCGAGCCCGTGGACACGCCCGTCATCTTCGCCGCGCCGCGCGCGCTGGCGCTACAGGGCGCTTTCCCTTACGTCAGGCGCGACCGCGACGACGGCCTCGCCTCGCGCGCTCACACCTTCGAGCGGGTCACCTACACGGTTCACTCCGACACGCACGAGCCTCCGCCCGAGCGACTCCGCGCGGAGTCGGCCGCGCGCGCCAACGCCATCACGGCGAACCTGCGGCGCCCCTTCGACTCATACCTCCAACTGCCGGCGAGCCTGGACACGCGCGTCGGGAGCCTCGCCGTGCTGGTCGCGCAGCGCGCGGGCGCGCGCAACGCCTACGACACGGCGCGCGCCGTCGAGGCGCACCTGAACCGGAACGCTTACGGCGGCGACTACCGCTACTCGCTGGAGATGCGCGCGCAAGGCCGCGACCCTCTCTCGGACTTCCTCTTCAACGTGCGAGCCGGCCACTGCGAGTATTTCGCCACCGCGATGGCCGTCATGCTCCGGACGCTGGGCGTGCCGGCGCGCGTCGTCAACGGCTTCCAGCCGGGCGAGTACAACGAGGCGGCCGACGCCTACGTCGTCCGTCAGGCCGACGCACACTCCTGGGTCGAGGTCTACTTCGCGAACGAGGACGCCTGGGTCGCGTTCGACCCGACGCCGGCCGACGGCCGCCCGGCCGGCACGAGCGGGACGGGGCTCTCGGGGAGCCTCAGGCGCTACGCCGACGCGTTCGAGCTGTTTTGGATTCAGCACGTCGTCGCCTATGATAGACAGGGCCAGCGAGCGCTCGCGCGCACACTCTCCAGCCAGATCAGCTCGTACCGCATGGCCGCGTCGGAATCGGCCGACGGCCTCGGTGCGCTCTTCGCCGCTTGGACGGGGGGACGGGGCGGGGGACTCGCGTCCGTTCTGGGCGCGGTCGCGTCGCCGCTGGTGTTCTGGCCCGCGTCGCTTCTGTTCGCCGGCGTCGGGCTTCTGTGGCTGCGCCGCAGGGGGTTCGCGCGGTTCGGCCGCGGCGCGAAGGGTGGCGGGGAGGAGGCGGCGGCCGCCGTCGTCGAATTTTACGCGCGGATGAGCGCGGCGCTCGCGTCGAGGGGGCTGAGCCGCCCGCCCGACCAGACGCCGCTCGAATTCGCCGAGGCGACGGCCTCGCCCGAGGTGCTGGCCATCACGAATGCTTACAACCGCGTGCGCTTCGGCGCGCGCGACCTGACCGGCGCGGAGGCCGAAGAGGTCGAGCGACAACTTTTGACACTCGAACGACAGCAGCTTATTCGAGACGAGTAGGGAATTGTAGAAGCTTTTTATGAAGAAAGTCGGGTTTATCAGTCTGGGCTGCCCGAAGAACCTCGTCGACAGCGAGGTGATGATGGGGCGTCTGAAGCAGGAGGGCTACGAGCTGACGAGCGACGCGGCCGAGGCCGACACGCTCGTCGTCAACACTTGCGGCTTCATCGACGCGGCGAAGAAGGAGTCCGTCGACGCCATCCTCGAAGCGGCGCGCATGAAGTCCGATGGCAAGTGCCAGCGCCTCATCGTCGCCGGCTGCCTCGTCGAGCGTTACCGCGACGAGCTGCGCGCCGAGATGCCAGAGGTGGACGCCTTCATCGGCACGAGCCAGATTAACGACATCAACCGGGTCGCCGACCCGCGCGTCAACACGCGGCAGCTTCCCGTCCTCCCGCTCGGCAATCAGACGGCGACGTACCTCTACGACGAGTCCACGCCGCGCGTGCTCGCCACGCCCGGCCACTTCGCCTACGTCAAGATAGCCGAGGGCTGCGACCGCCCCTGCGCCTTCTGCTTCATCCCGCAGATGCGGGGCCACTTCCGCAGCCGCCGCTTCGGCTCGGTCGTGGCGGAGGCGAAGCAGTTGGCCGAACAGGGCGTGAAGGAGATCATCCTCGTCGCGCAGGACTCTTCGCGCTACGGCGAAGACCTCGGCGAGCGTGACGCGCTCGCGCACCTGATGCGCGAGCTGTGCCGGCTCGAAGGCGTCGAGTGGGTGCGCGTGATGTACACCTACCCGACGCACATCAGCGACGCGTTCCTCGACGTGATGGCCTCCGAGCCGAAGGCGGTCAAGTACCTCGACATGCCTTTGCAGCACGCCTCGCAGAACGTGCTCAGGCTGATGAAGCGCGGCGGCAACCGCGACAGCCTCGAACGCCTCATCGCGCGCGTGAGGGAGCGCGTCCCCGGCATCGCCGTCCGCACGACCTTCATCGCCGGCTTCCCAGGCGAGACCGAAGAGGACTTCGAGGAGCTTCTGGCCTTCGTCAAGACGGTCGAGTTCGACCGCGTCGGCGTCTTCACCTACTCGGACGAGGAGGGCACGACGGCCTTCGACCTGCCCGACAAGGTTGACCCGAAAATCGCGCGCAGGCGGCGCGACCGCCTGATGCGCGCGCAGTCGCGCGTCTCGCTCAGGCGCAACCGCGCGCGCGTCGGCGCGACCGTGCGCGTGCTGTTTGAAGGTGCCTCCGAAGAGACGGACCTGCTCTGGCAGGGACGCACCGAGGCGCAGGCGCCCGAGATCGACGGCTGCGTCCTCATCAACGACGCGCCCGAGGGCTTCGAGCCCGCGCCCGGCCGCTTCGTCAACGTCGAGATCACCGAGGCGCAGGAGTACGACCTCGTCGGAAGAATAGTCTGAAAGCCGTCAGCGAGAGTCTCCCCATGACGAAGCCGAAGGAAACCAGCGACTCTTTAACACACCCGATAGTCGAGCCGGCGCACATCGTCGTGCCGGAGCGCAAGCGGACGGCCGGCGACTACGCGGCCGTCGCGCTGGCGACGTGGGGCGTGGGGCTCATCCCCCTGGCGCCGGGGACGTGGGGCTCGGCGGTCGGCGTCGGCCTTTACCTGCTGCTGGCGCGCGGGGCCGAGCGCGGCTTCGACTCGGCGGTGGCGTCCGGGCTCAACGTCTCGCCGCAGGCCTTCCCCGTCGTCTTGCACACCGTGCTGCTCGCCGCCATCCTGCTCGTCTCGCTGGTGGGGATGTGGGCGGCGACGCGGTCGGAGAGGCTTCTGGGGAAGAAAGACCCGGGCGCGGTCGTCGTGGACGAGGTCGCCGGGCAGTTGATAACGTTCCTGTTCGTGCCGTGGCTGCCGGGGCAGGGGCCGGGCGGGTGGACTGTCTTCGCGGGCTTCCTCGCGTTCCGCCTCTTCGACATCTGGAAGCCGTACCCCGTCCGCCGGCTCGAAGGTCTGGGCGGGGGCTTAGGCATCATGGCCGACGACATGCTCGCCGGCTTCTACGCCGCGACGGCGATGTCGCTGCTGGTCACGATACGTCTGGTTTACTAAACCGAGGAGGGCTTTGGATGGAAGAGACGAAAGACCCGAAGGCTTCGACCGAAGGCGGCACGCCCGAGCGCGACGCAGAGGCGACGAGCAGCGAGACCCTGAGCGACATCGAGTCGGGCGAGAAGGTGACGGGCGGGGGCAGCGCCGGCGGCTCCGAGAGCAGCTCGCTCGAAGGCTCCTCCCCCAAACCCGACACCGGCGGCGGCGGAGGCCGCGCCGACGGCAGCGACACCGGCGGCCCGATGTGAATCTCGGCGAGTAGACAGTAGACAGTAGCCGGTAGCGCTCCGCGTGATGGTCGCTGACGCTTACAAACGAACGATTCGCAATATAGAAAGTTCTTCTACTGCCTACTGACCACTAACTACTGTCTACTTCCTAAATGCCTGACATCAAAATTTTCGTCGCCGACGACGTGAGCGAAGGCGGGCTCGGGCCGCTGCGCGAGGCCGGGTTCGCGGTCGAGAAGCGGACGGGGCTCAAGGGCGAGGAGCTTGCGGAGGCCGTGCGCGGCGCCGACGGGCTCGTCGTGCGCAGCGAGACGCGCGTGACGGCCGAGCTTTTGGAATCGGCCGCGCGGCTGCGCGTCATCGGGCGCGCGGGCGTCGGCGTGGACAACATCGACGTGGCGGCGGCGACGCAGCGCGGCGTCGTCGTGATGAACGCGCCGGACGGCAACACGATGACGACGGCCGAGCACACGCTCGCGCTGCTGCTCGCGCTCGCGCGCCGCGTCCCCGAAGGGCAGGCGAGTCTGAAGGCCGGGCGCTGGGAGCGCAAGAAGTTCGTCGGCGTCGAGCTGCGCGGGAAGACCCTCGGGATAGTCGGACTCGGGCGCATCGGCCGGGTCGTGGCGAGCCGCGCGCTCGGCTTCGAGATGAAGGTCGTGGCCTTCGACCCGTTCGTCGCGCCCGAGCGGCTGCGCGACGAAGGGATAGAGCTGGCGACGCTCGAAGAGGTCTGCGCGCGCGCGGACTTCGTCACCGTCCACGCGCCCCTGACGCCGGAGACGCGCGGCATCATCGGCGCGCGCGAGCTTTCACGGATGAAGCAGGGCGTGCGCGTCATCAACTGCGCGCGCGGCGGGCTGATAGACGAGCGAGCGCTCCACGACGCCATCAAAGAGGGGCGCGTCGCGGGCGCGGCGCTCGACGTGTTCGAGGAGGAGCCGCCGCCGGCCGCCCACCCGCTGCTCGGGCTCGAAGAGGTGGTCGCCACGCCGCACCTGGGGGCCTCGACACGCGAGGCGCAGGAGGGCGTCGCCGTCATCGTCGCCGAGCAGATGCGCGACTTCTTCCTGACGGGCGCGGTGCGCGGCGCGGTCAACGTCCCGGCGGTCGGCGCGCAGGAGTTGAAGGCGCTCGGGCCTTACCTCGATTTGGCCGAGCGGCTCGGCCGCTTTCAGGCTCAGTTGGTGGACGAGCCGGTGCGCTCGGTCGATTTGGAGTTCGCGGGCGAGGCGGCGGCGGCTTCCGACTCCGCGCCGGTCACGCGCTCTTTCCTCGCGGGGCTTTTGCGCAGCATGAGCGCGCGCGTCAACGTCGTCAACGCGCTGTTCATCGCGGAGGAGCGCGGCATCGGCGTGACCGTCTCGCACAAGCACGCGGCGGCGGGCGCGGAGGCGCGCGAGCCCCTGCGGACGCGCGTCACGACGACCGCGGGCGAGCACACCGTGGCGGGCGCCCTCTTCGGCCGGCAGGCGGACGGGCGCGTGACGGAGATCGACGGCTTCCGCATCGAGGCCGTGCCCTCGGGCAACATGCTCCTGACGCGGAGCAGCGACGTGCCCGGCGTCATCGGCCGCGTCGGCACCATCCTCGGAGACCATGGCGTCAACATCAGCCGCTTCCAACTCGGCCGGCGCGAGCGCGGCGGCGAGGCGATGGCCGTCATCGAGACGGACGCCCCGCCCGACGACCCGACGCTCGAAGAGCTGCGCGGCTTCGGCCCCGTCATCTCCGCGCGACGGATTCGTCTGGAAGACTGAAGAAGAAACCAACGGCGAAGGGGGAGGGGCGCGGCTTTGTGTTAGCCGCGCCCCTCCCCCTTCGCCGTTGATTCTTCGGGCCGCTATTCGATGACGAAGTGGGCGCTGCGCGAGACGCTGGTCTTGGCGACGCGGTCGATGGCCGTGACCTGTAGGACGTAGCGGCCGGCGGGGAGTTCTCCGAGCTGGAGGTTTTCGCCGTAGGGCAGCCGCACGAGGTCGGGTTGCCCCTCGGTCTCTATCTTGACGAGCGGTCTGGTGACGACCGGCTGGTCGTCACGCAGGAGCTGCACCTGGAGCGCCACGTCCGGCTGCGCCGAGCCCCGCGCGGCGTTGTAGACGTAGACGAAGAAACCCGAGCGCGCGCCGCGCCCGAAACGCCGGTCGGCGCAGACCGAGAGCTGTGACGAGCCGGCACCCACCTCGCCGACGAAGAGGCTGCTCAACGTGAGCCCCGCCTTGCCGAGGTCGGGCACCTCGACCCACTGATAGGCGCTCCCCGCGGCGCCGCCACTGCGCTCGCGCGCCGCCACCCTGACCTGGTAGAGACCGGGCTTGACCGGCACCTGCTGGTTGTAGATGACGCGCCGCCGGGCCGCGCCCTGCTCCGACTGCGCGACGGTCAGGTTCTGCTCGAAGTCGGAGACGGTCTTGCCCGCTTCGTTGACGATTGTCCCGACCACGTCCAGGACGACCGGGCCGGCCGCGCCTTCGAGCCCGAGCGCCCGCGGGTCTACCTCGATGGAGACGGTCAGGGTCGGGCCGGAGCCGGGCGCGTCGCTGAAGCCCGCGGCGACCGAGGTCGGCAGCGTCTGCTTCGGGTAGAGCGACTTGAGCGCGGCCATCAGCCCCTCGTCGATCTCGTTCTTCTTCTGCTTCTCCTTCTTCTCCTTCTTCTCCTTGCCGTCGTCCGCCCTCTCGACGGGGCCGGTCGCGACGCCGCGCCGCAGTCGCACGGACAGCTCCGGCCGCTCCTTAATCCTCACCTCAATCCGGTGGAGCTTTGCCGCCCTGTCCGGCTCGCCCTCGTGCCTCCACGCGATGACGTAGTACTGCGAGGTCTCCGTGACCGCGCGCCCCAGCTCGGGAAGCACGTCGTTGGTGTCGAGGAGCGCGCGCCCGCCCGTTTCGGAGGCGAGCTGTTGGAGCGCGGCCTGATAGTCCCCCAGTTCGCCCGAGTTGGTCGCGGCGAGGGCGTTCTCGCCGTCGAAGGTGGATTTCTCGCCCGCCTCGCGGATGAGCGTCGAGCCGCGGAGCCCTCGCGCGTCGACGCTGTAGAAGACCGTGCCGACGCGCGACGCGAGCGAGGTGACGCGCCGCATGTCCTCGGTCACGGTCGAGTCCTGGATGCCGGCGTGGAAACCCTCGGAGAGGAGGAAGAGGACTTTCCTGCCGGGGAGCGGCTCGGAGGTGCGGACGACGTTTTCGAGTGAGGCCAGCGTGTTCCTCGTCGTGAACGTCGCCTGCTCGACGATGGCCCTCGCGCGCGCGCGGACGAGGCGCTCTATCGAGGCGCCGGAGCAGGCCCCCGCGGTCGAGGCGTCTCGCGCGCGGGGTGTGCCCGCGCCGCGCGCCCGCGCCTGTGGCCCCGTGCACCTCTCACGCGTCAGGCGGTCGATGAAGTAGTCGATGACCCCGCGGTCGTTGCGCTCGATGGCGAAGGCCTGGGACTCGGTGACGGGGTTCTGCTCGCCCGTCTCGCGCGCGTCGGCCCAGCGCGAGACGAGCCGCCTGGCCGCGAGACGGAGCACCGTCTTGTCGTCGGTGAGCTGCGAGAGGAAGCCGAGCTGCCCGGTGGTTGTGAAGATGGCGGCCTGGTCGTTCTGCCCGAGCCGTTCGTCGACGAAGCGGGTCAGCGTCTCGCGCGTCCGCTGGAGGCTGGACGGGCTGATGTGCAGGTCGTCGACCATGAAGAGGAAGATGCGCCCGCGGTCGAGCGGGCGCGCGGCCGCGCCACGGAGGCCGCGCGCGGCGGCGAGCTGCGCCTCCTCGTCGGGCGCGCCCGCCTTCACGGCCTCGAAGAACGAGACGGGGCGGGGCTTGCCGTCGACGAGCAGCTCGACCTCCCTGGGCTTGAGCCCCTCGACGAACCGGCCGCCCTTGTCGAGCACCGTCACGTCTGTCTGGACGAGCACGCTGTTGACGCGCACGACCTCCTCGGCCTGCGCGCCCGGCGTCGCCGCGGTCTGCGTGCGTGCGGCGGGTGGGGCGCAGGCGAGCGCCGAGGCGAAGAGTAACGAGAGCACGCGGGTGGGAAGTTTTGTGGACATCGCTCGGAGTTCACCTCGCCGTCGCGGCCGACGACTGTTTGAGGGAAGCGGCCACCGCGCCGCACGCCCTTTACTCGACGACGAAGCGCGCGCGGCGGGCGGTGCTGGTCTTGCCGGCGCGGTCGATGGCTGTGACCTGTAGGACGTAGCGGCCGGGCGGGAAGCTGCTGAGGTTCAACTCGGCCATGTAGGGCAGAGTCGATTGATCAGTCCCGGCGTTCGTCTTGAGCTTGGTGAGCGGCGCGGTGAAGACCGGCTGGTCGTCGCGGAAGATTTGAATCTGGAGCGCCACGTCCGGCTGCGACGCGGCCCCCACGGCCGGGTTGTAGACGTAGGTCAGGAAGCGTATGTGCGACGTGCGCGCGAAGCGCCTGTCCACGTTGAGCAGCACGGAGCGCGGGACGTCTTCCGGGTTCGCCCCGGATGCCGTCTGGCCGGCGCGTCGCTCGCCGACGAAGAGGCTGCTCATCGCGAACTGCTTCGTCAGCACGGGCACCTCGATCCACTGCATCGCGCTCCCCGTGCGCCCGCTCCCCGAGTCGCGCGCCGCCGCGCGCACCTGGTAGAGGCCGGGCTGGAGCGCGAGGCTGAAGCTGTAGACGACGTGCTGCTCCGAGACCGGCACGGCGGGGTTTAAAGTGACGCCGAGGTTCTGGCCGAACTGCGCCACGTTCTTCCCGCGGTCGTCCACCACGACGCCGAGCACGTCGAATTCGGCGCGCGGCTTCTCGCCCTTCGCGAAGGTGAGCGCCTCGCGTTCCAGCTCGACCGAGACGGTCAGGACGCTCACGGCCCTCTCGTTCAGGACGTAGCCGACCGCCAGCGAGGTCGGGAGCGACGCGCGCGGCAGCGGGGCGCGCAGCGCCTCCACCAGATCGCGCGCGGCCGGGCTGGACTTTCGCGCGTCGGCTTTCTGCCCGGCGAAGTCGCCGTCCGGGCTCTTGTCGTTCCGCCTCTTCCTGTCGGCGCGCGCCGCCTCCTCGGCCGGCGCGGCGCTGTAGAAGCCGCGCCGCACCATCACGCGCAAATCCGGGCGCCCGGCGACGCTCACCTCGATGCGCCGGTACCTGGGCGCGGCGCCGCCGCCGGCCGGCGCCTCGGGCCGCCAAGCGAGGAGGTAGTAGACGGCGGTCTCCTTGAGCGCGCCCGAGACGACGCGCCCGAGCGCGTTGGTGTTGACGAGGGCGCGGCCGCCCGTCTCGTCCGCGAGCTGGTAGAGCGGGGCCTGCATCGCGGAAATCTCGCCCATGTCGGTGCGCGAGAGCCGGCCCGTCGTGTCGAAGTTGCCGGACACGGAGGCGTCCTGCTGACCCGTCCGCAGCCCCATCGCGTCGAGCGAGTAGATGACGACGCCCGCGCGCGCCGCCGCGTCCGAGATGAGCCGCAGCCGGTCGCGCAGCGTCGAGTCGCCGTCGTCAACGATGAAGCCGTCCGAGACGAAGAAGACGATTTTGCGGCCGGGTACCCACGCGTAGCCGCGCACGACCGATTCGAGCGAGGCGAGCGTGTGGCGGGCGATCTCCTGCGCCTGCTGGACGATGACGCGCGCGCGGCTCTGCACCATCGACTCGGCCATCCCGCGACCGAGCATCGGCATCTCGCGCAGCATCTGGTCGATGAAGTAGTCGAGGACGGACGCGTCGTTGCGCTCGATGGCGACGGCGTGCGCCTCGGTCATCATCGGCGACTGGCCGTCGCGCACGGAGTAGGGGCGCGTGTTGATGCGCCCGACGGCGGCGCGCAGCACGGCCTTGTTGTCGGTCAACTGTTGGAGGAAGCCGACCTGCCCGCTCGCCGAGATGACGGCCGCCTCGTCGTTCTGCCCGATCTCCTCCTCGATGAAGCGGAGCAGGGTCTTGCGTATGTGGCTGGTGCTCCCGGCCGAGAGGTGTAGGTCGTCCACGAAGAAGAGGACGGTGCGCCCGCGGTCGAGCGGGAGCGCAGCGCCGCCCGGGCGCGGGCCGCCGGCCGCGCCGCCGCGAGCCGCCGCTATCTGCGCGTCCTCGTCCACCGTCCCGGCCCTCACGCGCTCGAAGAAGGCTATCTGCTGCGGGCGGCCGTCAACCTTCAGCTCGAACTGCCCGGGGCTTAAGCCCTCGACGAACTTGCCGGACTTGTCGAAGACCATCACGTCGGTCTGCACCAGCTCCGCGCTGATGCGGACGACCTCTTCGTCGTCCTTGCCGGCGGCGGGCGTCTGCTCGGGCGGCGTCTGCGCGGGAGTCTGTTGCGCGGGGCTCGGCTGTGGCCGCGCAGCGTCCTGCGCGCGCAGAGGCGCGGGCGCGCAGAGGGCGGCGAGGAGCGCGGCGGCGAGGCGCGTGCGGTAGAGCCTTCTTCGGGATGTCATGGCGGAGAACCCTGTTCGGAACCGTTGGGGAGACGGCGGCGGGAATCTTACCACGCCGCGCGCCGCGCGCGGGAGGGCAAAACCGCGCGACGCCCGTGTGCCGCCGGCGCGGCGCCCCCGAAACTTTCCCCCCGCCGGGGCGTATATGTTCGCGTTTTACTAAACCCTGAGTCCCGCGCCGGTACACACCTTGAGCGAGCAGAAACCCACACTCAACCTCGAACGGGTCACGAAGCGCTTCGGCGACTTCACGGCCGTGGACTCCTTAAGCCTCTCGGTCAGCCCCGGCCGCATCTTCGGCCTGCTGGGGCCGAACGGGGCGGGGAAGACCACGACCATCCGCATGATCGTCGGCATCACCGCGCCCGACGAGGGGAGCGTCGAGCTGTTCGGCCGCCGCTTGACGCCCGAGCTACAGAACCGCATCGGCTACCTGCCGGAGGAGCGCGGCCTCTACAAGAAGATGCGCGTCGGCGACCAGCTCAAGTTCTTCTCAGAGCTGAAGGGGCTCTCGGGGCGCGCCGCCGACGAGGCGCTCGAACGCTGGCTGGCGAAGGTCAAGCTGTCGGAGTGGCGGCGCAAGAAGGCGACCGAGCTGTCGAAGGGCATGCAGCAGAAGATACAGTTCATCGCCGCCGTCATGCACGACCCCGACCTGCTCATCCTCGACGAGCCGTTCTCGGGTCTCGACCCCGTCAACGTCGAGCTGCTGAAAGACTTGGTGCTGGAGCTGAAGGCGGCGGGCAAGACCATCATCTTCTCGACGCACCAGATGGAGGTCGCCGAGAGAATCTGCGACGACATCTGCCTCATCAACCGCTCGCGCAAAATCCTGTCGGGCAGCATCCGCGAGGTGAAGAGCGGCTTCGGGCGCAACGCGGTCGCGCTCCGGCACGCGGGCGGCGACGGCGTGCTCGAAGACGCGTCGCTGGTCGCGTCGGTCGAGCGGCACAGCGACCACCTTGAGGCGCTGCTCGCGCCGGGCGCAGACCCGCAGGAGCTTCTGCGCCGGCTGCTCGGGGCGGGCGCGCGCGTCGAGCGGTTCGAGCTGGTCGAGCCTTCGCTGAACGACATCTTTATCGAGAAGGTCGGGGGTGACGTATGAGTAAGTTCCTGGCAGTAGTCCGCCGCGAGTACGTCCAGCGCGTGCGCAGCCGCATGTTCGTCCTCGTCACCCTCGGCGCGCCGCTCATGTTCGCGCTCTTCACCGTCGTCCCCATCCTCATCGCCGGCATCAAGACGGGCGGCCCCACGCGCGTCGCCGTCCTCGACGAGACGGGGAAACTCTTCGAGCGCGTCCGCGACTCGGTCGGAGTCGGGCGCGACAGCGACGGCGACGACGAGGCGAAGGCGGACGAGGCCGTCAGCGGCTCGGCGAATCAGAACACGCGCGGGCGGATGGAGCAGATGGCGAAAGCTTCGGCGCAGAACTACGAGTTCGAGCGCGTCGAGACGGCAGGGCGCACGCCCGCGGAGTTGAGGGCGCAACTGGACGAGCGCGTGCGGCGTGACGAGCTGGACGGTTACATCGTTCTCCCGCGCGACGTGCTCGAACGCGGCGAGGCCGAGTACCACTCGCGCAACCTGGGCGACGTCATCACGCGCGGGCAGGTGAGGAACGCGGTCGTGAAGGCCGTGCGGGACGCGCGGCTCGACTCGCACGGGGTCGGGCCCGAAGTGATGCGCGCCGTCAACCAGCCCGTGAGGCTGAAGGCGACGAAGGCCGGCGGCGGCCAGGGCGGCGAGGAGGACAGGGGGCAGGGCTTCTTCCTCGTCTTCGGCGCGGGCTTCGTCATCTACCTGACGATTCTCATGTACGGGCAGGTCATCCTCGGCGCGGTCATCGAGGAGAAGGAGACGCGCATCGCGGAGATTCTCTTCTCTTCCATCCGGCCGTTCACGCTGATGGCGGGCAAGCTCATCGGCGTCTCGCTCGTGGCGCTGACGCAGTTCGCCATCTGGGGCGTGGCGCTGGTGGGCCTCGGCGCGTACTTCGCGGCGAAGGGGATGGCGGTCTCGTTCCCGCGCATCCCGGCGGGCGTCTTCGCCTACCTCGTGCTCTTCTTCCTGCTCGGCTACTTCATCTACGCGACGATCTACGCGCTGGTCGGCTCGATGGTGACGACCTCGCAGGAGGGCGGGCAGTTGGCGCTGCCCATCATCATGCTGCTCGTCGTCGGCTTCTACCTGGCGTTCCCCGTCATGCGCAGCCCGAACTCGCCGTTCGCCGTCTGGGTCTCGATGATACCGTTCTTCGCGCCCATCACGATGCTGATACGCATCGTCTCGCAGACGCCGCCGCTCTGGCAGATATTGCTCTCGCTCGGGATAGGCTTCGCGACGGTCGCGCTGCTGCTGTGGCTCGCCGCGCGCGTCTACCGCGTCGGCATGCTCATGTACGGCAAGCGCGCCACCATCCCCGAAGTCCTCAAGTGGGTGCGCCAGCCTTAATCAGTAGACGGTAGACAGTAGTCAGTAGCCAGTAGTAGAACATTCACCTTACGACTCGTCTGGGCGTCAGCGTCAACATCCTCGGAGCGGAGGCTACTGACTACTGTCTACTTGATTATGTCCATCGAGATAGAGAAGAAGTATCGACTCCGGCCGGGGCAGGTCGAGCCGCTGCGCGCGCGTCTTGGCGAGGCGGGCGGCGAGGGCTCGGGCGCTGCGGAGTTCGAGGAGAACGTCATCTACACGGGGCCGGGACTTGACCCCGGCCGGCGCGTGCTGCGGCTGCGGCGCTTCGCAAACGAAGGCGGGCGCGCGCTCTTCACCTTCAAGGAGCGCGACCTGTCGGGCTCGCCCGTCAAGCGCCAGCGCGAGGAGGAGACTGAGGTGGCCGACGCCGGCGCGCTCGCCGCGATACTCGAAGCCCTCGGCTACCGACCCGCGCTCGTCTACGAGAAGCGCCGCGAGACCTGGCGGCTCGCGGGCACGGAGGTCGTCATCGACGAGCTGCCCTTCGGCCTCTTCGTCGAGATAGAGGGCGAAGAGGCCGACATCCTCAAGGCCGAGAAGCTACTCGGCCTCGAAGGCGACGCGGGCGTCCAGGAGCCTTACCCCGCGCTCACACTCCGTCACGGCGTCGAGAAGAACGGCGTCGTCGAGGCGCGCTTTACGTGACGCGGCCGGGAGGAGTTGAGCGGGGAGTGTGAAAGCCTTCAGGGGAGCGAGATGGGGCGCTGCCCGCCCCGTGAGTCGCTCTTGCCGGACGGCAGCAGGTCTGAAAAGTCGTAGACGATGCCGCCGTCGTCTTCAACCAGAGGGTTCGCCGCGCCCAGCGTCACCATCCGCTCCAGAGCCGCGCGGCTCTCCTCTATGCTGAGGCGGCAGTTGAGCGCGACCATCCCCACGGTCAGCCGGCAGCCCTTGGCCTCCGCGAGCTGTAGAATCCTGTTTTCGATATCGACGTTCGGCGCGGCCGGCGCGCCGCGCATAAACTTCCACGCCGCGAAGACGCCGGCCGCCGCCGACCCCCCGAAGAGGACGATCATCCCGACCAGCACGCCGACTTCCTTCGGGTCGCGGTTGATGACGAGGTCGGAGAAGGCGGCGACGACGAAGAAGAGGCTGAGGAGGGCGAGGCCGATGCCGAGGATGCCGCAGCCGTAACGCAAAACGCCGGGCACCGAACCCGTAGGCTTCTGTAGTTGATTGGGGGTCATTGTTACGTGGGGTTTCTACGCGGCGACTTCGATGTATGAGGAGTAGCTGCTGGGCTCCGGTATGTCATAACCCTCCTCCCGCAGCCCTTCCAGGTGAAACTCAATCGCCTCTTGTATATTCCGCTCGACCTCCTCTTTGGTCTGTCCCGTCGAGCCACACCCCGGCACGTCGGGGGAGTACGCGGAGTAACCGGTCTCGGTCTCTTCCACGATGATAAGGTATTTCTTCATGCCTTTAGACCCGCCTGCTTCAAGATGTTATTCAAAGTGCCGGTCGCGACATCGTCGCCCGCATTGCCGGGGACGGTAACCAACCCGGCTTTGGTCGGATGTTTGTACTGGCGGTGACTGCCTTTTGTCCTCACCCAATACCAACCGTCCTTCTCAACCAGCTTAACAAGCTCGCGTACTTTCACGCCCCAACATTAATTCCCGCGCGCCAAAACGGTCAACTCTCATATCAAACCGATTCACATTTTAGCCAATACCTATGCCGCCTCATTTACCGAAATAACTTGTACATCAGCTATTAGGTATTGCCCCTCCGTCTGGCATTCGTCGCAAATGAGGGTAAAGGTTGCGCCTTTGACGCTTCGCCAACGGCTTCCTTCGACGTAAGGCACAATAGGGATCGGCTGATGACAAGTAGCGCATAGAAAGCCCCAATACTTGACGGTTTCTTTATCTGTCATACTCACAAAACTTCTCCATTCAAGCCGCGTGATGTGAGGCAGCCGAATTGCTATTGTGCCGAACTAGATATCCTTTTGCATCAAAAAAATCGGCCGCACCGTTTGACGGGCGCGGCCGATTATCAAGCAGGTAAGCAGGCGAGCGATTACATGCCCATGCCGCCGCCCATGCCGCCCGGCATCGCGGGGGCCTTGTCGTCCTCGGGCAGCTCCGAGATGAGCGCCTCGGTCGTCAGCATCAGGCCGGCGATTGAGGCGGCGTTCTGGAGAGCCGAGCGCGTCACCTTCGCCGGGTCGATGACGCCCGCCTCGACGAGGTCTTCGAACGTCTCGGTGGCCGCGTTGTAGCCGTAAGACTCCTTCTTGGACTCGCGCACCTTCTCGACGATGACCGCGCCCTCCTTGCCCGCGTTCTGCACGATCTGGCGGAGCGGCTCTTCGAGCGCGCGGCGGACGATGGTCACGCCGATCTGCTCGTCGGCGTCGCCCTCGCCCTCCTCGTTGGCGCGGAACTTGTCGAGCGCCTTGGCCGCGCGCACCAGCGCGACGCCGCCGCCCGGGACTATGCCCTCCTCGACGGCCGCGCGCGTGGCGTGCATCGCGTCCTCGACCCGCGCCTTCTTCTCTTTGAGCTCGGTCTCGGTGGCCGCGCCGACGCGGATGACCGCGACGCCGCCGACGAGTTTGGCGAGGCGCTCCTGCAACTTCTCGCGGTCGTAGTCCGACGTGGTGTCCTCGACCTGAGCCTTGATGGTCTTGACGCGCGCCGCGATGTCGGCGTCCTTGCCCGAGCCCTCGACGATGGTCGTGTTGTCCTTGTCCACCGTGATCTTCTTGGCGCGGCCGAGGTCTTCGAGCTTGACGTTCTCAAGCTTGATGCCGAGGTCTTCCGAGATGACCTTGCCGCCCGTGAGAATCGCGATGTCTTCGAGCATCGCCTTGCGGCGGTCGCCGAAGCCGGGCGCCTTCACCGCGCCGACGTTCAGGGTGCCGCGCAGCTTGTTGACGACGAGCGTGGCGAGCGCCTCGCCCTCCACGTCCTCGGCGATGATGAGCAGCGGCTTGCCGAGCTTGGCGATCTGCTCAAGCAGCGGGAGCAAATCCTTCATCGAGGAAATCTTCTTCTCGTGGATGAGGATGAGCGGGTTGTCGAGCACCGACTCCATCCGCTCGGGGTCTGTGACGAAGTAGGGCGAGAGGTAGCCGCGGTCGAACTGCATGCCCTCGACCACGTCCAGCTCGGTCTGCATCGTCTTCGACTCCTCGACCGTGATGACGCCGTCCTTGCCGACCTTGTCCATCGCCTCGGCGATGAGCATGCCGATGGTCGAATCGCCGTTGGCCGAGATCGTCCCGACCTGCGCGATCATGTCGCCCTTCACGGGCTT
>DASWNR010000392.1:0-23501 GCA_036399155.1 Pyrinomonadaceae bacterium
CGCTCGACGCGGCGGTTCGCCTGCTCGCGGCCGCGACTTCGTTCGCGGGCGCGCCCGCGTTCGTTCGTGCGCCGGTGAACTGCGCGGGGCCGGCCTTCGTGTCCTGCGAACCCTGCGCGGAGTCGGGGTAGAAGCCCTTGCGCGCGCGCACGCGCAGGGCCGGGCGCGTCTTGACGCGGACGCTGATGAAGCGGAAGTACTTGTCCTTGCGCTCCTCCTGCGGGTAGTAGCTCAAGAGGTACTGTTGCGAGAGGTCGAGCGAGATTTGGGTGAAGACCGCGTCGAGTTCTTCGACCGACCGCGGGACGAAGACGGCGCCGCCGGTCTGCTCGCTGATGCGGTACATGCGCTGCTCAGAGACGGGGTCGTGCAGGTTCGGGTCTTCGACCTGACGCGTCTGGACGACGTAGACCTGACACTCGGCGCGGAGCGCGCGGTTGACCGCCTCGTCGAAGTTCACGTCGCTGACGGTGTCCGTCCCGTCGGAGACGACGACGAGCACCTTGCGCCCGACGAGCGGCCGCATGTAGTCGGCCGCCTGCGCGACCGTGTCGAAGAGCGCGGTCGCGCCGTCGGGCGTGCCGAAGCGCTCGATGGTGCGGACGAGTCTGGGCACGTCGTTCGTCAGCCCCTGCGCGAGCGTCGGCACGGTCGAGATGGAGTAGACGGCGGCGCGGTCGATGGGGCGCACGACCGACTTGAAGAAGCGCACGGCGGCCTGCTTCTCGAATTCGCGCGCGGCCGAGAGCGACGCGCTGTTGTCGAAGAGCAGCGCGACGTGGACGGGCGTCTCGGCGCGCGTCAGCTCGCCGATGGGCTTGACCTCGCCGTCAACCTTCAGCTCGAAGTCCTCGACCTTCAGGTCTGTGACGGCGCGGCCGCGCGCGTCGACGACCGACGCCGGGATGATGACGAGGTTCGAGTCAACGCGCACGACCTCGTCCTCGTCCACAACCTCTGTGTCCTGACCGGCCGAAGGCGGCGTCGCCGGCGCGGCGTCCGCGGGGCTCGCGGGCGTCGTCGTCGGCGCGGACTGCGGGGTCGCGGACTGCGGCTGCGTCGCGGGGGGCTGTGCGGTCTTGCCGCCGGCGTCCTCCTTCGGCGCGACCTTGCGCGGGCGCACGTAAGGCGTGGGCGTGGGCCGGGCCTGCGCGGGCGCCTGTGTCTGATGTGTCTGGCCGAGGGGGGACTGGCCTTCGGCGAAGGCGAGCGAGGCGCAGAACAGCAGCAGCAGGCGAGCGGACAGTCCCGGCGCGAGTGTGCGCGCGTCGCGCGTCGCGCGTGGGGACTGTTTCGGTTGAGGGTTGTGCGGAGACAAGGCTTTGGTTTCTCCAGGCCGCGGAAGCCCGCGTCGGCTCGCGGAGTCTCTTTGAGGTCGCGCGAAAAAATTCTTCCGGTCTCTTCGGTTTGAAGGGGATTTTCGGCCGTTTTCGACTGCGGCGCGCCCGCCCGCACCTTACGGAAAGGGGCAATCGGCGCGTTCTTCCCGGCCGGGACGGCTCCGGGCCCCGGGCGGCGCCTATGCTAACACTTCCCGGCCGCTTACTCTAGTTTTACGCCCGGCCGATTCGCGCGCGGGCGGCGCGGCGCGGGCGCTTGACAGGTGCGGAAAGCCTTTGTTACCTTAGCCTTCCGCTTTTTGGAAGCGCTGTTTGTAGGGTTTGTAGGCACGTAGCTCAGGGGTAGAGCACTACCTTGACACGGTAGGGGTCCGCGGTTCAAATCCGCGCGTGCCTACCATTCAAACTTTCGACAGGGAGCCCCGTAAGTCCCTTGCCAGAAACGATGTTGGCGCGAACGCGAACGACGTTTCGATTTTAGTTGACGCTGGCCGGCCCGCCACACGGGTCGCGGCCGCGCGGCGAGGGCGCTTCTGTCGAATCCGATCTCGGTTGGTTAATCCCTAACGGGGACGACACAAACGTTTTTGGCCTCCCACGCGCGGCGCAGGTGCCGGCGCGTGGGGCTATTCGCCGAACGCGCCGACGGACACGTCGGGCGGGCGGCGCGTGGGTGCGGCCGGAGTCCGGTTAGAAATCGTCTTTTCGCCGGCACCGGCCCTTAACTCAGGAGGTGTAGGTATTCCTTCATTTCGAGGCCGCGGGCAGCGCCCGGACAACCGCCGCGCCCCCGCCACGCGCATCAACGACCGTATCCGCGTGCCGCAGGTGCGCGTCATCGCGGAGAACGGCGACCAGCTCGGCATCATGAACACCCGCGAGGCCGTCCAGCTCGCGCGCGGGCAGGGGCTCGACCTCGTCGAGGTCGCGGCGACCGCCGACCCGCCCGTCTGCCGCATCATCGACTTCGGGAAGTTCACCTACGAGGCGAAGAAGAAGGCCAGCGAGGCGAAGAAGAAGCAGGTCATCATCACGGTCAAGGAGGTCAAGTTCCGGCCGGGCACAGACGACCACGACTACAACTTCAAGATGAAGCACGCCCACGACTGGCTCACGGAGGGCGACAAGGTCAAGGCCACGATCTTCTTCCGCGGCCGCGAGATCACGCACCGCGAGCTGGGGGCCGAGCTGCTCCAGCGCCTCGAAAAGGATTTGGCCGCGGTCAGCGAGGTCGAGCAGCGCCCCAAGATGGAGGGCAACCAGATGTTTTTAATCTTCGCCCCCAAGCGGCACAAGTCGCCCAAGCAGCAGCAGGAGGCGAAATCGGACGGCGGCGTCAAACAGGGGCCGCCCGTCCCGCCCGGCACCGGCGGGATGATTCAATCGTAAGAAGACAGATTTAGAGAGGTAATCATGCCGAAACTTAAAACACACAAGGGCGCGGCGAAGCGTTTTCGCTTGACCGCGTCGGGCAAGGTCAAGCGCGGCCACTCGCATGCGCGCCACATCCTGACGAAGAAGACGGCCAAGCGGAAGCGCGCTCTCGACATCGACGTGCTCGTCTCCGAGTCCGACGAGAAGCGCATCGAGCGCATGCTGCCCTACGGGCGGAGCTAAGACGGAGTAGTCAACCGACTGCTGTCTACTTGTATTTGGAGGATTGAGTCATGCCTAGGGCAAAACGTGGTAATAAGCGCACCGAGAAGCGCAAGAAGATACTCGAATTAGCGAAGGGGTACCGCGGGACGAAGTCGAAGCTCTACCGCTCGGCGAAGGAGTCGGTCGAGCGCGGTCTGAAGTTCGCCTACACGGGGCGCAAGCTGAAGAAGCGCGACTTCCGCAGCCTCTGGATCGTCCGCATCGGCGCCGCCGCGCGCATCAACGGGCTGAACTACTCGCAGTTCATGCACGGCCTCACGCTGGCCGGCATCGAGCTCGACCGCAAGGTGCTCGCCGACCTCGCGGCCAACTCGCCCGACGCCTTCGCGGCGCTCGCGGGGCAGGCGCGCACCGCCATCGACAACCGGCCGCAGGCCGCCGAGAGCCAGCCGCAGGCCGCGGCCTGAAGTGGTAAGAGAAGACTGATGAGAGGACTCTGATGAGTTCCGAAGCGGTGGACTACGACGCACAAGTCGAAGCCGTGCGCGAAGCGTTCGAGCGAGAGTTCGGACGCTTCGCTCGCTTTCAAGCGGGCGCGGGGGCCGAAGGGCTCTCGCTCGGCGAAGCGGAGGCGCACTTACGCGAGCTGGCCGAGCTGCGCACGCGCCACACGTCGAAGAAGAGCGCGCTCTCGCAGTTGATGAAGCTGATCGGGCGCGTCCCGGCGGACGAGCGCGCGGCCTTCGGGCAGCGCGTCCAGTCGCTTAATAACGAAATCATCGACGTGCTCGATGACGCGCAGGCCACCCTTAAACTTCGCGTCGGCTTCCTGAACATCGAGCGCGAGCGCGTGGACGTGACGCTGCCCGGCCGCAGGCCGAGGCGCGGCCACCTCCACCCCATCACGCTCCTGCGACAGCGCATCGAGGACGTGTTCGTCTCGATGGGCTACGCGGTGGAGGACGGCCCCGAGGTCGAGACCGACTTCTACAACTTCACCGCGCTCAACATCCCCGAGCTGCACCCCGCGCGCTCGCCGCAGGACACCTTCTACACGACCGACGGCCTGAGCCTCCGCTCGCAGACCTCGACCGTGCAGATTCACGCGATGCAGCACCGGCGGCCGCCCCTGCGCGTCGTGGCCCCGGGTCGCGTCTTCCGGCGCGACACGCCCGACGCCACGCACAACCCGATGTTCTTCCAGGTCGAGGGGCTGCTCGTAGACCGCGGCATCCACATGGGTCATTTGAAGGGGACGCTCTCGGAGTTCGTCCGCCGCCTGTTCGGGCCGCAGACGCGGACGCGCTTCCGCCCGTCCTACTTCCCGTTCACAGAGCCGAGCATGGAGGCCGACTACTCCTGCTTCAAGTGCGGCGGCGTGGGCTGCCGCCTGTGCAAAGGCTCGGGCTGGATCGAGCTGGGCGGCTCCGGCATGGTGCACCCGAACGTCCTGCGCGCCGTCGAGATAGACCCCGACGAGTTCTCCGGCTTCGCCTTCGGCCTCGGCATCGACCGCATGTGCGGGCTGATGTACGAGCTGGACGACATACGCCTCCTCTTCGAGAACGACGTGCGCTTCCTCGAACAGTTCGGCTGAAGGGCGGCCGGGGCGGGCGCTCCAAATCGGGGACGCAGGGGAAACGGCGATGCGCTTTTTCAAGGACGAGACTTTTCTACTGCTCGGCGGCGGCGGGATGGTGGGCCGGCAGGTGGCCTACGAGATCGCGCGCGAGCTGGGCCCGCGCCGCATCATCATCTGCGCGCTGACGCAGGGCGAGGCCGACGAGGCCGTCGCCTACGTCAGCCGCGACTACCCGAACGTCAACATACGCGGCGTCGCCGGCAACGTCTTCGTCCGCCACGAGTGGAACCCGTCTTCGGGTCAGGAGGCCGTGCGCCCCGGCCAGCTGACCGAGACGGCCGAGCGCCGCCGCGCGCTCTACGAGGACACGTTCGGCGACGTGGGCGCGGCCTACGAGCGCTCGGAGCTGGTCTGGCTCATCAAGGAGTTCTCGCCCGACGTCATCATCGACAGCATCAACACCGCGACCGCCATCAGCTACCAGGACGTTTACGCCGCCTCCGACCTCGCGCGGCAGAGGTTCGGCGACCTGGGCGCGGCGCTCTCGGGCGGAGGGGCGGCCGACGGCGCGCTGGCCGACTCAGCCACGCGCGCCGTCGAGGAGGTGCTCGTCTCGCAGTCCGTCCCGCAGCTCGTCCGCCACGTCCTGCTCATCAACAAGGCGATGAGGGAGGAGAACACGCGCCTCTACCTGAAGATCGGCACGACGGGGACGGGCGGCATGGGGCTCAACGTCCCCTACACGCACTCGGAGGACAAGCCCTCCGCCACGCTCCTTGAGAAGACGGCCATCGCCTTCGCGCACACCGGCCTGATGTTTCTGATGGCGCGCACGCTCGGCGGCCCGGCGGTGAAGGAGCTTAAGCCGGCGGCGATGATCGGCTACTCCGATTTGCGCTACGACTCGATACGCATCAAGCCGAAGGGTCGCGTGGGCGTCCCCGGCGAGCGTCTGAAGGTATACGCCGGCCGCACCGAGCAGCTCGGCGAGTCGGGGAGTCTGCGCCTGCGGCCTGCGGACGGCGACGGCGGGGACGGCCCCGACGGTTACGAGTCGCTCGGCGAGCTGAACATGGTCTTGGTCAACACCGGCGAGAACGGGCTCTTTACGATGGGCGAGTTCCAGGCCATCACCTTCATGCGGCAGATGGAGTACATCACGCCCGAGGAGATCGCGCGGCAGGTCGTGCTCGAAGTGAAGGGGAGCAACACCGGCTACGACGTGATCGCGGCCGTGGACGGCGCTTCGATGAACCCGACCTACCGCGCCGGCTACATACGCCACTACACCATCGAGCAGCTTTTGCAGATGGAGGAGGAGGAGGAGCGCGAGCGCGCGGGCGAGTCGAAGGGCTACTCGCCCTCGGTCGCGCTCGGCGAGCTGGGGCCGCCCGAGCTGGGAAAACTTCTCTGGGAGGCGCACCTGCTCCGCACCGGGTACGGGACGCTGAAGAACGTCCTTGCGAAGACGCCGGAGGAGCTGGCCTCGGAGCTGACCGAGCTCGTCGGGCGCGAACAGTGGCTGCGCGACACCATCATCTCGGTCGGGCTGCCGATACTGACGCCCGACGGCCGGCTCATACGCGGGCCTTACATACGCATCCCCGAGGTGAAGAACCGCGACCACGTCGAATTCACGGGCGCGGGGGACGTGGACGCGTGGGCGGCGAAGGGCTGGGTCGATCTGCGGCCGAGTAACATGCGCCGCTGGCGCGAGCGGTTCGAGACGATGGGGCACGGCGCCGAGCGCATACGCGAACGCGGCTCGGCCGCCTTCACGCGCGGCGCGTACCTCTCCGAGAAGATTCAAATCGGCGCGGTCGTGGGCTGGATTTTCAGTAACGAAGAGGACTTCGGGTACCGCATTAAATAGTTATGGACATCAGCTACGAATGGCTCACCGAGCTGGCCGACACGGGGCTCGCGCCGCGCGCCCTGGCCGAGCGCCTGACGATGGCGGGGCTCGCCGTGGACGCGGTCAAAGAGGAGGGAGGCGACTCCGTCCTTGAGATAGACTTGACCTCGAACCGCCCCGACTGCCTCTCGCACCTCGGCGTCGCGCGCGAGGCCGCCGCGCTCACCGGCGCGGCGCTCACGCCGCCCGGCGTCGAGGCGAAGAGCGTCGGCGGTAAGACGGAGGAGTTCACCGCCGTCGACATAGAGGACGCCGACCTCTGCCCGCGCTACGCGGCGCGCGTCGTGCGCGGCGTGAAGATCGGGCCGTCGCCCGGGTGGCTCGTCCGCAGGCTACAGGCCATCGGCCAGCGCCCCATCAACAACGTCGCAGACGTGACCAACTTCGTGATGCACGAGACGGGGCAGCCGCTCCACGCCTTCGACCTCGACACGCTCTCCGAACGGCGCATCGTCGTCCGTCGCGCGCGCGCGGGCGAGAAGGTGAAGACGCTCGACGGCGTCGAGCGCGAGCTGGACGCGGAGATGCTCGTCATCGCCGACGCCGCGCGCGCCGTCGCGGTCGCGGGCGTGATGGGCGGCGAGGAGACGGAGATTTCCGACGCGACCGTTGACGTGCTCGTCGAGAGCGCGTACTTCGCGCCGCAGTCGGTGCGCCGCACGTCGAAGGCTCTGGGGCTCCAGACCGACGCGTCTTACCGCTTCGAGCGCGGCGTGGACTACGAGGGCGTGCGCCGCGCGCAAGACCGCTGCGTCGCGCTCATCTGCGAGCTGGCCGGCGGCACCGCGACCGCCGACGCCATCGACGTTTACCCGCAAAGGCTTCAGCGGCCGTTCGTCTTCCTGCGCCCCCGGCGCGTGAAAGAGCTGACCGGGCTGGACGTGCCCGCCGGCGAGTGCGTCCGCATCCTCAACGCGCTCGGCTTCGAGCGGCGCGACGCGGAGCAGGGCGGCGGCGAAGACGACGGCGGCGGCGGTGAGCGCATCGGCTTCACCGTCCCGACGTGGCGCACGGACGTTTCCATCGAGGAGGATTTGGTCGAGGAGGTCGCGCGCGTCTACGGGTACGAGGAGATAGAGGAGTCTCTGCCGCCTTCGCCCGTGACGGGCGAGTACCTTTCGGGCGACCGGCGCAGGCGCGCCGCGCGGCAGGTGCTCACGGCCGCAGGCTTCGACGAGGCCGTCAGCATCAGCTTCATCGACGAGGCCGGCGCGCTCGACGAGTCGGGTGCGAGCCGCTTCGAGCCGGTGCCGGGGCTGCAAAAGGTCGAGGGCGACGGCGCGTTCGTACACCTCTCGAACCCGGTCATCGAGGGCGCGCGGCTGATGCGCCCGACGCTGCTCCCGGGGCTGCTCGAAGCCACGCGCCACAACTTCAACCACGGCACGCGCGACGTGCGCCTCTTCGAGACGGGGCGCGTCTTCGCCTCGCGGGGCTTCGTGCAAGAGTCGGTCGAGGCCGACGAGCCCGGGGCGGAGCGTGACGCGCGGCCGAACGAGGTCGAGGCGTTCGCGCTCGTCGTCACAGGCGAGGCGCTCGAAGAGGGACGCGCAGCCGGCCGTCCCGCCGACTTCTTCGACCTCAAGGGCGCGTTCGAGGCGGCGGCCGACGCGATGCGTGTCGGCGGGCTGGGCTTCGCGCCGGCCACGGTTCGACATCTACGCGAGGGTCAGGCGGCGCGCGTCACGCTGAACGGCGTCGAGGTCGGCTCAATCGGCAGGCTCTCGGAGGAGCTGGCCGCGCGCTACAAGTTCCGCCAACCCGTCTACGTCGCGGAGGTGAGTCTGACGGCGCTGCTCGGGTCGGGAGAGCGTCCCGCGAGATACGCGCCGCTGCCGCGCTACCCCGGCGTCGCGCGCGACATCTCGCTCGTCGCCGAGCGGCGCGTCACCTACGGCGAGCTGCGCGGCGCGGCGCTCGCGCTCGGGCTTGAAGAGTGCCGGGGCGTCGAGCTGGTTGACGTTTACGAGGGCGCGAACCTGCCCGAGGGGAAGCGCTCGCTGACGCTGCGCGTCGAGTACCGCGCCGACGACCGCACGCTCCGAGACGAAGAGGTTGACGCGATGCACGCGCGCGTCGTCGCCGCGCTCGAAAGCGGCTTCGGGGCTCAGCTCAGAGGTTAAAGTTCGGCGGTCGGGGCTCGTCTAAGGCCGCCGCTTGCAACCTTATTTGCGGGATGCGGGCCGCGCGTCGGTTAAAAAACTGACCTTAGACCTCAGACCTTTGAGCTTCACTTTTAACTCTTGCGCTCGCGGGCGCGAAGTCGCATAATCGCTCGGCAGTCAAGAGGCCGCAGCCGCACGGAGAAGCAACGATGGTCGGATTGACCGGACTCGAAAAGTTCTCTCACCTCGAAGACAAAATATACCGCACCATCGAGCTGACCAAGACGCTCCGACAGGAGAAGGATGGGCTGGAGCGCGAGCTGGCCTCGGTGCGCCGCGAGCTGGGCGCGCTCCTGGACGAGAAGGACAGGCTCGAAACTCAGGTGGAGCGGCTCCTCTCCGAGCGCGACACGATACGCACGAAGGTCGAGGCGATGCTCGACGCCATCGCGGTGCTCGACCCCGAGGCCGTCGAGGTGATGCGCAGGTAGGCCGCAGGACTCTAACCGATGAGCGCCATCAAGAACCCGGCGGAAGGCACGCCGACCATCCGGGTCGAAATCTACAACCAGACTTACAACATCCGCTCCGACGGCGACAGCGAGTACGTCATCGGGCTGGCGGAGTTCGTCGACCGTCGGATGCGCGAAATTTCCTCGGGCACGCTCACCGTCGATTCGCTCAAGGTCGCCATCCTCGCCGCGCTCCACGTCGCCGACGAGCTGCACCGCCTCAAGCGCCTGCACGAGCAGACCGACCAGCAGCTCGCCGCGCGCAGCGCCGAGTGCGCCGAGATGCTCGACCGCGTCCTCAAGACGCGCAGCGCCGTCGAGCAGGTCACCCCCACCATCACCATCTCCTGAAGCCGGGCTTACGGAAACATAAGCCCCCGCACCACCCCCGACAACCCGAACCGACGCGCACGCCGCCCCCTATTAATAGGACGGGAGTGACAAGTCTCGTGGTCTACCGCTCGAAGAAGGATTGGCGGCTCTTCGGCCTCGTGTGGGGCGGAGACCCGCTCGCTCTACGTCTCGCCGGAGGACAAGGCGGCCTTCATGCGCGACCTCGCCGGCGCCGCGCCGGGGCTTGAGATGAGGGGCGACCGGGTGGTGCGGGTGCCTTAACTTGTCAAGCGCGGGCGCGAAAATTTTCGGGCTCATTTTTCCCGCGCGCGCGGCGCGGCGTGTGTTAGTATTTTTCCAGGCTGAGGGAGTCGGTTCTGCGCGGTTCGCCACCGATTTACAATGGTTGAGCCTATGTCGTGAGATAGGGAGACCGATGCCGCCACCAGTGCAGCCCCTCAAATAAGGGATTGCCGGAGGTGGCGGCTTTTAACCGCGAGGTTAGGTCACCCACCTGTTAACGCAGGTTCAACTACGACTTCGGAGCGGCCGTCGCGGTTCTTCCCCCGGCCACCTTTTTCGTGAACCGTAAACCGCGAACCGTGACGAGAAGGAGGCGACTCCCTCGTCACGGTTCGCGGTTTACGGATTGAGCCTTTTTGCCTATGAGAATCTTGATGATCGGCGACGTGGTGGCGCGCCCGGGGCGTGTGGCGGTGCTTGAGCGCATACAGGATTTGCGCGAGCAGCACGCCGTCGACCTCGCGGTGATGAACGCCGAGAACCTCGCGGGCGGCTTCTCCGTGACGCCGCACATGTGCGAGGAGCTTTTCGCCGCCGGCATCGACGTGATGACCTCGGGCAACCACATCTTCGACAAGCGCGAGGCCGCCCCCTACATCGCGCGCCAGCCGCGTCTGCTGAGGCCCGCGAACTACCCCGAGGGGACGCCCGGCGCGGGGCTCTGGGTGGGCGAGGCGCGCGGGGGCGTCCGCGTCGCCGTCCTCAACCTGATGGGGCGCGTCTACATGCCGCCGACGCACGACAGCCCGTTCGCCGCCGCCGACGAGCTGCTAGCAGGGCTCGACGAGTATGTCAGGGTCAGGCTCGTGGACATGCACGCCGAGGCGACCTCTGAGAAGGCCGCGATGGCTTTGCACCTCGACGGGCGCGTCTCGGCGGTCGTCGGCACGCACACGCACGTGCAGACCGCGGACGAGCGCGTGCTTCCCGGGGGCACGGCCTTCATCACCGACCTCGGGATGACCGGGAGCCACTCGGGCTGCATCGGCATGGAGAAGGAGGACGCCGTCGCGCGCTTCCTCAGCCCCGCCGCCCCGCGCCCCGACCACTCCAAAGGCGGCGTACGCATCTGCGCCGCGCTCATCGACGTGGACGACTCGACCGGCCGCGCGCGCGAAATCTCGCGCCTCAACCTCCCGCACGAATCCTGATTGTCTACTCGATTACTCGCCTTCGGGCGAAGGCGCGAGGGGCGGGGAGCTGAGGGCGAGGCGGTAGCTCTCGGGGAGCGAGATGACGCGGTTGTTGGCGTCGGTGACGACGTGGCCGGTCTCGCCTTCGGCGATGATGCGGCCGTCCGCGGCGTTGAGAATCTCGTAGCCGAAGCGCACAGAGCGGCGGCGAAGCTCCGTGATGTGCGTGCGGACGATCAGCTCGTCGTCGTAGCGCGCGGGGGCCTTGTAGCGGCAGTAGGACTCGGCGACGACGAGGAAGGCGCGGTCGTTCTCCTCCATGTCCTTGTAGGCGAAGCCGCGCGCGCGGCAGAACTCGGTGCGGCCGATCTCGAACCAGACGAGGTAGTTCGCGTGATACACTACGCCCATGCGGTCGGTCTCCGCGTACCGCACGCGGATGGTCGTCTCGTGCCAGTCTTCGAAGAGGGCGTCTGCCTCCAGCGGTTGCATGTCTCGGTAGCTCGAAAAGTCTTTTCCGAAAGGGTCGCGAGAGCGTTCCGGTTTCAGCGGACTATAAAAGCGAAGGGTTCGTGATGTCAAAGAGAATCAGCGCGAGGAATTTGCTGGCGGCGGCGCTGACCGCCGTCTTAGGCGGCGCGGCGGCGGCGACGACCGCCACGGCGCAGAGGGCCAAGCCGGCCGTCGTCAACCCGAAGACGGCCGCCGTGCGCGAGGCGACGGTCGAGGTGCTGCGCGAGACGAGCCAGCTCCGCAAGCTGCCCGTGCTCCGCCATGTGCGCAGCGGCGCCCAGTCGCGCGCCGAGATAGAGCAGATGCTCGTGCGCAACCTCAACGAGAGCGCGACGCCCGAGGAGATGGCCGCCTCCGAGGCGACGCTCAAAAAGCTCGGGCTCGTCGCGGCCGACTTCCAGCTCCGCCCCTTCATCATCAAGCTGCTCACCGAACAGGTCGCCGGCTACTACGACCCGAAGACGCAGGAGTTCCACCTCGCCGACTGGATCGACATCGAGGGCCAGCGGCCCGTCATGGCGCACGAGCTTGTCCACGCGCTCCAGGATCAGCACTTCAACCTGCGGCGCTTCGAGGACTGGCCGAAGCACGACTCGGACGCGGAGCTGGCCGCGCACGCGCTCGTCGAGGGCGACGCCTCGTTCCTGATGGTGCAGTACTTGACGCAGAGCCCGGCGCGGCAGCTCGCCTTCCTCAAGTCGATGATGACGGGCGGCGCCGGCTCAAGCGAGCAGATAGAGAAGGCCCCGCGCGTGCTGCGCGAGACGCTGCTGTTCCCGTACCTCCAGGGGACTTCGTTCGTCACGCAGGTCTACAAGCGCGGCGGCTGGGAGGCCGTGACGGCCGCCTACAAGGCGCTGCCGCAGTCCTCCGAGCACGTGCTCCACCCCGACAAGTACCACGCGGGCGAGGCGCCGCGGAAGGTGGCGCTGCGCGACGTGTCGGCCTCGCTCGGCAGGGGTTGGAGGATGGCCGACCACGACGTGGAGGGCGAGTGGGGCTTCTACCTCCTGCTCGACCATTTCCTACAGGCGCCCGACGTGTCGAAGCGCGCGGCCGAGGGCTGGGGCGGCGACCGCTACGCCCTCTTCCTCGGGCCGAACCGCGGGACTGACGTGGTCGTCGCGCACAAGACCGTGTGGGACACGGAGGCGGACGCGCGCGAGTTCTTCGACGCGTACGTGCGGCGGACGACCAAGCGCTACGGCGCCGAGCCCTCGGAGACGGCCGAGTCGGGCCGCCAGCTCTGGCGGACGAAGGAGGGCGGCGTCATCGTCGAGCTGCTCGGCGGCGCGGTCGTCATCGTCGAGGGCGTGCCCGACGGCGTAGACCCGAAGTCGCTGGCCAGGCTGCTCTAGGACAACCTTCGGATGGGCGCGGGCCGCACGACGAACACAGCCGAAGTCGTCCTCGACTTCGCGGACGACCTCGGCGCGGGCGGCCGCGCACGCTTCACACGACCCGTCGAAATCATCAACGCACACACGCTCGACGAGGTGCGCCCGGCGCTCGCGGAGGTCGAGCGCGCCGGCGCGCGCGGCATGTACGCCGCCGGCTTCGTGGCGTACGAGGCCGCGCCGGCGTTCGACCGCGCGCTGAAGGCGGGGCCGGGCGTGCCGGGCTTGCCGCTCGTGTGGTTCGGCGTCTTCGACGGCGCGTCCGGGCAGGGGGCGTGCGTCGAAGGGGAGTTCCAAGTCTCGGAGTGGGAGCCGTCGGTCGGCCGTGACGCGTACGAGCGAAGCGTCGAGGCCGTGCGCGCGGCGATTGCGCGCGGCGACACGTACCAGGTCAACTACACACTGAGGCTGCGCGCGCGCTTCGGGGGCGACGACTTCGCCTTCTACGAGCGCCTGCGCGCGGCGCAGCGCACGCGGTTCGGCGCTTACGTGAACGCCGGGCGCTTCCGCGTGCTCTCGGCCTCGCCCGAGCTTTTCTTCCGGCGGCGCGGGCGGCGGGTCGAGACGCGGCCGATGAAGGGAACCGCCCCGCGCGGAAGGTTCGGGGAGGAGGACGAACGGGTCGCCGCACGGCTCGCCGCGTCGGAGAAGAACCGCGCGGAGAATCTGATGATCGTCGACCTCCTGCGCAACGACCTCGGGCGCGTCGCCGAGACGGGCACCGTGCGCGTCGAAGAACTCTTCAGGGTCGAGCGTTACCCGACGGTCTTCCAGATGACCTCGACCGTCGCGTGCGAGCTGCGCGAGGGCGTGCGGCTCGCGGACGTGTTCGCCGCGCTCTTCCCGTGCGGCTCCGTGACCGGCGCGCCGAAGGTGAGCACGTCGCGCATCATCGCCGCGCTCGAAGACGAGCCGCGCGGCGTCTACTGCGGGGCGGTCGGCTTCGTCGCGCCGGGGGGCGACGCGGCCTTCAACGTCGCCATCAGGACGGTCGTCGTGGACTCCGAGAACGGCGGCGCCGTCTACGGCGTGGGCGGGGGCGTCACGTGGGACTCGACGCCCGGCGGCGAGTACGAGGAGGCGCTCGACAAGACGAAGGTTCTGACCGAGCGAGCCCCGGATTTCGAGCTGCTCGAAACCCTGCGGCTCGACGCGGCCGGGTATCATCTCCTCGAAGAACACCTCGCGCGTCTGGGGGCGTCGGCCGAGTATTTCGACTTTGCCGTCTCGGTCGCGGACGCGCGCGCGGCGCTCAGCCGGCACGCCGAAGAGCACGCCGGCGGCGGCGCGCGTCGCGTGCGGCTGCTCGTCTCGGCGGACGGCCGCGCACGCGTCGAGAGCGCGCCGCTCGGCGGGACGCCGCCCGCGCCGCGCCGCGTCGCGCTCGCGCTCACGCCCGTGGACAGCGCAGACCGCTTTCTCTTCCACAAGACGACGCGGCGCGCGGTCTACGACGAGCGGCGCGCCGAGCGCCCCGGGCTCTTCGACGTGCTGCTCTGGAATGAGAGGGGAGAGCTGACCGAGTTCACCAACGGCAACCTCGTCGTCGAGCTGGACGGCGGCCGTTGGACTCCGCCGCGCGAGTCCGGGCTGCTCGCGGGGACTTTCCGCGGCTGGCTTCTGCGACGGGGCGAGGTCGCAGAGCGCGTGCTGACGAAGGGCGATCTGGCGCGCGCCGGGCGCGTCTGGCTCGTCAACGGCGTGCGCGGCTGGGTCGAGGTGGTCGCCGGTTAGCGCCGCGAGCCGCGAATTTATCCAAAAACTATGCTTATTCCAATGATAAAATCTTTTAGCTTTGATTATTGACCGCGGGTTCATTAGAATACGCGCAAGTTCGCAGCCGAAGGCGTATCCGTCCTTTTCGCCTTCATCAGTTTACAAGTTCTGTGTCTGTCACACGCGCCCCCAGAAAGCGGGGCCGTGTTTCCGCGAGAGTGCGGGCGGGCCGCGGGTCTCTTTCCTTTTCATGCCGGGAATTATTGATCGTTCCTTTCGGGCCGGGGCGCGTTCGCTCGCCGCTCAGCCGTCCGACCGCCGTGCGGCGTCCGGGCGCGCTGGCTCAAGCGGCGGCCGCCGCCGCGCCCGTCCAACCCTGATGAAGCCGGAGTCTCCCAAGATGAAGAAACACAATCTGCTCGTCCTGGCCCTGTTGCTGACCCTGACCTTAAACTTCGGGGGCGCGGCCGTCGCCCAGGGCACCACCTCGCGCGTGACCGGCGTCGTGCTCGACGTCGCCGGCGCGGTCGTCGAGGGCGCAACCGTCACGCTCACGAACGAGGGGACGAACACCTCCCTGACGACCCAGACCAGCTCTACCGGCATCTACACCTTCGACTCGGTACAGGTCGGGACTTACACCGTGGCCGTGGAGATGCAGGGTTTCAAGAAGTCGGTCTCGACCGGCAACCCCGTCAACATTAACCAGCCGTCCACGATCAACGTGGTGCTGGAGGCGGGCGCCGTGGCCGAGACGGTGACGGTGCAGGGGTCGGCCGAGCTGGTGCAGACCTCGACCTCGGGCAACTTCGGCAACACGGTCGAGGAGCGGCCGCTGGAGGCGCTCCCCATAGTCGGCAACCGCGGGCGCAACCCGCTGGAGTTCGTCAACTTCCAGCCCGGGGTCGTTACGGGTGCCAACACAGGCGGCGGCATCCACGTCCACGGCGCGCGCGACCGCGCCTTCAACTTCACGCTCGACGGCATCGACATCAACGAGACGAGCGCCGGGGGCTCGAACTTCACCCCCATTCGCCCCAACCCGGACTCGATCACCCAGTTCCAGGTCGTCACCAGCAACTTCACCGCCGACAACGGGCGCTCCTCGGGCGCGCAAGTCTCGCTCGTTACCAGGAGCGGCACCAACGAGTTCCACGGCACCCTCTTCGAGTTCTACCAGACGCCCCGCTTCCACGCCAACGAGTACGTCAACACCATCAACACGCGGATCGTCAACGGCCAGCGGGTCCCGACCGACAAGCCGCAGTTCGTGCAGCACATCTTCGGCGGCAGCCTCGGCGGCCCCGTCTACTTCCCCAAGTTCGGCGAGGGCGGTGACGGCCTCTACAGCGGCAAGAACCGCACCTTCTTCTTCGTCAACGTCCAACTGCTGCGGACGAGCCAGGCGTTCTTCGTCAACCGCACGGTCTACACCGAGGCGGCGCGCAACGGTCTCTTCCGCTACGCGGTGGGCCGCGCCAACGCCAACGCCACCGTGACGGGCGCGAACACGCAGGTCATCAACGAGGCGGGCCAGCCCATCCTCCCCGCCTGCGGGGGGGCGGTGACGACGCAGTGCATCAGGGGCTTCAACGTCGTCGGCAACCCGAACATCCCGCTCACGCCCGACCCGACGACGGCGCAGCTCATCGGCCTGCTGCCGCTGCCGAACAACTTCACCATCGGCGACGGCCTGAACATCGCCGGCTTCAGCTTCATCGCGCCGCAGACCGAGCGGCAGTACGACTTCACGACCAAGATTGACCACACCTTCAACGAGCGCCACGGCATCTTCGTCCGCTACGCGCGCGGCGAGCAGACGACGCTCTGCGACAACGCCAACGGGGGTCTCCAGCGCTTTCCCGACTCGCCCTGCTTCGTCGACACCACGCGCTCGCCGCGCAACGGGGCCTTCAACTACCGCGCGACGCTGACGCCGACGACCGTCAACGAATTCGTCGCCGGCTTCAACCGCTTCACCTTCGGCTTCCTCAACCCCGACCCGAACGCCTCGACCAACCCCCCGGTTATCCTCAACCTCCCGACCGACCCGCTGAACCGCGAGGCCCCGCTCAACAACGCGCGGCGGATCACGACCTGGCAGTTGGTTGACAACCTCTCGCACCAGCGCGGCGCGCACACCCTGAAGTTCGGCACCAACATCCGCATCCAGAATCACTTCGACGACCGCACCTCGGTCGCCGGGCTCCTGACGGTGCCGACCGTCCGCCTGGGGACGACTGAGAACCCGGTCCCGACCTCATTCGGCACGCAGTCCCCCGTCCTGACGGGCATAAACGGCACCGACCGCGGCCGTCTCGACAGCTACATCAACGACGTCCTGGGCCGCATCGGGCGCGTCGAGCAGTCGTTCGTCGCCACGGACGATTCGGCCTTCGGCCCTCCGGGCACGCGCTTCAACTACACCGCCCGGTACCCGGAATACGACTTCTACGGGCAGGACACCTGGAAGGCGCGCCCCAACCTGACGCTCGACTACGGCCTGCGGTGGGAGGTGCGGCAGAGCCCGCGCTCGACCGACAACATCGTGCTCCGACCCTCGAACCGCGTCGCCTTCGGCGAGGCCCCCTCCAACCAGATCACCTTCTCGGAGGGGAAACTCTACGAAGACTCGTGGAAGCAGTTCGCCCCCACGGTCGGCTTCGCCTGGGACCCGTTCGGCGACGGCAAGACTTCGGTGCGCGGCAATTACCGCCTCGCGTGGGACCGCACCAACACGTTCGTCTTCTCCTCGTTCATCTTCCAGAGCGCGCCGGGGCTGACGCGCGCCATCACGCGGACGGCGAGCAGTTCGACCTTCAACGGGGCCAACAACGCGCTCCTGCGCAACGGCATCCCGCAGCTCACGTCCGCCGACACGACGCCGCTCGCGTTCCGCACGCCCCCGGCCTTCTCCGTCAACTCGCTGACCGTCGTCGACCCAGACCTGACCTACCCGCGCACGCACCAGTGGGGCTTCAACGTCCAGCGCGAGCTCGGCGGGAACTCCGTCCTAGAGGTGAGTTACATCGGGCGGCAGGGGCGCAAGCTCTTCGGCGGCTACGACGCGAACCAGGTTGACATCACTAACAACGGCTTCCTCTCCGCCTTCCGGCTGCTGCAAGACCCGGCGACGCGCGCCGGCGTCGTCAACGACCCGAACTTCCTCATCAACCGCCTGCTCGCCGGCGACTCGCGCCTCGGCTCCAACTCCGGCGCGCAGTTCCTGCTCAACCAGGCGACGCTTGGCACCGGCGTCCCCCTCGCCAACGGCACGCGCGCGACGAACATCGTGGATGCGGGCGGCGTCGCGCAGGCGGCCTTCATCATCGCGCAGGGGACGCGCGCCGGTAACTCGACGACGCCGAACTTCCAGTTGAACGGCTTCAGCCCGTTCTTCTTCCAGCCCTTCCCGCAGTTCAGCGGCGCGGTCAACGTCATCGACAACAACGACCGCTCGCGCTACAACGCGCTTGAGATTCAGTTCAGCCGCCGCTTCACGCGCGGGCTGGGCTTCCAGTTGAGCTACACGCTCGCCAAGAGCGAGGACACGCGCTCGTTCGACCCGGCCTTCGCCGTGGCCGGCCGCGGCGGCGATAACGGGACGGGGCGGGCCGGGCAGTCGGCCTCCAGCACGCCCTTCGACCTCGGTAACCGCTCGTACAACTACGCGCGCTCGGACTTCGACCGCCGCCACGCCCTCCAGGGCTACGTCCTCTACGAGCTGCCCTTCGGGCGCGGCCGGCGCTGGGGCCGCGACTGGAACCGCGCCGCCGACGCCCTGCTCGGGGGCTTCCAGCTGGGCAGCGTGCTGCGCTGGTACTCGGGCCGCCCCTTCACCATCTTCGCCGGCAACAACACCTTCTCGCAGGTGAACTTTACGCCCGTGAGCTGCAACAACTGCTCGCCCGACATGGGCGAGGTCGTGCTGGAGGGCGGCCGCAACGTCTTCTTCACCGCCGAGCAGCGCGCGCAGTTCTTCACGCCGGACGCCGGGGAGTTGGGCAACACGGGGCGGAACTTCTTCACCGGCCCGAGACTTTTCAATCTCGACGCAACCATCAGCAAGCGCTTCCGCTTCACCGAGGACGTTAACGTCGAGTTCCGCGTCGAGGCGCAGAACGTGACCAACACGCCCTCGTTCACCATCGCGGACGCGAACTTGTCGGCTACCAGCGGCTCCTTCGGGCAGGTGCTCGGCTCGACCGCCAGCACCTCGCGCAAAGTGCAGTTCGCGATGAAGGTCAATTTCTAACGACAGGCGCGGGCGGCCCTCCACTAAGGGGGCCGCCCACGCCTGTCGTTAGACCTTTCAGAGGATGGACAGAATCCCCATGCGCAGGGCGGCCGCAACCTTCTTAGGCGTGACGGCCCTGCTCTTTCTTCAAGGCCCGTCGCGCGCGGGGCGGACGGCCGGGCCCCTTTACGACCTCGTCGTCCGCGACGCGCGCGTGGTGGACGGCTCGGGCAACCCGTGGTTCCGCGCAGACGTGGCGATAAGCGGCGGGCGCATCGCGCGCGTCGGGCGGGTCGCGGCGTCAGAAGGGAAGCGCGTGATAGAGGCGCGCGGGCAGGTACTCGCGCCCGGCTTCATCGACGTTCACGCGCACGTCGAGAACCTTTACGAGCTGCCGGACGCCGAGAACTTCGTCAGGATGGGCGTGACGACGCTCGTCACCGGCAACTGCGGCGGCTCGGCCGTGGACGTGGGCCGGTTCCTGTCGCGCGCCGACGAGACGCCGCCCGCGGTCAACGTCGCCACGCTCGTCGGGCACAACTCGGTGCGCCGCGAGGTCTTCGGCGAGCAGAACCGCCCGCCGAGCCCGGAGGAGCTTGAGCGGATGAAGTCGCTCGTCGAGCGCGCCATGCGAGACGGCGCGGTCGGCCTCTCGACCGGGCTCATCTACGTCCCCGGCGTCTACTCGAAGACGGACGAGGTGCTCGAACTCGCGCGCGTCGCGGCTCTACACGGCGGCGTCTACGCCACGCACATGCGCAACGAGGGGCTCGGGGTTGCGGACGCCATCCGCGAGAGCATCGAGATAGGCGAGCGCGCGGGGCTCCCCGTCCAAATCTCGCACTTCAAGATCAGCGCGAAAAAACTCTGGGGCGGGAGCGACACGACGCTCGGGCTCGTGCGTGAGGCGCGGCGGCGCGGCCTACAGGTGACCATCGACCAGTACGCCTACACGGCCAGCTCGACCTCGCTCGACTCGCGCCTGCCCGAGTGGGTGCTCGAAGGCGGGCGCGAGGAGGGCCGGAAGCGCCTCGCCGACCCCGCGCAGCGCGGGCGCGCCGCGCGCGAGATGAAGGACGGGCTCAAGAAGTCCGGCTTCAAAGACTTCTCACACGCGGTCGTCGCCTCGTACCGCCCGAAGCCGGAGTACAACGGCAAGTCCATCGCGGAGGTGGCGAAGCTCGCGAAGGGGAAGTCGGACGTGGCGGGGCAGGTGGAGCAGATACTTGAGATGTACGCCGAGGGCGGCGCGGCGATGGTCTACCACTCGATGGGCGAGGACGACGTGCGCCGCATCATGCGCGAGCCATTCACGATGATCGCCTCGGACTCGGGCGTCCGGCGCTTCGGCGAGGGCGTGCCGCACCCGCGCGGCTACGGCAACAACGCGCGCGTGCTCGGCGCCTACGTCCGCGAGCTACGGCTCGTCACGCTCGAAGACGCGGTCCGCAAGATGACGAGTCTGCCGGCGCAGACCTTCTCCCTGCGCGACCGCGGGCTCGTGCGCGAGGGGATGGCCGCAGACCTCGTCATCTTCGACGAGGCCGCGGTCTCCGACCCCTCGACCTTCGAGAAGCCGCACCAGTACGCCGCCGGCTTCTCCTACGTCATCGTCAACGGCGAGCCGGTCGTCGAAGCCGGGCGCGCGACCGGCGCGCGACCCGGCAGGGCGCTGCGCCACGCGGCCGAGCCGGCGGCCGCGGCCGCCGCCGGGCGCTAGAGCGCGGGCGCGGCCCGCAAGACTTTCACAGGGGCAGACGTTTTCGGGGCGGGCACCCCCGGAATGGAGCCCGCCCCCGCCGCCCACGGGGCCGGCGGTAAACAGTGATCCCGCGAGGGCCGGGGCCGCCACAGACGCGGCCCGGGCCGGATTCGATTCTATTTTGACCCTGTCGCAACAGGAGAGGAACCACCGTTATGAAAAAACATTTGAGGAAGGGGGCCGGCCTGGCCGTCCTGCTCCTCCTGGCATTTTCGTGCCTCGGCACAGCGGCCCGCGCGCAGGTGGCTGAGACCGCCGCGCAGATTCAGGGGCAGGTGACCGACGCCGCCGGCGCCGCCATCGCCGGCGCCAGCGTCGTCATCAGGAACGACGCCACCGGCGAGGAGCGCCGCGCACAGACCAACACCGACGGGCTCTTCACCATCACCCAGCTCAACCCGGCCATCTACACCGTCACGGTCGAGCAGGCGGGCTTCAAGAAGCACGTCGAGTCGGGCGTCACCCTGAACGCCGCCGACCGCCGGCCCCTGAACGTCGCGCTCGAAACCGGCAACGTCAGTGAGGTCGTCACCGTGTCGAGCGAGACCAACGTCGTGCAGGACAGCCCGACGCAGCAGACGCTCATCTCGGGCACGCAGGTCATGGAGATACCGCTCCAGAACCGCGACTTCACCAAGCTGCTCGAACTCGCGCCCGGCGTCAGTTCGAGCCTCGACGACGAGACCGGCTTCGGCCTCTCGAACCGCTTCGACGTGTCGGTCAACGGCATGCGCCGCAACAGCGTCAACGTCTTCGTCGACGGCGTGTCGAACACCGACGTGGGCTCGAACATCACTCTGCTCTCGACGCCGACCGTCGACTCGATCAAGGAGTTCAAGCTGCTCGGCTCGAACTACACGGCCGAGGTCGGGCGCTCGGGCGGCGGCTCCGTGACCATCGTCACGCGCGGCGGCGAGAACGACTTCCACGGCTCGATCTACGAGTTCGCGCGCAACGACCGCTTCAACGCCAACACCTTCTTCAACAACCGGCGCGGCCGCAACGCGACGACGGGCAACCCGCTGGCGCCGACCCCGCGCCTGCGCTACCACAACTTCGGCGGCACCTTCAGCGGCCCCGTCACCATCCCCAAGTTCGGCGAGGGGCCGGGCAACGCCACCTGGAGCGGGCGCGACAGGACGTTCTTCTTCTTCTCGCACGAGCAGCGGCGCATCACGCGCGGCATCACGGCCGCGACCGCCACCGTCCCCTCGCTCGCCGAGCGCGCGGGCGACTTCTCGTCCTTGCTCGGGCTGCCGATCTTCCGCAACACGGCCAACACCGCCACCTGCCTCGCCGGCGCCGCGGGCTGCTCCGCCAACCCGGTTCTCGTCCAGGACACCAACGGCAACACCACACAGGCGCGCGTCGGGATGATCTTCCGGCTGGCGGACAACCGCGCCTACGCGGGCAACATCGTCCCCGCCTCGGACATCGACCCGCGGTCGCTGTCGCTCTTGCAGGCGTACCCGCTGCCGAACACGGGGGCGACCCAGTTCGTCCACTCGCCGGTGACGGCGCTCCAGACGCGGCAGGAGTCGGTGCGCATCGACCACAGCCTCAACGACGACCACCGCCTCTTCGGCCGCTACACGCACGACCTGAACCTGACGCGCGAGCCGACGGGTCTGTTCACCACGAACGCCGTGCCTAACTTCGGCACGACCGCCACGCGCATCCCCGGCCAGACCTTCGTCGCGTCGCTGACGAGCGTGCTCTCGCCGGTGCTCGTCAACGAGGCGACCTACAACTTCTCCGGCAACCTGATCGGCTCGCAGGTCGTCGGCCGCAGCTTCGACGCGGACTTCCCCGGCCTCGACACCATCCCCGAGGTCTACCCCGAGAATAACGCCGCGGTCGTCCCGCGCATCACGTTCACGAGCGCGCACTCGAACCTGAACTCGCTCCAGGGCTTCAACATCGTCTACAAGAATCAGGTCGTCCGCGACACCGTCACCTGGACGACCGGCAACCACACGTTCAAGTTCGGCGGCGAGATGTCGTGGGAGAAGAAGGACGAGAACGCCAACAACATCACGCAGGGCAGCTTCAGCTTCGCGGGCACGCGCTCGCGCGGCACGACCCCCGGCCTCACGGCCGCCGGCGCCCCCGCCACCCTCTCGGTGACGCAGACGGGGCTGGCCTTCGCCGACTTCCTGCTCGGGCGCGCCGACGCCTACTCGGAAGACCAGTTCGACGTGACGGTCAACCTGCGCTTCGGCCGCCGCGAGTTCTTCGCGCAGGACACCTGGAAGCTCCGCCCGAACCTGACGCTCGACCTCGGCGTGCGCTACCAGTTCTTCGTCCCCGTCACCGACGCCAACAACGTGCTGACCTCGTTCGACCCGTCGCTCTACAACCGCGCCAACGCGCCGGCCTGCGTCCAGGCCGCCTGCACGACGTTCCAGCGCGGCACGGGCGACGAGCTGAACGGCATCATCAGGGCCGGCGTCAACTCGCCCTTCGGCGACTCCGTCTACCGCGCGGACAAGAACAACTTCAGCCCGCGCGTAGGCATCGCCTGGGACCCGTTCAGGAAGGGCGAGACCGTCATCCGCGCCGGCTACGGGCTCTACTACGACCAGCCGCTCGTCGGCATCTTCGAGCAGAACTCGTTCGTCAACCCGCCGTTCAACAACCAGGCCGCGTACACGAGCGCCGGCATCACGTTCTCGAACCCGACCGGCGGCGCGTCGCTCAACGCCCTGCCCAACCGCGCGCTGATCGCCTCCGCGCCCGACTTCACGACGCCGATCATCCAGCAGTGGTCAGTCGGCGTCCAGCACTCGCTCTTCCGCAACGCGGTCGGCGAAATCACCTACGTCGGCACCAAGGGCGACCACCTGATCCGCCCGGTCAACATCAACTTCCCGAACGTGGCCGACGTGAACCGCGTCGGGCTGGCGAACGCCAACACGGTGCGCCCCTTCCTCGGCTACTCGACGATCAACTACCGCGAGACGAGCGCCAAGTCGCGCTACCACGGCCTGCTCTCTTCGCTGAGCTACCGCTTCGCGAGCGGCGTGAGCTTGACCGCGGCCTACACCTTCAGCA
>DASWNR010000393.1:0-19377 GCA_036399155.1 Pyrinomonadaceae bacterium
CTACGAACTTTTAGAGATTTGGGAGCGGGAGGCCGCTCCCGCTGAGTCAATTCTGTAACCGGCGACGATCCGCGCGTTGCACGCCTTCGGGTCGGAAGGAGTGGCGCCCAATCAGTTTGCCGCCGCTATTAAGGCTCGACGTACCCTGACAGACGACGCGCCCACCGGCCGCGCCCTTATACGGGGCGGGCGAGTGCCCGGCGGCCGGCATGCCGGTCGTCCTCGCGCGATTTATCATGTTCGAGTTCGTCGTCATCGTCGAAGTCTATCTCCTACTCAAGCGGTCGGCCCGCGGCGCGGGCGACGGTGGCAATATACGCAGACTACTTTGCAATGTCAAGCACTTTTTTATCGGAAAGTTTTCCGGCGCTTTTTCTGGCGTCCGCGAGGGGCGATACTTGGGGCGTGAGACCGACAGTCATCGCCGTCGGCGGGTTCAACTCGAACACTGGCAAGACGACGCTCGTGTGCGAGCTGCTCCGCGCGCTGCCCGGCTGGGAGGCCGTGAAGATGACGCGCGGGCACTACCGCTCGTGCGGCAAAGACCCGCGCGCGTGCTGCGTCGCACCGCTCCTCGGCGACGAGCCGGTCGTCCGCTCCGGGCGAGCCGAGACGTACGAGCCGGGCAAGGACACGGGGCGTTACTGGGACGCGGGAGCCTCCGACGTGCACTGGGCGATTGTGACCGAGGGGCAGGTCGAGGCCGGCTTCCGCGCGGCGCTGTCGCGCGTGAGGGCGCCGGGCGTCGTCGTCGAGGGGAACAGCTTCCTGCGTTTCGCCGAAGCGGACTTCGCGGTGCTCGTCGCGCGCGCAGACGTTCTGAAGATCAAGCCCACGGCGCGGCGCGTCCTCGCGAAATACTCGGCGCTCTACCTCTCGGACGACGGGCGTGGCGTGGACGCCGCGCGCCGCGCGCGCTTCGAGGACTGGTGGCGCACGTCGGGGATGGAGGAGGCCGCGCCGTCTCTGCCCGTCTACACGCGCGAGAGTCTCCCGCAGCTCGTCTCGCGCATCGAGTCGGCACACGCGCTGGCGCGCGCATAAAATTTCGCGCGGCGGGCGGGAGGGGAATTGTCGGAGGGAAGAATCTTTCAACTCAACGCCTCGGGCGGCGGCGTGCCGAAGCTCGCCGTGCGCGAGGCCGCGCTCACGCCCGCGGGGCTCGAAGGCGACCGGCAGCGGAACCGACGCCTCCACGGCGGGCCCGAACGCGCTCTGTGCCTCTACTCGCTCGAACGAGTCCTTGAGCTACAGGCCGAAGGCCACCCCGTCTTCCCGGGCTCGGCCGGCGAGAACCTGACGGTCGTCGGGCTCGACTGGTCGCGGCTCGCCCCCGGCGCGCGCCTCGCACTGGGCGAAGAGGCGCTGGTCGAAGTCACGAGCTACACGGCGCCCTGCAAGGTCATCGCCGCCTCCTTCACGGGAGGCGACTTCAAACGCATCTCGCAAAAGCTCCGCCCCGGCCACTCGCGCCTCTACGCGCGCGTCCTCCGCCCCGGCCGCCTGCGCACGGGCGACCGCGTCACAGTCCTCAACGGCTCCGACGGCAGGAGTTACTGACGGAAGCGGTCTCTTATCTGGCGCAACAGGAGTCTGCAAAACTGCGCCGGCGGCGCCACCGCCAGCAACCGTAAATTTTCATCCCGGACGAAGGGCGCGACTAAGGCGCATGCAGCCCAGCGCCCCTTTGTCGTCGCACGCGGGCTCCTGACGGCGGCTTCCAACAGGTGCCGCGCGCCCACCCCAGCGTTACCGGCCACGGCCTCTTCGATCCCGAGCTCCCCGGCCTCTGCGCTAAACAGTCCGCGGTTGAGCCTGCGGGCGTCTTCGGGCAGGCGCGCGCGGAACAGCTTCTTCCTGACCATGAGGGCGCTCCGGCGCATACGCACCCGGTTACAGCTCATGCTCGTCGGATGCGCGCGGACGAGCGCGCGCGTGCCCTCCTCGTCCCGGTACGCGAAACGTTTCCCCGCGAGCGCGCAGCGCAGCCAGTAGTCCCAGTCCTCGACCCCCAACGGCTCTTTGTCGAAGAAGCCGATCTCTTCGACGACACTTTTTCTGAGGAGTGGGGCGTTGACGGGCATGACGTTGTCGCGCACGAGCGCGAGCAGCACCTCTTTCGTCCCCGAGACTCCCGGCATCCACGGCTCGTCGGGCCCCCACAACGAGAGGCGGCGCGCGCCGGGGTTCTCGGTCGTGAAGTACCGCACGCCGCCGTAGACGATGTCCACCCCTGGGCTGGCTTCCAGTTGGCCGACCTGCAACTCGAACTTGAGCGGTTCGAGCGTGTCGTCGGCGTCGAGGAACTGGAAGTAGTCGCCGCGCGCGTGACGGATGCCGGTGTTGCGACTCTCCCCGAGCCCACGGTTCTCCTGACGCACGTACCTGACGCGCCGGTCCGCGTCGGCGAACGCCTTCATCACCTCGGGCGTGTCGTCTGACGACCCGTCGTCCACGACGATACATTCCCAACGCGGGTAGGTCTGGGCCTGAAGGCTCTCTAAAGTTTGGGGCAGGAAGTGGCCGTAGTTGTAGGCCGGGACGACGACCGAGACGAGGGGCGCACCTTGTGTCGAGGTTTCTGGCGTCATAAGTCAGTCGGCGGTGGCCTTAAGGTCGGTGCAGTCGCCCCCTCAGGCGGCGCAGCGCGCCCATCGTTTTTGCGCCGAGCGCGGACTCGGCGAGGATGAACAGGAGTCCCCTGTCCGCCAGCCTGCGTGGGTCGTTGGCGACGCACCTGAGAGCGCGGCGCCGGGCCGCACGCAGGTCGCCCGCCTGGTAGCTTTCGGCGGCGGCGGCGCGCAGACTCAAATCGCCGTAGCGGCTTGCCACGTCCCGCGCGCCCCGCTCGCCGACGTAGGGCGGGAGCCGCGCGAGCACCCATCCGGCGAAGCGCCCCCGGCGGTCGGGCGGGAGCCTCAAGGCCGTCACGTCCTCCTCGCGGTCGCGCAGCCACGCCGCCAGGAATCCCACGTCGCCACGGAGCGACGGGTCGCGCGTGAAGGCCGCTTCGAGGTCGGCCCTGACCCCGTGCATGTCCCCCAGGTGGTAACGCAGGAAGGCGAACTGAAGGTCGATGAGCGCCCGCCGCCGTACGCCGAGGAGCCCGCCGCCGTCGGCCTCGGCGTTATCCCTGAGCGAAGCCATGACCGCGAGCCTGTGCCGGAGGTCGGCCTCGAAGGGGATGCCGACGCTTGAGTTGTAGGAGTGGACGCGGTAGCGGCAGAGCGGGCGGTCGATGAAGCCCGCCGGCCGTTGCGCCACGAATCGGATCCAGAGTTCCCAGTCGCTGTAGACGAGCCCGTCGCGGAACCCCCCGTACCTCTCGAAGCACTCGCGCCGCGCCATGACCGTGACGGCCGGGATGGGGTTCCTCTGTATCAGGCCGGAGAGCGGGTCGGGGCAGGCGTTCACGTCGGAGCCTTCGACGCCGCCCGCGGGCCGCCCCTCCTCGTCCATCAGACTCATCCGCCCGTAGACGATCCCGGCCTCGGGATGTGCGTCGAGGTGCGCGACCAGAGACTCAAGTGCGTCCGCGTACCAGACGTCATCGGACGTTAACCCGGCCCAGTATTCGCCCCGCGACTTCTCGAACGCGAGATTTGCCGTCGGTGAGATGCCGCGGTTCTCGCGGCCGGGGTGTGTGAAGACGCGCACCTTTTCGGGGTGCCGCGCCGCGTAAGCCTCCAGCACTTCGAGGCTCCCGTCGGTCGAGCCGTCGTCCACGACGACGACCTCGAAGTCCTGGTAGGTCTGCCCGAGCACGCCGTCGAGTGTCTGCGGGAGGTAGCGCGCGTGGTTATATGAAGGGATGCACACGCTGACTTTCGGGAGGTGGGGCATAGTGTCCGCGCCGCGCCCCTTTTGTTAAAACGTCAAGCGAAAGGGCTGTCGGGCTTCAAAACTTAATACACCCGGTAGGGCTCGAACCTACGACCTTCTGATTCGAAGTCAGACGCTCTATCCAACTGAGCTACGGGTGCCCGGCGCCGCGGCGCGTGCGAGAAAGATAGCACAGGCGCGCGGCGCGTGTTTAGTGCGCGGGCGTGGCGGGGGTGGCGGCCGGGGCGTTGACGGTGCGGCCGTGGAACTCGCGGCGGACGTAGCGGACGAGGTTGTCGATGCGCTGTTCGTCGAGCTTGCTGCGGAAGGCCGGCATGTCGTCGCCGCCCTCTCGAATCTGCTTGGCGAGGTGGGCGTCGGAATCCTTCAGGCCGTGTTCGCGCAGGCTTTCGACGTTGATAGTTTCGCCCTTGTCCATCTCGACCTTGCCGCCGGTGCCGTCGGCCTTATGGCAGTTGATGCAGAACTTGGCGTAGTCGGCGGCGGCCGCGGCCAGCTCGTCGGGGGTGGCGGCCGGCGCCGCGGGCGTCGCCGAGTTGGTCGTTGCGGCGGCGGGCGTGGGTCGCGCGTTGGTGTTGGCGTTCTGCGCGGTCTGGTTGCTGTTGCAGGCCGCGGCGAAGGAGGCGGCGGCGAAGGCCGCGAGGCAGAGCTTGAAGAGTTTCATGCGTAGAAGTTCGTCGGTCGGCTGACCCGGAGGGCCCCGTACTTTGATGATAAAGCGGCGGGAGTATAACCGAAGGCGGCGCGAGTTTGAAGGCGGGGGTCGCCCGGCGCGGCGCGCGACGGTTCGGCCTGCGCGCGGCGGTTGCAATCCGGCGCGGCGCGAAGCAAAATAAACGGCGTCCGAATAGTCGCTCATTCTCTTCCGAGATTCGGCGCTCGCTCAGAGAGGTAAACCCCCTTCAACCCCTTTTTGACCACCTTGAGGAAGTAAGACCATGAGCACGGAACACGAGCAGCCAGGCGCGGGGCGTCCGACGCTGCGCCTGGCCGACAAGGCCGAGCGCGGGGCCGAGCACTCGGAACAGCCCGAGAAGGCGAAGATCGCGCGCCAGTTCGTCACCTTCACCTTCTTCAAGGCGCGCCCCGAGTGGCGCACGCTCGACGCGCAGGCCAAGCTCGACGCGAAGCGCGAGTTCGTGGAGGTCTACGACTCTTACCGGCGCGAGCTTCTGATGCACAGCTACTCCATCGCGGGGCTGCGCTCGAACGTAGACTTCATGATCTGGCGCATCGGCTACTCGCTCGACCCGTTCCAGGGGATGTCGGCGCGGCTGAACGCGACGGGGCTCGGGCGCTACCTCGACGTGACGCAGTCGTTCCTCTCGATGACCAAGCGCTCGATGTACATCGACAAGGACAACCCCGAGCACGTCGAAGACCGCCTGCACATCGTCCCGGGGCAGTCGAAGTACCTCTTCGTCTACCCGTTCGTGAAGACGCGCGAGTGGTACGCGCTCCCCGTCGAGCAGCGTCAGGAGATGATGGACGAGCACATCCGCGTCGGCTCCAAGTACCGCTCGGTGAAGCTGCACACGACCTACTCGTTCGGGCTCGACGACCAGGAGTTCGTCGTCGCCTTCGAGACCGACCAGCCGACCGACTTCCTCGACCTCGTGCAGGAGCTGCGCGAGTCGAAGGCCAGCCGCTACACGCTGCGCGACACGCCGATGTTCACGTGCCGCCAGCTACCGCTCGCCGAGTGCCTCGACGAGCTTGGCTGAAGCGCCGGCGACCGATTCGGGAAGCGGGGAGGGCCGACGCGCTCTCCCTTTTTTCGTGGCTTGAAATTTCCAATTTCAGATGAAGACATTCACGGCCCTTCTCGCCCTGCTCTCGCTCCTGCTCCCGATTGCCTCCGCACAAAAAACCGACCCGGACGCGCGCCGCCGCGAATACCTCTGGTACGAGACGGAGAACATGGGCGGCCTTTCGCTCGACGCGCGCAACGAGCCGAGGCTGAATCCCGTGTGGCGCAACCTCAGGCGCGAGCAGTCGCCGGGCTGGGGCATCAACGGGCCGGGCGTCTCGGCCGAGTGGTCGCAGGGCGGCGAGAGCGAGTGGAACTCCGTCGCCGCCGCGCCCGACGAGACGCGCGCCGCGCTCTTTCAGGAGATAGAAATACCGCGCGACGGCCTGTACCGCGTCTGGGCGCGCTACGCTGACTTCGCGAACAAGGACGAGAGGTTCGCCGTCCGGATCACGCAGCAGGGGCGCGAGGTCTTCCGGCACGAGTTCGGCGCGCGCGAAATCATCGACCCGCACGACGAGGTGAGCATGTACTGGGGCTGGGCGTTCGCGTGGGACGGCTCGGCCGCGGCGTCTCTGAAGAAAGGCGCGGCGCGTCTCACGGTCGAGGTTGAGAAGGCGGCCGGCGCGCACCGGCAGGTCGATTGCGTGCTCGTCACGAACGACGCCGGCTTCCGCCCCGAAGGCCGGGGCAAGCCGCCCTTCGCCGCGCAGAGAGTCCTCGGCGAGTGGGCCGCGACGAAGAGGCCGCTCCTGCCGCTCTTCGACAAGACGGAGTTCGGCGTCCACGCCGCGTGGCGCAGGCCGCCGCTCGCCTCGCGCGACTTCCTGATGCCCTGGAACATCTCAGAGAAGTTCTGGGAGACGTACCCGAAGCCGCCCGAAGAGCGCCCGCTCTACCCCTTCCACGCGGAGCAGCCCGAACTGTTCGCCGAGCGTTACAAGGGCGCGCGCGACGTGCCCATCTTCTCCTCGCCGCTCGTCGTCCCCGTCGTCTACATCAACCAGCTGCCGAAGCATCTGAAGGAGGGCAGCGCCTTCCTCGACTTCATACGCAAGACGCGCGCGCCCTTCGCCGTCGTCATCAACTACGGCGCGGCCGCCTTCACGGAAGAGGACGGCCGCGCCGCGCTCGCGCTTCTCGACGGCGAGCTGCGCGGGCAGTTCGTCGGCTGGATTTCGGGCGAGAGCATCGGCCACGTCTACGAGGCGGTGGCGGCGCGACTCACGCTCAAGCCCGAGATGTCGCGCCGCGAGATGTTCGACGCCTACCGCGCGGCCTACGCGAGCGCGCTCGAAGAGAAGTGGGCGGCGACCTTCCACGCGCCGGCCGGAGCGATGTGGGACAGGCTCATCCCGGCGCAGGCGACCTCGACCACCGCCGACGCGCACAAGCTCTTCGAGTGGGGCGTGCGCACGCTCGGCATAGAGACGGCGGCCGTCCAGCCCATCACCGCCATGCGCGTCGCCTTCGTGCGCGGCGCGGCGCGGCAGCACGGCGGCAACTTCATCTACTACCACGCGCCCAACTTCGGCGACACCGCCACGACCTTCACGAACACGCAGAACTTCGCCGGCCCCGACCACTTCTTCCACTCGCGCTACGGCGCGACGATGGGGCCGTCGCTCTCCTGGTACAGGAAGAACTATTACCTCTACTACATGGCCGGGGCTTCGGCCGTCTTCCTCGAACAGGGCTTCGACCAGTTCTTCAAGCCGGGGCCGGGCGAGCACCCTTACCAGCTCAACCCGTTCGGGCGCATCACGGACGAGTTCGTCCGCTTCGCCGGCGCGCACCCCGACCGCGGCGTGCCCTACACGCCCGTCGCCTTCCTGCTCGACCCCGCGCACGGGTGGGACATGACCGACTACCCGCACCTGCCGCTCGGCGTCTCGCCCGTCAACCGCTCCGACCGCGCGCTGCGCGAGCTGTTCCTCGCCGCCTGCTACCCCGCGGCCCTGGACGAGGGCGAGCCCGCGACGGCCGACCGGCAGGCTTTCACCAGCGCCGCCTTCGGCGACATCTTCGACGTGCTCGTCGCCTCCGAAGTGAAGGCCGACGCGATTGACGCCTACCGCGCGCTCGTCGTCGGCGGGCGCGTCGAATGGACGCCCGCGTGGGGGCGGCGTCTGAAGACTTACGTGGAGAAGGGGGGCACGGTCGTCCTCAACGCGGCGCAGGCGAAGGGGCTGCCCGCCGAACTGCTCGGCGTGCGCTCGCTCGGCTCCGAGGCCGAGGCAGACGACGCGGAGTGCGTGGCGACGGCCGAGCCGAAGACAGACCTCGCGGGACAGGTCTACCGCTACGAGCGCGTCGAAACGCGCGGCGCGAAGGTTCTGTTGAGGACGCCCTCGGGCGACCCTCTCGTCACCGTCAACACCGTCGGGCGCGGCAGCGTCGTCTACTGCGCCGTCCCGGACATGCTGGGGTTGGACGAAAGGCTCGTCCCCGCGGCGGCGCACCTGCTCGCGCACCTGCTCGGCGACGTGACGCCCGTCCGCGTTGACGGCGAGGTCGAATACCTCATCAACCGCAACTCGCGCGGCTGGGTCGTCACGCTCATCAACAACCGCGGCGTCTACAAGCCGCAGCAGGGGCTCGCGCAGGTCAGGCGCGACGAGGCGGCCGAGGTCACGCTCGAAGGCGTCTCCTCCGCGCGCTTCAAAAGAGCCGCCGAGTGGACGACCGGCGCGGAGTTGAAAGTCGCACAGGGCGAACACACCGACACCGTCAGGCTAACCGTCCCGGCGGGCGGCGTCCGCATAGTCGAGCTGACGCCGTAGCATTCGACAGGCAGCCGCTTCGAGCCCGATTGCATTTCCGCGAAAGATTCTTTTAGGATAGCCAGTCTTTCGGGCGCGGGCGTTTTCAGACTTCGGCTGCAAGGGGTTTCACATGAGAGTCGCGCGGCACTACCTGGTCAGCGGCGAGGTTCAGGGCGTCGGCTTCCGCTTCTTCACGCAGCGCGTCGCCGCGCGCCACCAGGTCGTCGGCTACGTCCGCAACCTCGCCGACGGCCGCGTCGAAGTCCACGCAGAGGGCACGCCCGAAAGCGTCGAGGGCTTCAAACACGACCTCGCCGCCGGCCCGCAATACTCCCGCGTCGAACAGGTCGAAGAGGTCAGCATCGAGCCCACCGGGCGGTACCCGACATTCCGAATCGAAAGGTGAGAAAGAAGTAGCCAGTAGGTTCTGCTCTACGGACGTTGAGTCTGAACTGACGACTGCCAGGCTCCGAAGGTTTCTCTACTGACTACTGACTACCGTCTACTGAATCATGGATCAACTCAAATCACTCATCCGCGAGGTGCCTGACTTCCCGAAGCCGGGCATCAACTTCTACGACATCACGACGCTCCTGAAGCACCCGGAGGGCTTCCGCCGGGTCATCGACGCGCTCTCGAACGAGTTCAAGGGGCAGCAGGTCGACACCGTCATCGGCATCGAGGCGCGGGGCTTCATCTTCGCGCCGGCGATGGCCTACCAGCTCGGCGCGGGCTTCGTCCCGGCGCGCAAGCCTGGCAAGCTCCCCTCGGAGTGCGCCACCGTCTCTTACGATCTGGAGTACGGGCAGGACGCGCTCCAGATGCACCGCGACGCCGTCGGCGAAGGCCACCGCGTCGTCATCGCCGACGACCTGCTCGCCACCGGCGGCACGGCCTCGGCGGTCGTCCGCCTCGTCGAGCAGCTTGGCGGAAAGGTCGTCGGCCTCGCCTTCGTCGTCGAGCTTGAATTCCTGCCCGGCCGCGAGCGGCTCGCCGGCCACGACGTGCGCTCTCTACTCAAGTACCAGTCCTGACGCGCAACTGGACTGCGCCGGAGTTCATCTGCTACTTTCTCCGGCAGCCGCTCCCGTAGCTCAGTGGATAGAGCACTCGCCTCCTAAGCGAGGGGTCGCAAGTTCAAGTCTTGCCGGGAGCATCGCAGACCGTCTTAAAAAAGAAGAGGGCCGGGTGGCCCTCTTCTTTGTGTCTTGAGTTAAATGGATGTTGACAGGCGCGGGGCGGGGGACAGACAATCCGGGCTACGCATCCCGCGTAAAAAAGTGAAGACGGAGGGAATGTATGAGTATCGGCCTGATTCTGATCATCATCCTGATTCTCCTGCTCGTGGGGGCCGTCCCGTCGTGGCCTTACAGCCGCGGCTGGGGTTATGGCCCGAGCGGCGGGCTCGGCCTGCTGCTGCTCATCGTCGTCATCCTGCTGCTGATGAAGGTCATCTAGCGGCGGCGCAGACGGCACGGCGGACTCACGAACGCGAAGCGGCCCGCGAGAGCGTCGGGCCGCCTCGTTGACCTTCCGCGCGCCGTCGCCCGCGCCCCCCGTGAGCGGCAGCCGGCGCACAGCGGCCTCACGAAAAATCACTTCCGAACAATCGCTCCTGAACAAAACTCTTGTCTCGCTAAAGCCTTCCGTGTATCATCCCGTCGGTTGAACATTCTTTCATAGGTGGGATGAACATGCTCTCCTACGATAACGTCGAATCGGTGATGAGTCCTGACCGCACGACGCGGTGGGCGCGTCCGCTCTTTATGACTTCGGTCTCGGCGGGCTTCCCGAGCCCGGCCGAGAGTTACATCGAGGGGCGGCTCGACCTCAACCGCTATCTCATCAAGCACCCTGTGGCGACCTTCTACGTGCGCGTCTCGGGCGACTCGATGGTCGGCGTGGGGATCAACCCCGGCTCGATCCTCGTCGTGGATCGCGCGGTCGAGGCCGAGGACGGCGACATCGTCATCGCGCGCATCAACGACGAGCTGTGCGTCAAGCGCCTGCGCGTGCGCCACGGCCGCATCTGGCTCATGCCGGAGAACGACCGCTTCCAGCCCATCGAGGTCATCGAGACGATGGACTTCGAGGTCTGGGGCCGCGTCATGCACTCTATACGGTCTTTCTGAGTAGTCGGAGGCGAACGACTTCGTCGAGGATGCGTTGTGCCACTTCGAGCTTGGACATGAGCGGGAGCGCCGCGGGGTGTTCGCGGTCGCGCGTGATGAGTGTGACGACGTTCGTCTCGGTGTCGAAGCCCGCGCCCCGTTGCGTCAGGTCGTTGGCGACGACGGCGTCGAGGTTCTTGCGCCTGAGCTTATCCAGCGCGTTCTCGACGACGCGCTCGGTCTCGGCGGCGAAGCCGATGACGAGCAGCCCGTCGCGCCGCGCGGCCGAGACCTCGGCGAGGATGTCGGGCGTCGGTTCGAGCGAGAGCGAGAGCGCGTTGTCTGACTTCTTAATCTTCTCGGCGGCGCGCGCGGCCGGCCTGTAGTCCGCGACCGCCGCCGCCGCGACGAAGACGGTCGCGCCGCCGACCTCGCGCATCACCGCGTCACGCATCTCCCCGGCCGAGACGACGCGCACGACGCGCACGCCTTCGGGCGGCGGCGCGGTCGTCGCGCCGGCCACGACCGTCACCTCCGCCCCGCGCGACCGCGCGGCCTCCGCCACGGCGAAGCCCATCCGACCCGAAGAGTGGTTCGAGATGAAGCGCACGGGGTCAATCTCCTCGCGCGTCGCCCCCGTGGTGACGAGCACGCGCTCGCCCGCAAGGTCTTGGGCGCGCACCCGTCCCGCGTCCTTACCCCTTAAAACTTCCAGCGCGGCGGCGACGATCAGCCCGGGGTCGGACAGGCGGCCGGGGCCGACTGTGCCGCAGGCCATCTCTCCCGCGTCGGGCTCGACGATGCGTACGCCGTCGGCGCGCAGACGCGCGAGGTTGCGCTGCGTCGCGGGGTGCAGAAGCATAGTCGTGTTCATGGCCGGCGCGACGACGACGGGCGCGTTCGAGGCGAGGTAGGTCGAGGTCAGGAAGTCATCGGCGACGCCGTTCGCGACCTTGGCCAGAAGGTTGGCGGTCGCCGGCGCGACGACGAGGAGCTCGACCGACTGCGAGAAGGTGATGTGCGCGATGGGGTCTGGGTTCTCTGGCGCGTAGTCGTCTACGACGACGTGCGAGCCGGAGAGCGCGCGGAATGTGAGCGGCGTGACGAACTCGCACGCGCGCTTCGTCATGCCGACGCGCACCTCGCAGCCGGCGCGCTGCAACCCGCGCAAAACCTCGACCGCCTTGTACGCGGCGATGCCGCCCGAGACGCCGAGCGCGACGCGCCTTCCGGCGAACTCGGGCCGAGCGCCCGCCCCGTTTGATTGTTCGTCGGGCATAAAGAACTCTCTCCGTAGGCCCGCGAATGTAGCACCGCGCGTGCGGGCGCGCAATTTGTGATAAGATTTGCCGCGCCCGAATCCCCCGAAATCCCGTCGAGAACTGGAGCCCCCGAGCGGGGCCGCTCGGACGCCGAAGGTTTGAGGGGCGTGACTGTCATGAGAAGAGTGAGACGGCCAGGAGGGCTGCTGGCCCTAATACTGTTGCTGCCACTGTTGCTGCTCGCCGCGTGCGCGGTCGCGGGTGCGCAGACGCGCCGGCGCGCAGAACCGGCCGCCTCCGAGTTCGGGCCGAACGTCAGAGCCTACCTCGGCTACCTTCGCAACGAGCAGGAGGTCGTGGACGACCGCGCGAGCCGGCGCGAGATCGACCGCCGCTACTACCTGCACAACTCGAACCGCATCAACGCGCTGCGCCAGATGGCGCTGCGCCTGGCGCGCGAGAGCGGCAACGACTACCTGCCCGAGCTGGAGGCCGTCTCCGAAGGCGAGTTCGAGCAACTCTTCGAGGAGCCGCTGCCGAAGGCTTCGGAGCTACAGCAGGGCGCCGTCCTCCAGTTTAAATTGAAATTCCTCGGGACTGTCCTGTCGCGCGGCGAGAAGTTCTACCTGTTCGCGCGCCTCGACCCGTACGAGCAGGCCGAGCTGATGAAGCAGGGTGAGGCCACGCCGGGCGCGGGAGGCCACGCCGCTTCGTCGCCTCCGGCCGCCCACGACCCCAACATGCGCCCGCGCCGCGTCAACGCGCCCTGAGCCGACGCACGTCGGAACAAGAACGATGCGCCAGACCACACTTTTTGACGGAGAGCGTGAAGCCAAAGGCGCGGCGGCCGAGCGCGTCCTGCTCTACGCTCTAGGCGAATTTCAGGTGCGCGGGAAGCTTCTGGCCGGGCGCGACCTCCCGTTCGACCGCCTGCGCGGGGCCTTCCGGCGCGCGGCCGAGGCGTTCGGCGTCGCGGAGTTTGGCGACGAAGAGGCCGCCGCCGCGCTCGGCGCGCTCGGCGCGCAGGTGCGCCGCGTCCCGACCTTCTTCGCCAAACACCCCTTCCGCGTCCTCGTCCACGCGCCTCTGGCCGAGAGGGCGCGCGCCTTCTACCTCGAAATGAAAAAAACAGACTAAATCCGCCTCAGCGCGAGGAATGGCGGTTACGCTTTAGCGAGCCGTCTGTTAAGATGTTCACAGCATTCCCGTTCACAAATTTTCAAAGTGAAACTTAGTTCGGGGCAGGGTGTGAGTCCGCTTATGGGTTCGGGCAGGAGCCGCCGGAAATTTCTGGGAACGGTGGGCGCGGCGGCGCTCGGCTTAGGGCTGACGGGCGATTCACGCGCGGGCGCGCTCGGCGGCGTTCAGGACGCGCGCAAGGCAGGAGCGCTCCAGCCCTTCGGCTTCGTTATCCACGGCGGCGCCGGGACGATTGAGCGCAGCCGTATGACGCCCGAGCGGGAAAAGGCTTACCGAGACAAGCTCTCGGAGGCGCTCCTCGCGGGCTTCGGAGTGCTGCAAAAGGGCGGCCGCTGTCTCGACGCGGTCGTCGCGGCGATTACGCTGATGGAGGACTCGCCCCTCTTCAACGCCGGCAAGGGCGCGGTCTTTACGAGCGCCGGGACGAACGAGCTTGACTCCTCAATTATGGACGGCCGGACGCTCAAGGCCGGCGCGGTGGCGGGGCTGAAACGCGTCAAGAACCCGATTCTGCTGGCGCGGCTCGTGATGGAGCAGTCGCCCCACGTCATGATGACCGGCGAGGGGGCTGAAAGTTTCGCCACCCAGAAGGGCGTCGAGCTGGTCGACCCAAAGTATTTCTACACCGAGGAGCGCTGGCAGCAGCTCCAGCGGATAAAGGAGGCGGAGAAGAACCCGCCGCCGAAAAAGTCAAAGCTCGAAAGGGAAGCGGCGCCCTTTGACGAGCACAAGTTCGGCACGGTCGGCGCCGTCTGCCTCGACCGCTCCGGGAATCTCGGGGCGGGGACTTCGACCGGCGGGATGACCAACAAGCGGTTCGGCCGCGTCGGCGATTCGCCCATCATCGGGGCCGGAACTTACGCTGACAATGAGGCTTGCGCCGTTTCGTGCACCGGCGACGGCGAATATTTCATCCGCTCGGCGGTCGCGCACGACGTGACGGCCATGATGCGTTACGGCGGGAAATCCGTTGAGCAGGCGGCGTCGGCCGCCATCGAAAAAGTCGGCAAATTAGGCGGCACGGGCGGCCTGATAGCCCTCGACCGGCGCGGAAATTTTACGACGCCTTTTAACACTTCCGGCATGTACCGGGGTTGGATCGGCCCCGACGGGCGGCCGCAGGTGGCCATCTACAAAGATTAGCCATGGGGATTTGCCCGGGCGACCCGCCCCGCGGAGGACGCCCCCGAGCACGCCGAGGCGGCACTAAGAATAAGGGTTGACAAAAGCCCCGGCTTGCCGCAAATTGTTGAAAAATCGTTGAATTCGCAGAAATGTTTGTTGACACGCGCGCGCGTTTCGTGTAAAAAAACGAGGTCTTTTAAGGCCCACAGTGGCGCTCATGCCTGCTTTTATGAGACACCGCGCGGGCTATTCCTGAGACGGATTGGCGAGAAAACTAAAAATCAAATCGTCTCAAGCGAGTCTTTCGAGTCTTTGCACCAAAGACTTGCAGCGCGCTCTCTCTAAAAAAATTGACAGTTTCACCTACGGGAGGAAGAAGTAATGACTAGCAGAACCTGGAGCCGTACGCCCATCTCGCTCGCCCTGGCGCTCGCCATCGTGTGCACGTACACGATGGTCGGTCTCGCGGCGCCGCAGCAGGGGCAGACTGGCCCGACTGGAGACCTTTCGGTCGTCGGCGAGGTCTCCGTAAACGGCACGAGCGCCATCTCGGGCGCCACCGTCTTTTCCGACAGCACGGTAACGACCGCCCAGAATTCCAGCGCCGTCGTCAGCCTCGGCAAGCTCGGCCGCGTCGAGGTGCTGCCGAATTCGAGCCTGAAGCTCAGCTTCACCGAGACCGGCGTCTCCGGCATGCTCGATTCGGGCCGCGTCCGCGTCTCGTCTTCGTCGGGCATCGCCGCCACCATCACCACCAAGGACGGCGCGGCCGTCGCCGACAACAACCAGCCGAACGTCTTCATGGTTGATGTCGAGTGCGGCAACACGGTCGTCTCCACCCAGTCGGGTCGCGTCGAGCTTCGCGCGGGCAACTCCGTGAAGCAGGTCGCGGCGGGCGGCCAGGACACGGCCGGCACGGCCACCCCGGGCACGCGCTGCACCCGCTTCCAGCAGCCCGAGATGCGCGGCCTCTCCGGCGGCGCGCTGGCGGCTCTTCTCCTCGCGGCGGGCGGTGCGGTCGCGGCGGCCATCATCGCGGCCACGCAGGACAACGACTTCAACTTCGGCGGCACCCCGATCGTCATCAGCCCCGCGCGCTAACCCCAAAGGTTCTCGCGGCTCAGGGCTCCGGTTGTGCTGAACTAACGCTCGAATTTATTTCGACCCCACAGGTTTTGCGGGTCACGCGCGTTTCGCGCCGCGTGACCCGCAACCTTTTGTCCGGCGTAATCTCCCGCCGTGGAATCCCGCAGCGGGAAAGGCAAGTTTCACGGAAGATGCAGATAGCGGTAATCGGGACGGGCTACGTCGGGCTTGTGACGGGGGCCTGTTTTGCCGAGTTCGGCACGTCGGTGACGTGCGTGGACGTGGACGCGGCGAAAATCGAGCGGCTCAAAAAGGGCGAAATTCCCATCTACGAGCCGGGGCTCGACCAAATCGTCGCCAAGAACGCGCAGGCCGGCCGCCTGCAATTCACAACGGACGTTAAGTCAGCCGTCGAGCAGTCGCTCGTCATCTTCCTCGCCGTCGGCACCCCGCCGAGCGAGGACGGCTCGGCCGACCTCTCCTTTATCGAGTCGGCGGCGCGCGACGTGGCCGTTAACATGAACGGCTACAAGGTGGTCGTGACGAAGTCCACCGTCCCCGTCGGCACCGGCGAGCGCCTGCGCCGGCTCATACGCGAACACCAGACCGAGTTCGACTTCGGCATCGTCTCCAACCCGGAATTCCTGCGCGAGGGCGCGGCCATCGACGACTTCATGCGGCCGAACCGCGTCGTCATCGGCTCGCGCGACGAGCCGGCCGTCGCCATCATGCGCGACCTCTACCGGCCGCTCTACCTCATCGAGACGCCGGTCGTCATCACCTCGCTCGAAGCCGCCGAGCTGACGAAGTACGCCTCGAACGCCTTCCTCGCGACCAAAATCTCCTTCATCAACGAGATCGCCAACCTCTGCGACCAGATAGGCTGCGACGTGCACGACGTGGCGCGCGCCATCGGGATGGACAACCGCATCGGACGCTACTTCCTCCACCCGGGCCCCGGCTACGGCGGGAGCTGCTTCCCGAAGGACACCACCGCGCTTCTGAGCGTGGCGAAAGAGTACGGGGGCGAGAGCCTCATCGTCGAGGCGGTCGTCGAGGTCAACCGCCGCCAGCGACTTCGGATGGTCGAGAAGATAGAGCGGCTGGTGGGCGACCTCAAGGGCAAGCAACTGGCCGTGCTCGGACTCTCCTTCAAGCCCGAGACCGACGACATGCGCGAGGCCCCGTCGGTGGACATCATCCACGCGCTGCTTGAGAAGGGCGCGCGGGTCAGGGCTTACGACCCCGTTGCGGCGGAGCAGGCGCGGAAAGTCATGGGGGGCGTCGAGTACGCCGACGACGAGTTCTCGGCGGTCGAGGGCGCCGACGCGCTCGTCTTCATGACCGAGTGGAATCAGTTCCGCGCTCTCGACATGCAGCGCGTCAAGGAGCTGATGCGCGCGCCGAAGATCGCAGACCTCCGAAACATTTACGACCCGGAGCAGATGCGCCGGCTCGGCTTCGACTACGTCGGCGTCGGACGCTAGAGAAGCAATTAGCAATCAGCTAACAGCCAGTAGCTAACAGCCAACAGCTTTCCTATGTCTCTCTCTGGAACTTATCTGGTCACGGGCGGGGCGGGTTTCATCGGCTCGCACATCGCGGCGGCGCTGGCGGGCGCGGGGGCGCGCGTGCGCGTGCTCGACGACCTCTCGACCGGGCACGCCGAGAACGTCGAGGAGATAGGCGGCGGCGTCGATTTCGTCCGCGGGGGCCTGACGGACGAGGACGCGCTCGCGCGCGCGCTCGAAGGCGTCGAAGTGGTCTTCCACGAGGCGGCCATCCCGTCGGTGCCGCGCTCCGTAGAGAGCCCGGAGGAGACGCACCTCGCCTGCGTAGACGGCACGTTCGCGCTACTCGTCGCGGCGAAGCGCGCGGGCGTGCGGCGCGTGGTCTACGCCGCGTCAAGCTCCGCCTACGGCGACCAGCCGACGCTCCCCAAGGTCGAGGAGATGCGCCCCGAGCCCCTGAGCCCTTACGCGGCGGCCAAACTCGTCGGCGAGTACTACTGTCAGGTCTGGACGCGCGTCTACGGCTTCGAGACTGTCTGCCTGCGCTACTTCAACGTCTTCGGCCCGCGCCAAGACCCCAGCTCGCAGTACTCGGGCGTCATCTCGCGCTTCATCTCGGCGCTGGCGTCGGGCGAGCGCCCCGTCATCTACGGCGACGGCGAGCAGTCGCGCGACTTCACATACGTCTCGAACGTCGTTGACGGTAACCTCCGCGCCGCCGAGAGCGAACGGGCGGTCGGCCGCGTCATCAACCTCGCCACGGGGCGGCGCACGACGCTCAACGAGCTTCTGGACGCTTTGAAGAGGCTGACGGGTCGGGCGGAGGTCGAGGCCGAGTACCGCGATCCGCGCGTCGGCGACGTGCGCCACAGCCTCGCGGACATCACGCGCGCGCGCGACCTCCTCGGGTTCGAGCCGCAGGTCGGCCTCGAAGAGGGGCTGCGCAAGACGCTCGAATGGTGGAAGCAGAGCCGCTACGCCGGAAGTTAAATCAAAAGTAAGAAGGCGAAAAGCGAAAGTGAAGACGAGAGGCACGCCCCCCGTCTTCACTTTCGCTTTTCGCCTTTGGTTCGTCCGCGGGGCTACGCCGCGTCGAAAAGTTTTCTCAAACTCTCCGTGTAGGGCGGGCGTGCGACGCCGCGGTCGGTGATGATGGCGGCGACGAACTCGCCGGGGGTGACGTCGAAGGCCGGGTTGTGGACGGCGACGCCTTCGGGGGCGAGGCGCTGTTCGCGCAGGTGCGTGACCTCGCGCGCGTCGCGCTCCTCGATGGGTATCTCGTCGCCGGTGGCGAGCGCGAGGTCGATGGTCGAGACGGGCGCGGCGACGTAGAAGGGGATGCCGTGCTGCCTGGCCAGCACCGCCACCATGTAGGTTCCTATCTTGTTGGCCGTGTCGCCGTTGGCGGCGATGCGGTCGGCGCCGACGACGACGCAGTCTATCTCGCCGCGCTTCATCACGTGCCCGGCCATGTTGTCCGTGATGACGGTCACGGGAATCTCGTCCTTCTGCAACTCCCACGCGGTGAGGCGCGCTCCCTGTAAGAAGGGGCGCGTCTCGTCGGCGATGACGGCGACGCGCTTGCCCGCGTCGCGCGCGCCGCGCACGACGCCCAGCGCCGTGCCGTAGTCGCCGGCCGTGGCGAGCGCGCCCGCGTTGCAGTGCGTGAGCACGGTCGCGCCGTCCGGCAGCAGCTCGCCGCCGAAGCGGCCGAGCGCGCGGTTCGACTCGATGTCCTCGTCGAAAATCCGCCGCGCCTCCTCGATCAAATCCTTCTTGACGCGCTCGGCGTCCGACCCTTCGGCCTTCGAGCGGCGGAACTGCCCGCGCATGCGCTCGATGGCCCAGAAGAGGTTGACGGCCGTGGGCCGTGTCTTCGACATCAGGTCGCAGAAGTAGTCGAAGTCCTGTTCGAGGTCTTCGACCGAGGTGCCGACGGCCTGCATCGTGCCCAGGGCGAGCCCCATCGCGGCCGAGACGCCGATGGCGGGGGCGCCGCGCACGACCATCACCTTGATGGCCTCGGCGACCTCCTCGCAGGAGCGCAGCGTGAGGTACTTCTCCTCGGTCGGGAGCAGGCGCTGGTCGATCATGCGGACGCCCTCGTCCGTCCACTCGACGGTCTTAATCATGGCGGGAAATATTCTCCTCGGAAGTTATAAGAAATAAAAGAGGCCATCTTAAGGGAGGGACACGGCGCGGGCAACCGCGCGCGGCTTCCCGGCCGGAGGGGCGAGAAAAAGCGGCGGCGGGGAACCGTCCCCGCCGCCGCGCATTTGTGGGTCACGCGGGTTTTTAGTCCACCGCGCGGTCGATGTCTGCCCTCGTCAGGAAGCCGCCGATGAGGAAGATGGCGGCGAGCAGGAAGTGGACGATGTGATCCATCGAGGCGAGTTCGAGCGCGCCGGGCAGCGCCTTGAACAGGCTCGAATCCGCGCCGTGTGCGGGCACGTCAACCGTGTGCGTCCCCGAGCCGCCGAGGAGGAAGCCCAAAAGGCCGAGCAGCCCGTAGACGGCCCCGAAGACGATGCAGAAGAGGCGCGCCGCCGAGAGCGTGGCGGAGAACCCGAAGTAGAGGGCGAGCGCGCCCGAGATGAGGTGCACGAGGTTGTGCGCCAGACTCAGGTGCATCCCGAGCAGGCCGGGGGCGAGAAAGCCGATGATCCCGACCAGGATGAACACGACCCCCAGGATTTTACAGATGGTCTTGGCCATGACTCAGTA
>DASWNR010000394.1:0-1732 GCA_036399155.1 Pyrinomonadaceae bacterium
GAGATGGTCACCCGCGAGCGCCTCGGCATCGCCGAGGCGTCGCGCCGCCTCTCGCTCTCGCCCAAGACGTTGACCAACTGGGTTAGGCGTGCGAAGAGCGGCGGCTCACCCGACGGGGCCATCCCGGCGCCCCGCCGCGAGGTGACGGAAGCGGAGGCCGAACTCTCCCGGCTGCGGAGAGAGAACGCCGAGTTGCGGATGGAGCGCGACATCCTAAAAAAAGCGAGCGCGTACTTCGCGCAGGAGTCGCTGCGCGTTTCGCGGTGACCAAAGAACTCCGGCGCGAGTACCCGGTGCGCGTCCTGTGCAGCGTGCTCTCAGTCTCCGGCAGCGGCTTCCACGCCTGGCTCGTGCGGAAGCCGTCGGCGCGGGCGCGCTTTCGCGAGCGGCTGAAGGTGGCTGCTCTGGCCGCGCACCGGCGGACGCGCCAGACCTACGGTGCCGAGCGCTTGCAGCGGGAGTTGGCGGCCGACGGCTTCCGCGTCAGCCTCGGCACGGTAAAGAGTGTGCGGCGCGAACCGGGTCTCCGGTGCGTGCAGGGCCAGCGGCAGTTCCGGGTGCAGACGACTGATTCCGGTCACCAGTTGCCGGTCGCCCCGAACCTGCTCGGGCAGGAGTTCACGGTTGAACGTCCCGACGAGGTCTGGACGGCGGACATCACTTACGTCGCGACCGCAGAGGGCTGGCTCTACGTCGCGGCGCTCAAAGACCTGTTCGCGGGCGAGGTCGTCGGGCGCGCCTTCGGCCAGAGGATGACGACTGACCTCGTGGTGCGCGCCCTCCGACAAGCCGTCGCGGCGCGCCGCCCCGCAGAGGGGCTGCTTCATCATTCGGACCGTGGCTCGCAGTATTGCAGCCACGAGTACCAGGCGTTGCTTGAGAGCCACGGGATGCGGGTCTCGATGAGCCGCAAGGGGAACTGCTACGACAACGCGCCGGTGGAGAGCTTCTTCGGCACTTTGAAGACGGAGTTGGTGCATCATCGGCGCTACGAGACGCGCGAGGAGGCCGCACGCGAGATCACCGAGTACATTGACCTGTTCTACAACCGGCAGCGGCGGCAGGCGCGCCTCGGTTACTTGTCCCCTGCGGCTTACACGCAACTGTTCACACGGCAGCAAAGGGCGGCGTGAGCGTCAGACATGGCGTCCGGTTTTGACGACCCACCTCATACTGCCCCATCATTAAGGTACTTTACTTGCCACGTCTTCCCGCCATCTACGGTACGAATAACAACATTGGGACCGGAAGCCCATCCGACGTCGGGGTCACAGAAGTTAATTCTTGTAAGGTAAACGGGCTGGCCGTTTGACTCCCGAGGTAGATCAGCCAGCACTTGTTTCTGCCACCTCCACCCGCCATCGGTCGTTTTTAGTATAAGTGGATTAAGACCCGTATCGGCATTTATAGTCGTGCCTACCAGCCACCCTGTTTCCTCGTTGACAAAACTCATCGAGTAATAAAGCTCTCCCTGCGGAGCGAACTTTTGTGTCCATGATTTACCTCCGTCCTTCGTCTCAAGTAACGCCCCCGCTACCGCCAATCCATGATTGGGATCCAGAAAAAAGAGTGAATCGACCGCGGCGGCGTCACTAGAAGCAGTCTCATAAATAGCACCGCAGCAGAATCTTGATGCAGCCGAGGTGCACGAAGCCGAGGAAGTTCTCGACGTGATAATCAAAGCGCGTCGCCACGCGGCGGAAGTTCTGGAGCCACGCGTTCAGCCGCTCGA
>DASWNR010000395.1:0-8449 GCA_036399155.1 Pyrinomonadaceae bacterium
GTTCCAGGCTCGAAGTTAAGGGGCGCCCCTTAACTTCGAGCCTGGAACTTTTAACTTTGAACTAAGCCTTCGGGTGCGCCTTGTCGTAGACCTCGATGAGCTTCTCCATGGAGACGTGCGTGTAAATCTGGGTGGTGGAGAGGCGCGCGTGGCCTAAGAGTTCCTGTATGTCGCGCAGGTCTGCGCCGCTGTCGAGCAGGTGCGTGGCGAAGGAGTGGCGTAAGCTGTGGGGGCTGATGTCGTGGATGCCCGCGCAGATTTTGATGTACTTGTCCACCATGCGCCCGACCGAGCGCGTGGTGATGCGCGTGCCCTGGTAGTTGAGGAAGACGGCGTCGGGCTCGCGCTCGGCGACGGGCGCGTTGTTGAGGAACGTGCCGCGCGCCTCGGTCAGATACCTCATCAAGGCGTGGAGCGCCGGCTCGCCGAAGGGCACGACGCGCTCCTTGCGCCGCTTGCCCTTCACCCTCACGACCCTGTTGCGGAAGTCGATGTCCTTGAGGTCGAGCTTGACCAGCTCCGAGACGCGGACGCCCGTCCCGTAGAGCATCTCCAGAATCGCGCGGTCGCGCTTGCCGAGGTCTGTCGTCACGTCCGGCGTCTCGATGAAGCGGACGGCGTCCTCGATGGAGAGGTGGTTGGGCAGCTTCTTCTCAAGGCGCGGCGTCGAGACGAGCTTCGCCGGGTTGGCCTCGACCGCGCCCTCGCGGATGAGGAACTGGAAGAAGGTGCGGAGCGCCGCCAGCTTGCGCGCGATGGAGCTCTTCTTCTTCTGCGCGTCGTGCAGCTCCGAGAGCCACTCGCGGATGGTGATGTGGTCGATGCCGCGCACGTCCGGCTCGCGGCGCGCGCCCGTCGAGGGGTCGGCGGGCGCGAGGTGTTCGAGGAACTGCCCGAGGTCGATGGCGTAGTTCCTGAGCGTGTGCTCGCTCACGTTGCGCTCGTACCGCAGGTGTTCGAGGAACTGTCCGATCAGTTGCTCCATAAAAAAGTAGTCAGTAGTTAATAGTCAGTAGCCAGTAGAATCCTCTAACTAGGGCCGCCTCAGGATAAAGCAAACGGCCGTCGTCTGCTACATCTTTCTACCGACTACTTGTCTTACTTCCTTTTACCCTTTGGGCGCGTAGTAGCCCTTGCGCGTGCGGACGCGGAGGCCCGGGCGGGTCTTAACGTCGAGCGTGAAGGTGCGGAAGCGGCCGTCGCGGATGTCGCCCGGCGGGTAGTAGCTGAGGACGTACTGCTGCGAGAGGTCGGAGGCGATCTGTTTGAAGGCCGCCGCCAGCTCGTCGTTGTTGCGCGGGACGTAGACGGCCCCGCCGGTCTGCGCGGCGAACTCCTTGAGGCGGTGCGCGCCGGCGAGGTCGTGCAGGTTCGGGCTCTCGCTGTTGCCGGTCTGGACGGCGTAGACCTGACAGTCGTCTGCGAGGATGAGCCTGAGCGTCGTGTCGAAGTCGAGCGTGCTGACGGTGTCAGTCCCGTCGGAGATGATGACGATGACCTTGCGCGTGCGCTGCGGCTTGAGGTACTCGGCGGCCATCGCGACCGTGTCGAAGAGCGCGGTCGCCGCCGCGTCGGGGTTGGGGAAGTTCTCGATGACGCGGACGAGGCGCGGCACCTCGTTCGTCAGCGTGTGCGAAAGCTCCGGGTCGGTCGAGATGGAGAAGACGGCCGCGCGATCCACCTTGCGGACGACCGACCTGAGGAAGCGTATGCCGGCCTGGCGCTCGAAGTCGCGCGTGGAGACCTGGCTGGAGCTGTTGTCGAAGAGGAGCGCGATGCTGACGGGCGTCTCGGCGCGGCTCACGTCGCCGACGGGCTTGACCTCGCCGTCGACCTTGAGCACGAAGTCTTCGGCCTTGAGGTCTGCGACGGCGCGACCCTGCGCGTCGACGACCGAGGCGGGCAGTGGGACGAGGTTCGAGCTGATGCGGACGACCTCCTCGCCCTCGTCCTCGTCGGCGGGTTGCGGCGGCCGCGCCTCAGACCCGGGCGGGCGCAAGCCCCCTCCCGGCTTGACCTTCGTGTTGGCGTCGCCGGGCGCGTTCGGCTCGGCGATGGGGCCGGTCGGACGCCTGAGCGGCGTCGGGCTAGGCGTCGGGGCGGGCGCGCCCTTCTTACCTATCTGTATCGGCGGCAGCGCGCCGCGGCGTCCGGACTGTGCGCGGAGCATGATCGACGACGCGGCCAGCAGCGCGAGCGCCAGCGCGCAGGCCGAGAGCACGCGTCCCGTGCGCGTCGCGAAGGCGCGCGTGCGCGGCGCGGACGAGCGGGCCCCTACGGCGTCGCGGCCAGCGGAGTCTCCTCCCCGCCCTGAATCTTTTGAAGCCAGGCGTCCCATTCTTCGAGTGCGAGCGCGACCTGCCGCACGTGGCGGTCGCGCTTCTTCTTAAACCTGCGCCGCTCCTCTTCAACGAGCGGTACGAGCAGCGCGAAAGTTATGTTCACCGGCTGGTAGTTCTTCGCGTCCGCGCCCGAGACGTAGCGCGCCAGCGCGCCCGTCGCGGCCTTCGGAGGCGCTTCGAGCGGCTCAAGCCCGCGCGCCACGCGCGCCGCGTTCCGCCCGGCCAGCCAGCCCGTCGCGACCGACTCGACGTAGCCCTCGACCCCGCTGATCTGGCCGGCGAAAAAGACCCCGGGGCGCTCGCGCATCTGCAACGTCGGCGCGAGCACGCGCGGGGCGTTGATGTACGTGTTGCGGTGAATCTGGCCGTACTGCAAAAACTCGGCACGCTCCAGCCCGGGTATGAGACGTAGCACGCGCGCCTGTTCGCCGTAACGTAGATGATTCTGGAAGCCGACGAGGTTGTAGGCGTCGGCCATCAAATTCTCCTGCCGGAGCTGGACGGCCGCGTAGGGCTCACGCCCCGTCCGCGGGTCGCGCAGACCCACGGGCTTCATAGGCCCGTAGCGCAGCGTGTCCACCCCGCGCCGCGCCAGTTCCTCGATGGGGAGACACGCCTCGAACCAGCGCGTCTCCTCGAAACGCTGAAGCGGCACGCTCTGCGCCGTCGTGAGCGCCTCGTAGAAGCGCGCGTACTCCTCCTCGTTCATCGGACAGTTGAGGTAGTCGTCGCCGCCCTTCCCGTAGCGCGCCGCGCGGAAGGCGACCTCCGTGTTGACCGAGTCGGCCGCGACAATCGGGGCGATGGCGTCGTAGAAGTAGAGCCCCGTCCCGTTCGTGAGCCGCGCGATCTCCTCTGCCAGCGCGTCGGAGCAGAGCGGCCCGGCGGCGATGACCGTCACCGCGTCCTCTTCGACCCGCGTCGCCTCCTCGCGCACCAGCTCGATGTTCGGGTTCGACTCTATCCGCTCGGTTATCAGCTCGGCGAAACGCTCCCTGTCGACCGCGAGCGCCGCGCCCGCAGGCACGCGCGTTTGCATCGCAACGTCGAGGACGACTGAGCCCGCGCGGCGTAGCTCCTCCTTCAAAAGGTAAGGCGCCGTCCCCGGCTCGTCGGACTTCAAGGAGTTCGAGCAGACTATCTCGGCGAGCCTGTCGGTGCGGTGCGCGGGCGTCCGCCTCACCGGCCGCATCTCGTAGAGCCGCACGCGCGCGCCCTCGCGCGCCGCCTGCCACGCGGCCTCCGCCCCCGCCAGCCCCCCGCCGATTACCACCACGTCCTTCATGCCACGATTGTAACCGCCGCGCCCCCCGGCCGCGAGCACGCAAAGGCCGCGACGAATGTCCACACGGGATTATTCGTCACGGCCTTTGTGCGCCCGCCGGCTGCGGCTTAAGGCCGCGGCGGGGTTTCGGGTTGGGGCTCGGGCTTGTTCGGCGAGTCGAGCTTGTCGTCGCCGGTCTTGGTGCTGAAGCGCTTGTAGTCGGAGAACTCGTGCGTCTCGTTGATGCTGAGGCCGGCGAAGAGCATGACGCGCGCCGAGACGTTGACCTGCGAGAAGCGCGGGAGCCAGACGCCGTCTTCGAGACGCGTCTGCTCGAAGACGAAGGCCGAGCCGGGCTTGACCGAGGCGAGCAGCCCGCCGCCCATCTTGAAGCTGTCTACCAGACGACCTTCGAGCCGCACCACCTGCCGCTCCGCCGGGTCGACCCAGATGACGCCGCTCAGCTTCGAGACGATTGCCTCGCCGCGGTCGGCCGGCTTGAAGCCGGGGCGCGGGCGGAAGTCGAAGACGATCACGTCGCGGTCGCGGAAGCGCTCGCGGCGCGGGCTGACGAGTTCTGACGTGCGGAGGAAAGTCGCGATGCCCACGTCGCCTTCCTCCTCCTCATCGCCGGCCTTCTCGGCCCGCGCCTTCTGCCTCGCGCGGCGCTCGGCGCGTCTGCGCTCGCGCTTCTCCTTGAGCCTCGGGGCCTCGCGCTCGGCCTTCTCAAGCTCCTCGACGACGCGCTTCTGCTCCTTGGCCGCGCGCTCGGGCGGGAGCGGCACGCCGTTCTCGCCGACGAGCTTCCGCACCGCGCCGTAGTCCGCCATCGGGTAGACCTCGTAGACCGCGACCTTCTCCTTCTTCAGACGACCCTTGTCGTCTATCTCGCGCTCGGTAATCTTCTGCGTGAAGGTGTAGTCGTTGACGCGGCGGTCGGTCTCGTCCTGATTCTTCGCGAGGTCGCGCAGCAGCGCCGGGATGTCGAGCGAAGAGTCGGCGGGCGGCTCGAAGAGCGACTCGGCCAGCCCCGAGTTGTAGCTCGCGGAGTTGAGCGTGAGCGCGAGCGTCTCCTCGCCCGCGCGCTCGAACTCAAGCCGGTGCGGTTCGAGCAGCAGCGGGCTACCCGCGCGCGCCCGCCAGTCCGAGAAGCGCACGCGCAGGCCGCGCGCCTCGTCCTCCGATTGCAGCAGGAGCCGGCTCCGCTCGCCGAACCAGTAGCGCAGGCGCGCGCCCGCGCGGGTCGCGAACTCGACCACGTAGGCCGGCTCGCCCCCGACCTCCTCGCGCGCGACGGTGCGCGCCAGAACTTTCTGCTTCTTGTAGTCGGCGAACCATGCGGCTTCGAGCTGCGCCTGAAGCCGCGCCGCGAGCGCCTCACGGTCGGTGAGCGTGCGCAGGTGCCCTTCGCGCGTGCGCGTCCAGGCGGCGCGCGCGTTGGCCGCCTCGTCGCGCCCGCCATCTTCGAGCAGGAGGTCTGTGCGCAGGGCGCCCGTCGTCTTCAGACGCGTGCGCGCCGTACCGGCCTCACTCGCGCCGCGCCGCACGACCCACTCGTAGGTCGCGTCGCGCAGCAGCGCCAGACGCTTCTTCCCGCCGACGGCCTTGACGTACTCGCCGACGAGCTTGTCGGCCGAAGGGAGCTTCTGAGCCTGCGCGCGCGCGGGCGACGGCGCGCAGACGAGCAGGAGCAGGAGCGCGAGGAGTCTCGCGGTCGCGCCCGCCGGCGGCGAGTTTTCGGGAAGGTTTTTGACGTGCGGGGGCGTGGTCTTCATCATCATGTTTGTAAGACGCCGGAGGGCGGTGAGACTGTTAATCCGGGGAGAGAAAAAAGTCCGAAAGGAGGGCGCAAAAAGCCCGGGAAGGATGACGCCGGCCAACACCTTGTCATCTTCCCGGGCTTTTTACGGCCGGCGGCCGCGGATTGTTTCAGGCCGGTTCTTTCAGGCGGACTCGCCTTCGCCCGAATCGGAAGGCGGCTCCTGTCCCCCCTCTTCGTAGCCGGTCGAGTGCGGCACCTCTGCCTCCATCGCCTTCGCGGACTCCTCTTCGGCGCGCATCTGCGCCTCGTCGTCGGCCGCGCCGGCCCCTACATTCTCGTCCGTCTCTGCCATCTGCCTCTAGCTCCTTCGTCCTCTCAAAAAATCCGGCGGCGGCCGTCACCTCCACAACTCTCGGGCGCGACGGCCGCGCGCCACGCCGGAAGCACGCGCCTTACCTGCGCCCTCCGCCCTTCTTCGCCGCGCCCTTCGCGCCGCCCTTCCCGGCGGAGCCTTTCGCAGAGCCTTTCGCCGCGCCCGACTTCTTCGACGCGCCGCCCTGCTTCGAGCCGCCCCCGGCGCCGGCTTTCTTAGCCGCGCCCTTGGCAGACCCGCCCTTGGCCGCGCCGGACTTCGCGCCGCCGGACTTCGCCGCGCCCTTCGTCCCGGCCGCCGACTTCGAGCCGCCGCCCGCGCCCTTCGCGGACGTTTTGGAAGTAGACTTCGCGGACGCTTTGGAAGCGACCTGCGCGGCCGACTTCTTCGCCGCGCCCTTCGACGCGCCGCCCCCGCGCTGCTTCGCACGGCGGCGCTTGACGGTCTCGTGCGCGCGCTCCTCGACCTGGCGTATGCGCTCGGCCACGTTCTGCGGCGCGTTCGGCTCGGCCGCGCCGCGCAGCCCTTCGACCGGCGCGCCCTCCGGCGACTGGTGCGTCTGCTCCTCGTAGTCGCCCCTGTTCAAATCTAGCTCGTATTCGTTCAAGAAACCGCCACGAATCTTGTACTGATCCTGGACTTCGGCTGGGTCCTTTGGCATCTCTCCTCCTCGTTCTCCTGAGATCGGGGGCCGCGCTTGACAGCGCGCGCGGCCGCTCCGTATATTTCAACTCACAACGGGCCACCTTAGCTCAGTTGGTAGAGCAGCCGATTCGTAATCGGCAGGTCTGCGGTTCGAGTCCGCAAGGTGGCTCCATAAATTTTAGTTGCCGTATAGCTGTGAAGCAGTTATACGGCAATTTTATTTCCGCCTCAATCTTAGACCGGCCGCTTCACGCGTCCGAGCTGCCGGGGGCGTGCGCAATCGTTTCGACGGGCGTTTGCGGACGGCGGGGGGTATACGCTAAAAGTGTGTCGCTCTTATCGCGCCGTCGGGTGGCCGTGGCGCACGTCGGGACACGGGAAGGACGAACGAACAACTTGTCGTCAAGCAGAGATTCGGGCGGGCGCGCCGCGTGGGAAAGATTCCGGCAGCGCTTTTTCTCGACCCACGCGCTACTACTCCTCCTCGCCGCGCAGACGCTCGCGGCGGGCGGCTCTGCGAACGCCCACTTCGCCGTTCAGGCGGGCACGCGCGCTCTCATCACGACGGCCTCGGGCGCGCGTCTGCGCGAGCAGCCGGACGCGGGCTCGGCCGAGGTCGGCCGGCTGCAACTCGGCCTCGTCGTCGAGGAGCTTGAGCGCTCGGCCGAGAAGGCGCGGGTCGGCTCGGCGGAAGCCTACTGGCACAAGGTCTCTGCCCCGGGCGGCGCAAGCGGCTGGGTCTTCGGCTCGCTCGTCGCGCCCTTCGACCCCGCGCGCCGCGACGAGACATACCTGCGGCTCTCCTCCGAGCGCGTCTCGAACGCCGCCGCGACCTTCCCCGAACTCTCCGAGCTTGTGCGCTTCCTCGACCGCGCGACCAAAGAGGTCACGCGGGCCGAAGCGCGCGCCGAGCTTGAGCTGACGCGCCTGCTCGCGCTCGGCCGCACGCTCGCCAACATCGCGATGGAGGATTTGGAGAAGCCGCCCTACAAGCCCTGGGTCAAAGAGTACGAGTCGGAGATCGTCTACAGCGAGCCGGCCGGCCAGTGGTACGTCCGCTCCGAACTCCTCTGGAGCCTGCGGCGGAAGTACGCCGGCCTGCCCCTGGCCGAGCGCATCGCTTGGGAGGCCGCGCAGACGCCGCTGCCCGGCGAGTGCGAAGGCTACCTGCCCTGCTACTTCTACAAGGAGACCGAGACCAACGGCCTCTACCTCAAGCTCCACCCGAGCGGCGCGCACGCCGACCAGGCGCTCGCGAGCATCTCGGAGTTCTTCGGCCACGTGACAGAAGACCTGCGCGGCACCAACCCGGCCTTTGAAGTCCCGAGCGAAGACCGCGCGAACTTCCGCAAGAGCGTGGCGGCGCTGCGCGCGCAGCTCGCGCTCGTCCCCGCCGCGAAGAAGGCGCGCGTGCTCGGGCAGCTCGACGAGATCGCGCGGCACTTCCGCTGAGCGCCGGAACTTTTTAAGCTTGACGCACCCGACGATTTGAACTATGAAGACGCACGTTCCACCCGACCTTCTCAGGCTCGGAGACACCGCAGTGGCAAAAAGCTCCGGCTTCGTCAAAGAGTTCCGCGACTTCATCGCCCGCGGAAACGTCATCGACCTCGCGGTCGGCGTCGTCATCGGCGCGGCCTTCACCAGGATAGTCACGTCGCTCGTCGAGGGCATCCTGATGCCCGTCGTCGGGCTCTTCACCGGGCGCATAGACTTCTCCAGCCACTTCTACGTGCTCGACAGGTCGAAGGGGCTCCCCGTCTCGCTCGCCGAGGCGAAGGCCGCCGGCGTCCCCGTCATCGCCTACGGACAGTTCATCAACGACATCATCGGCTTCATCATCATCGCCTTCGTCATCTTCCTCATCGTCAAGCGCGTCAACCGCCTCTGGAGCGGTGAGCCCAAGGAGTCCGAGGAGCCGACGACGAAGAACTGCGCCTACTGCTTCTCCACCATCCCCATCAAGGCCACGCGCTGCCCCGAGTGCACGAGCCAGCTCCAACCGGCCTGAGTCGGCGTATGACCGAAGGAGTCGGCCGCGAAACGAAAAGAGAGTGGGGGGG
>DASWNR010000396.1:0-8511 GCA_036399155.1 Pyrinomonadaceae bacterium
CCGAGGAAGACGCACGGCGAAGAAGATGGTGCAGTTCAAGAAGACGGTCATCTTCTACCCGCTCTGCATCCTGCTCATCTGGTCGCCGTGCGTCTTCCTCGGCGTGATGGCCAACCGCGTCTCGGACGTGCCCGAGATACGCGCCAAGCAGGAGGCGCGCCGCACGCTCGCCACCCAGGGGCGCACGATGGAGCCCGCGCGGCGCGAGGAGCTGCGCGAGCAGGCGTCGGGCGACGACGTGATCCTGCTGCTGCTGCGCCGCTACGCCCCGCTCTGGCTCGCCGGCATCCTCGGCGCAGGCATCATGGCGGCCGTCATGGCCTCCGACTCGCAGATACTCGCGCTCTCGACGATGTTCGCCGAGGACTTCTTCGCCTTCTACGGCGGGCGGCGGCGTTTCGGCGAACGCGCGCAGGTGCAGACCGGCCGCCTCTTCGTCGTCGTCCTGACGCTGCTCGCCTACGTGGTCGCGCTGCGCGCGCCCGAGACCATCTTCGAGATCGCCATCCAGTACGCCTTCTCGGGCTTCGCGGCGATGTCGCCGCTGATGATCTCGGCGCTCTTCTGGCGCGGGTCGACGAAGTGGGGCGCGCTGGCCTCGACCGTCTGGGTCGCGGTCGCGGTCGTCTTCGTCGCCGTCTTCCAGCAGACCACGGCCGCGCCGCCGCCGGGGCCGCCCGCCGTCTACTGGGCGCCGGGCGGCACCGAGGTGCTCGCGCGCACATACTCCGGCACCAGCGTCTTCGGCTTCATGCCGGTCGTCCCGATGGTGCTCGTCTCGGCGCTCTTGATGTTCGTCGTCTCGAAGCTCACCGCGAAGCCGAGCGCGGCGACCGTCGCCAGGTATTTCTCAAATGATTTGAAGGAGGTTCCCCGATGAGACTCAAGACGGCGCTCGCCGCCCCCGCCAGTTTGCTGCTCGCCGCCGCCGCCGTGTTCGCCGCAGTCGGTGGCACTCCCGCGCGCCCGAACTTCTCGGGGACGTGGGAGCTGGATCAGACGCGCAGCCACAGCGTCCCGCCCGACGTCAAACAGACGATGACCGTCGCGCAGGACGGCGACAAGGTCTCGGTGGAGTTGAAGGTCGTCTCGCCGCAGGGCGAGCGCGTCATCAAGGAAGCCTACACGCTCGACGGCAAGGAGACGGAGTTCGCCCCGCCGCCGCCGCCCAACGCGCCCAAGGACGCTCCCGCGCCGAAGGGCAAGCGCACCGCCCGCTGGATGGCGAACGATAAGGGCTTCATCATCGAGGACGAGGTCGTCCAGACCACGCCCAGAGGCCCGGAGACCATCCTCATCGCGCGCAAGTGGATGCAGTGGCCCGACGGCACATTCACCATCGAGACCATCACCGAGCGCGGCGGCAACGCCTTCAACAACAAACGCGTCTTCGTGAAGAAATAGTAGACAGTAGTCAGTAGAAAAACTTAAGGCGGCGCGTCCCGGCTGATGACCGAAGACGCGCCGCCTCTGTTTTATCTACTGACTACTGACTACTGTCTACTGTCTACTGTCTACTAACCAAAGCAGTGGAGCTTGCCGTCCTGCGAGCCGACGACGACGCGGCCCGAGGCGACGGCCGGCGAGGCCGAGACCGGCGCGCCGAGGTTGAACTCCGCCTGCTTGCGCCCGTCGCCGAAGCCTAGGACGTAGAGCCGCCCGTCGTTCGAGCCGACGAAGACGCGCCCCGCGGCGACGGCCGGCGAAGACTCGACGCGCGCCTGCGTCCCGAACGTCCAGTGCGGGCGCCCCGTGTATGCGTCGAGGCAGTGAACCATCTTGTCGCGCCCGCCGACGACGACGCGCGCCTCTATCACCGCCGCCGAAGAGTAGAAGGGGAACTGCCGCTGCGGGTTATGGTAGCGCCACCCGACCTGGCGCGCGACGAGGTTGACGCCGAGCACCTCGTTGTTGAAGGTGCCGTAGAAGGCGTTGCCCGCGAGCAGCGCGGGGCTCGCGCCGGTGTAGGCGCCCGAGCGCACCTGCATGACCTCGCGCCCCGTCGCGATGCGCACGCCGCGCAGGACTTCGTCGCACCCGGCGACGTAGGCCACGCCCTCGGCCACCCCCGCGGTCGAGTGAACCTGCCCGGCCGTCTTCACCTTCCAGAGCTGTTTGCCCGTGGCCGCCGCGACGCAGTAGATGTGCGTGTCGTACGAGCCGACGACGACGCGGCCCGCCGAGACGATTGGCGACGACTTGATCTCGGAGCCCGTCTTGAACGTCCACACCCGTTGACCGTTGTCGGCGCGCACGGCGTGGAGCACGCCCGACAAATCGCCGACGTAGACGACGCCGCGCGCGACCGCCGGCGAGGACTCGCCGATGGGGCCGCCGGCGTTGTAGCGCCAGCGCTCGCGCCCGTCGGCGAGTCCCACCGAGACCAGCTCGCCCCTCTGCGTGCCGACGAAGACGGCGCCGCCCGCGACGGCCGCCGAAGACTCGACCGACTCGCCCGCGTCCACCGCCCAGAGGTGCCGCAGATTCCCCGCGACCTGCGAGCCGGAGTAGCCCGACAGCAGGGGGTTCCCGCGGAACTGCGGCCAACTGTCGGCCGGCGTCACAAAACTATCCCAGCTCGCGCGCGCGGCGGCCGGCAGAAGGCCGAGCGCGAAAGGCAGCAGAAGGAAGTCGCGCCGGCGCAACCCGCGCGGCTCCTCAGTCTTTACCGTCTGCCCGTCGCCCTCGGACTTTGAACTTTGAACTTTGAACTTTGAACTTTTATTCAGTACGCCCACTCGTACACCTCCAACGCGCCCGCCGCGTCGAACGCGCGCGGGTTGAAGCGCCCCGTCCACTGCCCCGCCGCATCGTCCGCGAGCGCGCGCAAGTCTTCTCGGGCCATGCCCGCCTCCGAAAGTTTACGGCCCAAGGCCCCCGCCGCCGACAGCTCCTCGACGCGGCGCGCCAGCGCCTCGCCCCCCGCGCCGCGCCCGCCCGACAGCTCCGCGTAGCGCGCGCCGACCTCCGAAGCGTTCCAGCGGACGACCCACGGCAGCAGCGACGCCAGCGCCGCGCCGTGCTCCGTGCCGTAGCGCGCCGTCAGAGGGTTCGCGCAGGCGTGCGCCGCGCCGAGCATGGAGTTCTCGATGGCCGCCCCCGCGAGGTGCGCGCCGAGCAGCATTCGGCCGCGCGCTTCCACATCTTCGGGCGCGGCGAGCGCGCGCTCGTAGGCGCCTTCGAGCAGACGCCACGCCTCGCGCGAGAACATCTCGGAGAGCGGGCTGCGAGCCGAGGAGACGTATGTCTCGACGGCGTGCGCGACGGCGTCGAAGCCGGCCGAGGCCGTCACCGCGCGCGGCGCCGAGAGCGTCAGCTCCGCGTCGAGGAGCGCCACGCGGAAGGCCGCCGACGGGTCGCCGCACGCCATCTTCGCGTGCGTCCGCTCGTCGGAGACGAGCGCGTAGGACTGCGCCTCGCTCCCCGTCCCGGCCGTCGTCGGGACGCCTATCATCGGGAGCAGCGGCCTGCGCGCGCGCCCGTAGCCGGCGTAGTCCTGCATCCGCCCGCCGTTCGTCAGAAGGAAGTTTATCCCCTTCGCGCAGTCGAGCGAGCTGCCGCCGCCGAGGCCCACGAACGAATCGACGCCCTCTCCTTTCGCGAACGCGCGGCCGCGCTCGACCATCGCCGCGTCCGGGTTCGTCTCGAAGTCGTGGAAGCGCGCGACCGAGACGCCCGACGCTTCGAGCAGACGCGAAGCCCTCTCGACGTGACCCGCCTCCAGCAGCCCGCGGTCGGCGACGAGCAGCGTGCGCCGGAAGCCGAGCGCGCGCGCCTCCTCGCCCAGGCGTGCGAGCGAGCCCGCGCCGAAGATGACGCGCGTCCGCGGTTGATAGTCGAAGCCCTGCATGACGAATCCGAGAATTAACAGGGATGGACGGGGTGAACAGGGTAAGGATCAAAGATTTGAAATTTCAAATTTGAAATCTCCAACCCTTTCTTTCCTTACCCTGCTCACCCCGTCCATCCCTGTTAACTAATTCTTCCGCCCCCGGTCGGCGACCGCGTAGACGCGCTTCGGCCCCGCCTTGACGACGAACACGTCGCCGTCCTCGCTCGAAAGGTAGGGCTTGCCGTCGGCCGCGACGGGCGGGGCCCGCCTCTCAGTTCGCCGACCGGAAACTCAAGAGCCCGGCCTGACGGCTGCGGGCGTCGCCGCCGGAGTCGCCGCCGGCTTTGCCGGTTGGGCGGGCGTCGCGGCGGGCGCGGCCGCACCCTCGGAGAGCGCGAAGAGCTGGTTGCGGTTGGTTATGAAGAGCGCGCCGTTGGCCGGGATGGGCGTCGAGTAGACCGAGCTGCCCATGTTTATCTCGGCCAGCACCTTCTTCTCGCGCCCCGCCTGCATGATGACCACGTCGCCGTCCTCGTCGCCGAGGTAGAGCCGTCCGTCGGCCGTCATCATCGGCGAGCCCCACACGGCCGCGAACATGTCGTGAACCCAGAGCGCCGCGCCGGTCTTCGCGTCGATGGCGTGGAGGAAGCCGCTGAAGTCGGGCTGGTAGACGATGCCGTCCGCGATGGACGGCGTCGAAATCGACCGGCGAATCTTGTCGTAGTGCCAGACGCGCCCCGTCTGCGTGATGTCGCCGCGCTTGGTCGCGTCGATGCAGTACATGTGGCCGACGCCCTCGCCGTGCTCGGGGTCCTGCCCGTTGGCGAGGTAGACCTTGTCCTCGTAGATGACCGGCGTCGAGATGATCTCGTTGCGCGTCTTGGGCCACGTCGAGTCCTTCGGGTTGGTGTCGAACTCCCAGAGCTTCTTGCCCGTCGCCGCCTCGTAGCCGCGCACCCAGCCGTCGCCCTGCCCCATCACGACCTGATCGACGCCGCCTATCTTCCCGGCCGCGGGCGTAGACCACTGGCCGTGCAGAATCTTGTCGCCGGGCGAGGCGTCCTCCCAGACGACCTTGCCCGTCTTCTTGTTGACGGCGATGATGGCCGGCGCTTTGGGCGAGGGGATGTTGACGTGGCTCTCGTCCTGCCCGTTCGAGGTCGAGACGTAGACGAGGTCGCCCCACGCGACCGGCGAGGAGTTGGCGAGGTTGTGCGGGAAGGCGCCCAGCTCCTCCATCATGTCGAGCCGCCAGACCACGTCGGCGTGCGCCTCGGTCTTGTCCTTCTCGTCGGCGAAGGGGCCGTCGTTCTCCTTGTCGCGGAAGCCCTGGAGGTCGACGCACACCAACTCCGCCCGGTTCGAGACGTAGTAGACGCGGTCGCCCTCGACGAGCGGCGAGGAGGCGATGCCCTGAAACGGCCAGTCGTTGACGCGGCCGGCGGCCACCTTGTCGTGGACGGCCTGCCAGAGGAACGCGCCGGTCTTCTCGTCGAAGGCCATCAGCACGCCCTTGTCGCCCGTGATCTTCGGGTCGCGCTTGGCCTCGTTGTTGGTGCCGACCAGGACGACGCCGCCCGCGACCGTGATGTTGCCGTAGGTCTGCGAGCCGAGTTCCGCCACCCACTTCACGTTCTTCTTCGTCTTCACGTCCCAGCTCGTCGGCATGCCCTTCGCCTTCGAGACCATGTTGCGGTCGGGCGTCCCGCCCCACATCGGCCAGTCGCCGGTGCCGGGGTCGGAGGCGGAGACGGGGTAGACGGTGGACAGCAGACAGTAGACGGTAGTTAAAACCACCAGGCCCGCGGCGGCGGTGCGGATTCCCGATTGACGCTTTCTCGACATTGATTTCATCCTCAACTTTGACCTCTCCTCCTGCTGTCTACCGACTACTGTCCACTGTCTACTTATTCGCGTACACCTTTATGTTGTCGAAGTAGATTTCCGCGAGCGCGCTGCCGAAGATGCCGGGGCTGCCCTGCCGGTTGCCGATGGGGTCTGTGCGCTCGACCGTCCAGGCGTCGGGCTCGGGCGAGGCGGCCGGCCAGACCTTGCCGCGCGCGCGCACCTGCCCGTTCGGCAAATTCTCGACCCTCAGCTTGACGCGGTACCACGTGTCAACCTTCCACTCGAACGGGACGGAGGCGACGCGCGTCGTCTCGGGCTGCCACGGCGTCAGCTCAAGCTTCTGCGCGTTGCCGAAGAGCGTGAGCGAGTAGCGCTGCGCGAGGACGCCGGCGTCGCCGACCTGCCGCCGCCTCGTCGTCGCGAGGAGGTCGGCCTCGACCGTGTAGTCGTGCAGGTCGCTCGGCCCCATGTAGGCGCGCGCGCGGCTCAAAAGCGACGAGCCCTCGGTCGTCTTGACGAAGACCCGCTTGCCTTCAACGTCGCGCGTGACGAACTTCATCCCCGTGTTCGTCCAGTGCTGCGGGAAGGTGCCCAGCGCCATCGCGTCGAAGTTCTCCTCCCAGGGCAGCGGCGGGATGACGCGCACGCGCGCCGCGCCCGTCACGCCGCCGATGGTGGCGCGCACCTCGCCGGTCTGGACGACCGCGTCCGGCGCGGCCGTGAACCTCCCCGCGTGCGCCTCCCGCACGCCCCGGAACGTCTTCTCGGAGCCCGAGACGCTGCCCTTGAGCTGGTCGAGAGACCAGGCGACGGAGCTGGTGACGGTCAGGCGCCCCTGCTCGTCGAAGAGGTGGACGCGGAACTCAGCGCTCTCGCCCGGCCGCAGCGTCAGTTCGGCCGGGACGACCTGCACGTGCTTGACGGCCTCGGGGCCGGAGGCCGGGCGGGTGAGCCACGAGGGCTTGGCCTCGGACTTCGGTCGCGCCGCCTTCTTGCCGATGCAGTAGAGCGCGGCGTCGGTGACGAGGAAGACGCGGCCGTCGGAGACGGCGACCGAGGCGATGATGGACTCGGGCTGCTGCTCGGTGCCGAGCTGGTCTTCGTCGAGAATCTTCGCGCCCGTGGCCGAGGGCTCGATGATGAAGAACTTGCCGTTCTCCGTCCCGACGTAGAGCTTGCCGTCGGCGAAGACGGGCGAGGCTTTCTGAATCGTCCCGAGGTTCTGGAGCCAGAGCTGTTTGCCCGAGTTCACGTCGAAGGCGGCGAGGTTCGCGCCGTTGTCCACCTGGTAGAGCCTGTCGCCGTCTATCACGGGCGATGAGAATCCGCCCTGCCAGCCGTAGACCTTCCACTTGAGCTGCGACATCTTCAGCTCGCCCTTGAGCGAGGCGTCGAGCGCGGCCATCATCCCCATCTCGTTCGAGTCGAGGTTCTCCTCGCTGTGCGTGATGATGGCGTCGGTGCCGCGGACGACGACGCCCGTGTTCAAACCGCGCTTCGAGACTTCTATCTTCCAGACGGGCTCGCCCGTCTGCGGCTTGACGGCGTGCACCCAGCCGTCGCTCGCGCCCTGTATGAGCAGCCGCGTCCCGCCGATGTCGGCGATGGTGGGCGCGGCGTAGGTCGTGTCGTAGGGGCGCGAGCCGGGCGCGCTCGACCAGACGACCTCGCCCGTCAGCTTGTCGAAGGCCATCCAGCGGTGGAGTCCGCGGTGGTGCGCGCCCCAGCTGAACGTGACGCCGCTGACGATGACGAGGTCGCCGTCGACCAGGGGCGAGACCGTGCGCCCGCCGTGCGTCGTCAGCAGCCCGAAGTCCTCGCCGAGCGGGCGCTCCCAAAGCACCTTGCCGTCCTTGCCCGACAGGCCCACGAGGTGACCGCCGCCGCCCTGCACGTAGACGTTCCCCGTCGCGGGGTCGCCGACGGGCGAGGCCCACGCGATGCGGTGCGGCGGCGTGTCCGAGAGGTAGACGTTGAAGCGCCGCTCCCACAGGAGTTTCCCCGTGTCCGCGTCGAGGCACAGCAGGCGCTCCTGCAAACGCTCGCCGCGCTCGGCGGCGTTGAAGAGGTAGACGCGGTTCCCCATCACTATGGGCGTCGAGCGCCCGCCGTAGGGCGCGCGCCACGCCAGATTATCGCCCGCGGGCGACCACTTCGCCGGGAGTCCCTTCTCGCGCGAGACGCCGTCTCGCGCGGGGCCGCGCCACTCGGCCCAGTCGGCGGCCGAGGCCGTGGCGGCGGCGGACAGCGTCAGGAGCGTCAGGAGCGTCAGGAGCGTGGGGAGGTTCGGCCTTCGGTGGAGTGCACTCGTCTTCAAGTCGTTTCGCCTCGCAGTTCTCAAACTTTTCAGCGGGCCCCGGCGCGCGGGCGTCCGGGGCGTGCGCTTAAAAAAGAGTTGAAAAGAAACCTTGTGCGGGTCTCAGACGTTTATAACACGCCGTGAGATGAGTTCTCGCCGCCGCGCGGCCAAAAATTTTCCTTGCTTTTGCAGCCCCGCGGGATGTAAATACGCCGAAGCGCCGCGATATGTTTTTCGGCCCAGCGGGCGGCAATTCCCCGGCATTCAGAATCACGTACACGCGCCCAGTTTATTGGACTCGGAGGCGTCGGCTCGCCGACGCGCCCACCCGGCCGGCGCGCACGATAAAGTTAACACCACCGCGGCGGCAACGAAACCCGGAGTGAAGACCATGAGGCTCACGCGCATCGCGCTCTCAGCGCTCTTCGCGCTCGCGCTCGCCGCGCCCGCGGCGGCGGACGACCCGCTGCCCGCGGGTCACACGAAGGTCTTCGTCGGCCAGACGAGCATCCGCTACGCCGACGAGTTCGCC
>DASWNR010000397.1:0-4126 GCA_036399155.1 Pyrinomonadaceae bacterium
GCGGCGGCCCCGCGCCGCCCGTCTAAGCTGACTCGACCGCCCTGCTAGTCCAGCTTTTCGTCCACCGACTCCTCGTCGCCCTCGGCCTTGCCGGGCGTGCGGCCGGGGTCGCCGGTCCGGCGCTCCTTGTTGCCGCCGGGCGCGGTCGTCGAGTCGTGGCCGATCAACTCGTCGTCGTTCTCCGTCTCTTCCGCCATCCGAGCCTCCTTATTGAATCAGCCGGCCTTCAAACGCCCGCCGAAGCGCCGCGCCCCGCGGAGGGGTCGCCGGCGTCCGCCGTCCCCATCGACTCCATGAGCTGCTTGAAGCGGCCGAGGTCTTCCTCGATCTGCTGCTCGGGGTTCTCGCCGAAGAGGCTGGCGACGTACGAGCCGAGCTTGCCGCCCGGCGGGTCGTACTTGAGCGAGACGCGCACGAGCGTCGAGCCGCCCGACTCCTCGAAGCGCACGCTGCCGGCGTGCGCGACCGTCGAGCCTTCGAGCGTGCGCCACGCTATCAGCTCGCCCGGCTTCTCGTTATAGACCTCGGCGTCCCACGAGACGCTCGTCCCGGCGGGCGCCTTCACCACCCAGTGCGTGCGGTTCGGGCCGGCGGCCGTGACCGACTCAAGGTGATTCATGAACTGCGGCAGGTTCTCGAAGTTGCGCCAGAAGGCGTAAAGCTCCGAGGCCGGCCGGTTGACGGTGACGCTCTTCTCGACCTTCGTCCCGCGCTCGCCCGAGACGGAGACGTTCTCGCTGTTGCGCAGCCCCTCGGCCGTGCTGTAGCTCATCGCCTCGTAGAGGTTGCAATGCCCCGACACGCCGCGGTGCACGAGCGCCGCGCCCACGAGCGCGAGCGCGATGCCGCCCAGGCTCCCGCGCGTCGCCCCGTAGAGCGCCAGCGCGCCGCCGCCGATGGCCGACGCCCAGCGCTCGACCTCCCCGACGTTGACCGACATGGCCGAGTTCGTCGACTCCCCGCCGGTCAGCTCCGAAATATCCGCGCCGGCGGCGGTCAGTCTCTCTTCGATTGTTGCCATCTCGACTTCTCCTCTTGGACTCGAAAACGTTTTCAGGACACCCGGCCGCCGGACAGACGCCGGCCTGTCCGAAAACGGCCCGTCAAAATTTGTCTTCAAGCTGTGTCAACAAAAACCGTGCCGGAGGCGCGCTCCCCGCCCCGACGGCTCAACCCGCGGCCGAGCGCCCGCGCGACGCGACCGGCGCGCACGAGCGCTCGCGCACGTAACACTCAAGCGCCTCCCCGAGCGGTTTGAGCAGCGCGCCGCGCTCGCTCGCGAGCGCGCCGTAGGCCGGGCGCGGCGCGGCGAGCCCCGGCTCACGCGCCGTGCGTCCGACGACGAGGGACGCGTCGAGCCCCGCGAGCCGTGCGGCGAGCCGCGCGAACTCGGCCCACGTGACCGCGCCCGCGTTGGCGAGGTGCCAGAGGCCGCGCTCGCCGTCGATGAGCAGGTCGAGGCAGACGTTCGCGAATTCGGGGATGTATGTCGGCGTTATGACGGCGTCGTCGTCCGCGACGAACTCCTCGCCGCGGGCGAGCGCGCCGAGCGCCGCCTGCGCGAAGTTCGACTCGTCCCAAGGCCCGAAGAGCGCGCCCGTCCGCACGACCAGCGCCGAAGGGCACGCTTCGAGCACGCGCCGCTCGGCCTCTGCCTTGCTCCGTCCGTAGACGCTGAGCGGCGCGGCCTCGTCGCTCTCGACGTAAGGGCGGCCGCGCCCGCGCCCGTCGAAGACGAGGGCGGACGAAAAAGTCAGGAGCGGCAAGCCCCTCCGCGCGCACGCCTCCGCGAGCACGTACGCGCCCGCGGCGTTCTCGCGGAGACACGTCTCGCTCTCGCGCTCCGCCTCGTCAACGCGCGCGTAGCCGGCGGCGTTGACGACGGCCCAGGCGCACGTCTCGTCAAGGGCGGCCCCGACCGACGCGGCGTCGGCGATGTCCATCTCGCGCCGCGAGAGCAGGCGGAACTTCAGCGCGCGAGACTCCGCGACGCGCGCGAAGGCCGCGCCGAGCTTCCCGGTCGCGCCGGCGATGAGTAGCGGCCTCGCACCCGTCGAAGCCCCGCACGACTTGCGCGACGCGCCCGCGGACTTCGACCCGCCGCCGCCGCGACTCGCGCGGCCGCGCACGCTCGGGTAGAGCAGGCGGTCGGGGCGCCGCCACCAGCCCGGCGAGTCGAGCGCGGGGTGCTCGTGCGCGCCCGTGGCGGCGAGGTCGCGCAGCATGTGCGCGAGCGCGGTCGGGCGCGGGCTCCCCGAGCGCACGTCGAACACGCCGGGCTCGTAGTGCCCCGCGTCGCGCGTGATGAGGCTGTCCCAGTCGAACGAGCCGAAGAGCACCCAGGCCGTCACGGCGCGCACGTCCGCGCCCTCCGCGCGCGCGTCGCGGGCGGCCGTCCAAAGCTCATGGAACCAGCGCATCTGCTCTTCGCGCGTGCAGCCGAGGTGCGCCTCCGTCAGCGCGAACGGCAGGCCGTACCGCTCCCAAACGTCGCCCAGGATGCCGCGCGCGCCCGCCAGCCCGCCGGCGCGGACGCGCACCGCCTCGACGTCCGCGTACTGGTCGCGCTGGTTGCCGCCGCGGGTGTGCGGCGGGTAGCGCGTGACACGCTCGTCTAGAAAGCGCTCGCTCGTCACGTAGTAGTCGATGCCGAGGAGGTCGGGCGCGCAGGCGTTCTCGGCGAACCACTCGATCTCGCCGGCGCCGACGCCTTCCAGCAGAAGGTACTCCCACAGCGGGTGTTCGCGCGTGACGCGACCCAGCAGCAGGTCGAAGGTGAGCCAGCGCCGCTCGTTCTCGAAGTCGGCCTGGTAGCCGAGCCGCTCGGTCGAGAAGCAGAAGCCCACGTCCTCCGTCTGGACGAGCCGCGCCGCCGGGTTCACCTCGCGCACGGCGCGCATCGAGAGGACGACGCCGCGCAGTTCGTTGAAGAGGGCGCGTATGAACGTACGGGCGTCGCGCCCGTGCGGGTACCAGACGCCGTAGAGCCCGCTGAAGCGCGCCGTCGTCAAAGGCTCGTTGACCGGTGTGTAGTCCTCGGCCCACGGGTAACGTTCGGCGACCGCGCGCGCGTAGGCGGCGAGCTTTTCGGGGAAGGCTTCGTCGGTGAGCGAGGTGTGTGGCGGGCCGCTGCCGTGGTGGACGAGGCCGACGACCGGGCGTATGCCGAGTTCTCTCAACCTCCCGAGCCGCTCGTCGGGCCACGACCAGTCGGCGTCGGACAGTTCGCCGGGCGCGGTGCGCTCCCAGAGCACGGGGTAGCGCACGGTCTTGACGCCGAGCCACGCGAAGAGGTCGAGGTCTTCGAGGCGGCGCGCGTGACCCGTGCGTTCGAGCTGGTCGAAGTAGCGGTCGCCGACGCGGTTGACCGTGCACTCGGCCCCCGCCCAAAGCTCCGGCGCCTTCGCGCCGTGAGGCCGCTGGCTCATGCCGTCAAGACTCCCCCGCGTCTCCTTCAGCCCCTCACCCCCGTCATCTTCTTGAAGGTCGTGAGGGCCTGCGCCACCACCTGATCCATGTTGTAGTACTTGTAGGTCGCCAGACGCCCGACGAAGTGGACGCCCGTCGTCTCGTCGGCCAGCGCCTTGTACTTCTGGTACAGCTCGGCGTTCTCGGGGCGCGGCACGGGGTAGTACGGGTCGCCCTCGGCGCGCGGGTACTCGTAGGCGACCGCCGTCTTCGAGTGCTCCTGCCCCGTCAGGTACTTGAACTCGGTGACTCTTGTGTAGGGGAAATCGTTCGGGTAGTTGACGGTCGCCGCCGTCTGGTGGACTTCCCTGTCGAGCGTCTCGTGCTTGAATTCGAGCGAGCGGTAGGGGAGCTTGCCGAAGCGGTAGTCGAAATACTCGTCCACCGGCCCCGTGAAGACCAGCTCGCGGTGCGGGACGATGCGCTCGACCTCGCGGTAGTCCGCGTTGAGCATGACCTTGATGTTCGGGTGGTCGAGCATGTTCTCGAACAGCCGCGTGTAGCCGTGCTTCGGCATCGCCTGGTAGGTGTCGGTGAAGTACCGGTCGTCGCGGTTCGTCCGCGTCGGGACACGCGCCGTCACAGACGCGTCCAGCTCCGAAGGGTCCAAGCCCCACTGCTTCCGCGTGTAGTTGCGGAAGAATTTTTCGTAGAGGTC
>DASWNR010000398.1:0-3587 GCA_036399155.1 Pyrinomonadaceae bacterium
CGCTGGCGGGCAACAACGAGGGTCAGTCCGGCACGGCGGAAGATGCCCCGCGCGTGTGACGTTCCGGTCTGGCGGAGTCGCTTTTTCCGCCGGGGATTAAAGCCCGGAGATGTTCACTTCACCTGCCAGCGGCGGGGCGGACAGCAGGTAGACGGCAAAGGTCGCCAGCCAGTGTTCACCGGCGTAGTCGCCGCTCGTGACGTGGCGGAGAGTGACCCCGGCGTGACGTGCGGCGGCGCGCGCCAGCACTAAGCGACGGGGCGAGTCCTCCGGGAGTGCGGAGGCGATGCTCCGCATGCACCAGGCGCGGCTCAGATTCAACCCATCCAGATGTACGATCTTCGGGTCAGACCGAGCGGTCACGTCGGCGGGCGTCAGCAGTGTCGCGGGGCGACCGTCCTCAAGGCCGGGCAGGAAATCATCGAACCAGCGTTGGAACTCTCCGCCGTCCAAGACGCGCCGCATGAGATCAGCCTCGATCAGGCTCGGCGAGAGGAAGTCGTCCCCGCCCGGCTCCCAGGCGGCGGGTGCGTCGCGGTCGTCTGCGAAGTAAGTGCGTGCGCGCTCGGAGACGAGCGACTTCAGTTGCGCGAGTCTTTCGAGCGTCGAAGCGTCGAGCCGTCTCTTTTCGCCCCCGGCGAGCGTGACGGCATAGTCATGTGCGAAGGCGAGGCCGAAAGCGGTGTTGAAGTGTGTGCCGACGCGGATCGGGTACTTCTGTTTCGGGAAGAAGGAGAGGTATTTCCCGACGATGGTTTCGGCCAGAGGACGCAGGGAGTCGAACCAGCGTCCGGCTTCGGGGTCGTCCCAGAGATACAGTTCCTCGTGGAGTTTCAGCAGCCAAGCCCACCCGTACGGACGCTCGTAGGATGCGCGTCCGGCGTCTCTGAAATACTCGTCCTCGACGCTAATGTTCTCCGCCGTCAGATTCGCGCCGAGCGCCTCGCGGATTTTGGCCCCCGGCAGCACCGCAGCCCCCTGCTCGCCGCACGTGCGCAGCAGGCGGGCGAGTAACCAGTGGCCGTGGACGGCGGAGTGCCAGTCGTAGCAGCCGTAAAAGGCCGGGTGCAGTTCCCTCGGAGACTTCAACTGCGAGGCGTCGTTCAGCACGTGGTCGATTTTATTCGGGTACTCCTTGCGGACGCACGCGAGCGCGAGTCCGGCGAAGCGCGGTAAGTATTCGCGCGCACTCATTTGCGACCCCCATGCGTGATCACTCGTCGGCACAATCTTTTCCCTTCCTCCAGCCGCGCTCCGGCGGATCGCCGGGCGACTGCCGCTGCGGCCTTGCACGTTCGCGCTGCTCCCTCTCTCCTCAGAGCAGACGAATCATCAGCCACAGCACCAGCACGTGCAGTACCCACATGGTCAGGGCGTACGGCACCTGAAACTTGATCACGCCGTACTGGTCGCGCATGTTCAGGAGTGCTGCCGGAACAATGTTGAAGTTCGCAGCCATCGGCGTCATCAGCGTCCCGGTTGATCCGGCGGTGAGGGTGATGATGGCCGCCATCGCCGGGTCAACGCCGAACGGCTTGATGATGAGCGGGACCAGCACGCCCGTCGTGATAACGGGGAAGGCCGCAAACGAGTTGCCCATGACGAGCGTGAAGAGCGTCATCCCCAGACAGTTGGCCGCGACGAGCAGGAAGAGGTTCTCGCCCGGGATGACACCCTTGATGCCCTGAGCGATGAGGTCGCCCACACGGCTCGCCGCGAAGATGACGCCGAGCGAGGCGAGCAGTTGCGGCAGGATGATGACCGACCCCATCGAGTCGTTGAGCCTCCGCCCCTCGTGGAACGCCTCGCGCGCCGTGCCCTTCGTCAGCGCAAGTCCCGCGACCAGCGCGGCAGCCCCGCCGAACCCAAGGCCGACGAGCGCGCCCCGGCTCGTGTCGCCGCCGAAGAGGCGGAAGGCGAGCGCGAAGCCGAAGGCCAGCAGCGGGATGAGCAGCACCGGCAGGAAGATCCTGTTTCCGGGCGTGCGCGCTTCCGGCACCCGCTGCCCCGCCCCGTTCGTCGCGCCCTGCCGCGACTTATGGCCGACGCGCCCCGCGCCGTCAAGCCCGACCATGAAGAGCACCAACAGGCCGGTTAGCCAGTGCGGCATGAGGCTCCCCAGGGCGAAGATGATTCCCAGCACGAGCCAGAAGAGCGCGCTGCCCGCGCGTTTGGCGTTGTCGCGGTCGCGGAAGTTCAAGGCCGCGAAGACCCAGAGCACGAGTCCGGTCAACACGTAGACCGCGTCGAGACTGAAGAGCGCGGCAGTGATGTTCGTCGGCGACGGCATATGTCTTACTCCCCTTAACGCACCTTCGCCTGACGCCTGCGCAGGATGCGGTCGAACAGGAGGAACTGCGCGGATGCGACGACGACCGAGAGGACTGCGACCGGGATGGCGTAGAGCACGATGCTCCAGAGGCTCACCGGGTAACCCACGGCGGACGAGCCGAGCGTGCCGTAGACGAGCAGCACCCCGGCCTGCACGGGCGAGAGGTTCTGCCCGTAGAAATTCCCGTAGTTCTCGCTGGCAGCCGACGCCGCCTTGATCCGTTCGACATCCTCTTCCGGCAGTGCCTCGCCGCCCGTGCGATTGGCCTCGGCTGCGCCGCGCGCCATCGGGAAGACGAGCGGGCGGACGAAGGCCGGGTGTCCGAGCAGGCGTATGCCGAGTATGCCCATCAGCACGCGGAAGAGTTGATAGGTGATGAGGAACCTGCCGACGGTCGCTGCGCTGACGCGGCGTATGAAGCGCGCCGACTGCTCCTGCAAGCCGTAACGCTCGGCCAGCCCGATGGCCGGGAGCGTGACGATAAAGAGCGTCATCAGCCGGTTGTCTGCGAAGGCGCGCCCCAGTATGTTGATGATGCCCTCCTGCCCCGGCCTCGTCAGGAGGGGAACGCCCTCGAAGATGCCCACGCCCGACAGCAGCGGCAGCCCCGCCGCCAGTCCGGTAACAAGCCCCGCCGTCACGACCACCAGCGTCGTGCGCAACTTCAGCGCAAGACCCACGACCACGATGACTATCCCGACCAGCTTAAAAAGTTCCGGCAAGTTCAACTTCGACCTCCGCGAGACACGAATGCGATCCCGTACGTCAACACTTCCGCCTCTGCCTCTCTTCGACGCCTCCCCGGCAGGAGACACTTCATTACGCGCAGCCCGGCGCGAGGCACAAGCTCTCTAACGGGCACGCCCGCGACGCATCTAAAGAGCGACTCATCTATTAGTGTATACCTATGCGGGTGAAGACTCGACGCGGCAGACTCGAAACACGCGCCCCTGAATTTTATGACGACCGGATGACGAGAACGCTTCCGATTATAAATCAACCGAACTGTTCTTTTAATTTCGCGGCGTAGCGGCGGCTGACCGTGAGAGGCTCAGCCTGCCCTTGCAGGTAGATTTGGTGGGAACGATTGAACCAGCTTTCCACGCGCTCCACGAATTCGAGATTGACGATGCAGTTGCGGTGGATGCGTGCGAAGTATTTCTCCGGCAGTCTCATCTCCCATTCCCTCAGGGGCTTTTCGACTAAATGCTTATGCCCTTTGATGGTGTAAATTTCGGAGTAATCGCCCGCCGCC
>DASWNR010000399.1:0-7321 GCA_036399155.1 Pyrinomonadaceae bacterium
GCTCGTCTTGCATGCGCGGCGCGATAGTTGGTTGCGGCAAGTGCGCTCGCGCCGCGCGGCACGCTCCGAGTTGAGCCTGGTCAGAAGCGTCGTCGAACTGCTCATGCATGTTGAAAGCCTCTGGCCGTTGCTCGATCATCAAAGTAAGCTCAACTTGGAAGCTGGTTTATGAATGTGTCCAGACATCAGCCAAGTTGGTTAAACTTTGCCCCTCTCCTTTGCGGTCACCAATCTCGCGTGTGATGACTAACGCCTGCTCGTGATACTCGACGGCGTGCCGCGTCTCGCCCAAGGCTCCATAAGCGATGCCCAAGTTGTTCAGAACATTTCCTTCACCTCGCTGGTCACCTACCTCGCGGACGATAGTAAGGCGTTGCTCATAGAATTCGATGGCGCGCCGCGTCTCGCCCAATTTTCCATAAGCAACTCCCAAGTTGTTCAGCACACTTCCTTCGTCGAGGCGGTCGCCTATCTCGCGGGAGATAGTACGCCGCTGTTCATAGAACTCAATGGCGCGTCGGTACTCACCTAAGTCGTCATACACACAGCCTAAATTGCTCAAATGTAGTCCCTCGGAGGTACGGTCTTTAAGTTGACGCGCAGCCGCCAACGCGGCTTCAAGCCAAGAGATGTACTCGCGTGGATGCTTACGCAGCATGAGCACAAACACTCCGGCGTCAGGATATTTATTACACAACCGCGTTGCTACCTCGTCTTTGCTTGCACGCCGACACGCCAACTCCTGACCGGTCTCGATGTTTCGCCGCTCAACGTCGAAGAGCGCAAGCCCGCTTTTGATAGCGTCGCCGCCTTTTAAGTAGGAGGCATCGCACTCTCGTAACACGGTCAGGTAGTGCGTGGCGTGGCGCATTCGGGTCGCGCGGCGTTCGTCGTCGCTCATGCGCGAGTCGGCGAAGAGGCGTGCGAGGTCGTGTAGGCGGAGGCGCGAGGTACCGGCGTCCCATTCAAGGAGGCTGTACCTGAGCAGATCGCCGAGCGCGTCCTGCGCCTCGTCTGCGTCCAACTCCAAGACGGCTGCTGCCGCCGCCGTGTCGAAGGTGTCAGGGAAGACGGAGAGAGCGCGCCAGAGTCTTTGCTGGTCGGGGCTGAGCAGTTCGTAGCTCAGCGTGAGCGACGCCTCGACGAGTTCGAGCCGCTTCTTCGCGCCGGAGAGGCGTCGGACGTAGTCAGCGGGGCTGAGGTTTGCGCGTTCGGCTAACGCACTCGCGGCGAGTCGCAGGGCGAGCGGGAGGTGGCCGCAGAGGCGCGCTATCTCGTCGGCGCGCTCGCCGATGCGCGGGGCGATCTTGAGCAGGAGTTGGCGCGCGTCTTCGGGCGGCAGCGTCTCTAAGTCCAGCGCGGAGAGGCCGGCCAGCGTGAAGTGCTGGCGCGAGGTGACGAGCAGCACGCAGCCTTCGGGCGGGACGAGCGGCTCGACCTGCTCGCGCCCCGAGGCGTTGTCCATCAGCAGGAGCGCGCGCCGCCCGTGCAGCACGGACAGGTAGAGTGATTGCAGTTCCGTCTCGCCTTCGGGAAGCTTCGCCGTCGGGTGGTAGGCGCGTACGACGTGTGCGAGCGCGTCGGCGACCGAGAGCGGTTGTTTGCCCGCGCCTTTCAGGTCGAGGTAGAACTGCGCGTCCGGGTAGCGCGGCGCGAGCCGCTCGGCCAGCTTCAACGCGAGCGCGGTCTTGCCGACGCCGCCCAAGCCTTGCAGGCCGGAGATGGTCACGCCGCCGCGCTCTATCCGTGACATCAACTCGCCGAGTTCCCGCACACGCCCCGTGAAGTCGCGCGGCGGCGGCGGAAGCTGATGGAGCGCGCGGCGCGGGACGGGAAGGGGCTCACTCTTGGGTGCCTGTTCGTCCCGCGGGTCGGGTGATTTATCTTGCTTGTGAAGGTGGCCGATAACAGCAATAACAATGGTGACGACGAATGCAGCGATGAGGACGCCCCACACCAACATCTTGTACTGTTTGAGAGCCGCATCAAGGTCGGCTGCTATCAAGTTTGCCGCAACGCTTCCGACAAACAGAATCGCTGCCGAGAGCGCCACGATAACGACCGAGATTATAAAGCCGAGTCGTGAGCGGTGTTGTCGAGTAGTCGAGCCTGACATCCGTTCGTCCTTTTTTGAGCGGCGGTGCGTGACGTGGCACGTCGAGGACACTGATGAGTCGCCGTCAGTTATATCATCCGCGCGTGGTCAGTTGAATACCGAAGTTTGGAGCGATGCGGGGCCGCCTCTTTGCGTCGGACGCGTCGGACGCGGCCTTGCCGCGCGGGGCGGTTTCTGATACACAAGGCAGCCACACCGAATAACAGGGTCAGAAGTTGAAGGGGTCTTGCGGGTTTATGTCTTCATCCACGAGCAACATCGAGTCGGTGCTCCACGAGGAGCGCGTCTTCCCGCCGCCGCACGCCTTCTCCGAGCGCGCGCACGTCAAGTCTCTGGAAGAGCTTGAGGCGCTCCGGCAGGAGGCCGCCGCCGACCCCGAAGCCTTCTGGGCGCGGATGGCCGAGGCGGAGCTGCACTGGTTCAGGAAGTGGGACACGGTCTTGAAGTGGGAGCCGCCGCACGCCGAGTGGTTCGTCGGCGGGAAAATCAACATCGCCTACAACTGTCTCGACCGGCACCTCTCGACGTGGCGGCGCAACAAGGCGGCCATCGTCTGGGAGGGCGAGCCGGGCGAGCAGCGCACGCTCACCTACGGGCAACTGCACCGCGAGGCGTCGCGCTTCGCCAACGTCCTCAGGCGCGCGGGGGTCGAGAAGGGCGACCGCGTCGCGCTCTACATGCCGCTCGTGCCCGAGCTGGCGGTCGCGATGCTCGCGTGCGCGCGCATCGGAGCGACGCACTCGGTCATCTTCGGCGGCTTCGCCTCGCAGGCGCTCGTCGACCGCATCAACGACGCCGGCTGCAAGCTCGTCGTCACGGCCGACGGCGGCTACAGGCGCGGCGCGGAGGTGCGGCTCAAAGATATCGTGGACGAGGCGCTGAAGAAGACGCCGACCGTCAACACCTGCATCGTCTACAAGAGGACGGGCAGCAAGGTTCACATGCAGGCGGGGCGCGACCACTGGTGGCACGAGATCGTGCAGACCGTCTCGGACGAGTGCCCGGCGGAAGAACTCGACAGCGAGCACCCGCTCTACATCCTCTACACTTCGGGGACGACGGGTAAGCCCAAGGGCATCCTGCACACGACGGCCGGGTATCTTCTTCAGACGCACCTGACGACCAAGTGGGTCTTCGACATCAAGGACGAGGACGTTTACTGGTGCACGGCCGACATCGGGTGGGTGACGGGTCACTCCTACGTCGTCTACGGCCCGCTCTCGAACGGCGCGACCGTCCTGATGTACGAGGGCGCGCCCAACCACCCCGAGCCCGACCGCTTCTGGGACATCATCCAGCGCCACCGCGTCAACATCTTCTACACCGCGCCGACCGCCATCCGCGCCTTCGTCAAGTGGGGCGAGCACTGGCCGCTGCGCCACGACCTTTCGTCCCTGCGTCTGCTCGGCACCGTGGGCGAGCCCATCAACCCCGAAGCATGGATGTGGTACCGCGAGATCATCGGCAAGGGGCGCTGCCCCATCGTGGACACCTTCTGGCAGACCGAGACGGGCGCCATCATGATCGCGCCGCTGCCCGGCGCGACGCCGACCAAGCCCGGCTCGGCGACCCGGCCGCTCCCCGGCATCGAGGCCGCCGTCATGTCGAGGTCGGGCGAGGAGGCCGGGACGAACGAGGGCGGCTACCTCGTCGTCAAACGCCCCTGGCCCTCCATGCTCCGAACCATCTGGGGCGACGACGAGCGTTACCGCAAGCAGTATTTCGACGAGATAGAGGGCGTCTACTTCGCGGGCGACGGGGCGCGGCGCGACCAGGACGGCTACTTCTGGATCATGGGGCGCGTGGACGACGTGATAAACGTCTCGGGGCACCGCCTCGGCACGATGGAGGTCGAGAGCGCGCTCGTCTCGCACGAATCGGTCGCGGAGGCGGCGGTCGTCGGCCGCCCCGACGAGATGAAGGGACAGGGCATCGTCGCCTTCGTCACGCTCGAAGGCGAGCGCAAGGCGACCGACGGGCTGAAGGAGGAGCTGCGCCGCCACGTCGCGCGCGAGATAGGCGCGCTCGCGCGCCCCGACGAGATACGCTTCACCGACTCGCTCCCCAAGACGCGCTCGGGCAAGATCATGCGCCGGCTCCTGCGCGAGATCGCCACCTCGGGCTCGGCGCACGGCGACACGACCACGCTCGAAGACTTCTCGGTGCTTGAGAAGCTTCGGACGCACGACGACGAATGAAACGCTGAACTTCGCCCCCTTTAGGAGTTTATTTATAGCCGGAGAGAAATCCGCCTTTGGAACGGAGGAGGCCCCTGATGACCGCACCTTTATATGAGCATCGTTCAGGCCCGCGGTACATGGTTCACATCAGCATCCGCGCCGAGTGGGACGACGAGCGCTCGGGCGAGCACGTCGTCGTCGAGGGCGAGACGCAGAACATCGGCCCGCAGGGCGCGCTCGTCCACCTCGAACGCCTGCCCGACGTGGGCAGCCGCGTCCACCTCACCGTCCCCGACGCGGAGGGGCGGACGCTCGAAGCCGTGGCCGAGGTGCTGCGCCTTGAGCGCAACCCCGTCCAGCCGCTCGCGGCGCTCTTCCTGCTCGGCGAGACCGACGAGTGGCGCGGGCTGGTCTGGGAGCCGGCCGGCATCAAAGAGCGCGAGGCCGACGAGGACTACTCCGACTACGAGCACTGACGCGCCGGCCGGAAGGACGAACGATGAAGGCGGGGGGACGGAGGCTGCGCCCGGCGGCGCCGCTTCCGCCCCCCCGCCTTCTCACTTTCGCCCCCGCCCCCCGCGCGCGCCGCTCCCACGTTGTTATCGCGCGCCCGTTTGGTGCATCATTGGGCGTCCCTGGGACTCGCGGGAGTAGAATCGGTCGGGCGCGGAGCGTTAAGGCTTTGTCGAAACAGAAACCAATCGTGCGGGAGGAGCCGGCCGCGGAAGAGGGCGAGTCGGCCGCCTCGCTCGCGCTCACGGAGGAGCGGACGCGCGTCGTGCTGCGCCTCGCGACGCGCTCGCTGCTGTGGGTCGGCGTCCTGCTCCTCGTCGTCCACTACCTGTTCGAGACGGTGCGCTGGGTCTTCTACGCGCTGACGGGCGTCCTGCTCGTCATCGTCCTCGCGATCTTCTTCGCCTACCTCATCTCGCCGCTCATCGAGCTGGTGCGCAAGGGGCTCGCACGGCGCGGGCGAGGGGGCGAGCCGCTGCCGCTGCCGCGCACGGCCGCCATCGCCGTCGTCTACGTCGTCATCTTCGGCTCGCTCGGCTTCGGCGCGTGGGTGCTCACGCCGCGCCTCGGCACGCAGATGGCCGAGATCACGCAGCAGGCCCCCGGCTACATCACCAACGCGCAGCAGCGCGCCGACCGCCTCAACCGCGCGCTCGCGGATCTGAACCTGCCGAAGTCCGTCAGGGACTCGGCCAACAAGACGGTCTCGGCGGCCATCGACGACGCGGGCAAGTACATCACGGGCGAGGGCTTTTCGAGCGCCATCAACCTGCTCGGCTACCTGCCCTACCTCGTGCTCATCCCCATCCTCGCCTTCTTCTTCCTGAAGGACGCCGAGAGCTTCCGGCGCTCGGCGCTGATGATGCTGCCGCAGGGGCGCATACGCTGGCGCGGCGACGAGCTGTTCCAGGACATCAACTCGACGCTCGCCGCATACATCCGCGCGCAGCTCATCGCGTGCCTCCTCATCGGGGTCATCTGCACCGCCGCCTTCTACATCTTCGGCGTGCGCTACGCGCTCGTGCTCGGGCTCGTCGCGGGGATGTTCGAGTTCATCCCGCTGCTCGGCCCCGTGGTCGTCGCGGCGCTGGCGGGGATGGTGGCCGGGTTCGACTCGCCGACCAAGGCGCTCACCATCCTCGCGTTCCTCGGCGTGCTGCGCATCGTCCACGACTACGTCGTCTACCCGCGCCTCATCGGCTCGGGCATCCACCTCCACCCGCTCGCGGTCATCCTCGCCATCCTCGCCGGGCACGAGCTGGCGGGCGTGACCGGCATCTTCCTCGCCATCCCGGTCATCGCCGTCATGACCGTCACCTACCGCCACTGGCTCGAACACCGCGGCAGCGCCGGCCTCGTCGCCGAGCTGCTCAAGCCGGCCGAGGAGCCCGCCGTCGAAGGCGCGACGACGACGCCCGCGCCGCAGGTGACGACATCCGCGCCGCAGGCCGCGTCCCCCGCCCCGCCGTCGGCCGCCGCCCCGCCCGAGCCGTCGGCGGGCTGACCGCCAACGCCAACACCAACACCCCGTCACTCACGGCCGGCCGCGCGCCCAACGCCGAAGCTCCGGGGCGAGTTCCGGGAAGACGAGCGCCCTCTTCGTCCACGCGTAGTCGCGCAGGCCGTTGACGGCCGTGAGCGTCGGGTGATAACGCTCGTAGATGTCCTCGGCCTCCGCGTCGCCCCAACTGCCGTCCGCGTTCTGCGCCGCGAGTAGAAAGTCCACGCCCCCGCGCATGAGCGCGTGACGGTCGGAGAGGCCGAACGACTTCAAAGAGTCGAGCATCTCGCCGACCGCGTCCGCGTCCCCCAGACCCATCACGTCTTCGAGCGACTCTTTCAGGAACTCGTACTCGGCGGGGAGCCAGCGCGGCGACAGCTTGTAGGCGCTGTAGCCGTTCAGCGTGTAGACGACGTGCGTGACGGCGTAGACCGCCCAGATGAAATCCTCGTAGCCGGCCGACAGCGGCGGGTAGGGGCGCATCAAGGGTAGCCACCTGATGGCGTCCGCGTAACCGGCCCCGAGCCTCACCCCGTAGCGCTCGCCCATGTAACTCCTGATGAGCGCCAGCAGCCACACCTCGTAACGGCTCACACGCTTCAGACGCCTACGGCATCCGCGGCAGGTCTTGCGCCCCCGCGGGTTGGCCTCGCCGCACGCGCAGTCGGCCGGCAAATCCGCGGGCGGCGGCCCCGCCGCCGGGTCGAACCAGAGTAGGTCTTCGGCGCTGACGCGCGCGGCCGCGCGACGCGCCGCGGCCCGGAAGTCGGCGTCGCGCAGCCCCAGACGGTCGGCCGTGAGCCCGCCGAAGACCGACTGCGCGACCGTCTCCGCGTCGGCGTCTTCGGGCACCGTCGGGTGCGCGTCACGCCAGCGGCGCGCGCGCTCGACGGCCATCCGGCGCGCGTCGCGGCGCAGCCCGGCGTCGCGCGAGGTCGAGGCTATCCAGTGCAGGCAGAAGGTGTAGTCGAACCCGTAGGCGGCGAAGTTCTCCGGGTCGCAGGCCGTGCG
>DASWNR010000400.1:0-2360 GCA_036399155.1 Pyrinomonadaceae bacterium
GACGAAGGCGCGCGGCGAACGCGCGCGCGCGCCGGCCGCGGAAAGGTCTTCCTCGCGCGTCTCAAGAATGTCGAAGGCGACCCGTCCGGCCTCGGCGTTCGTGAGCCGCCCGGCGACGCGCGCGAGCGCCGCGCCGGCCGCCGCCGAGAGAGAGGCGGGCACGGACGCGAGCATCGACGAGAGACGCGCCTCCTCGCGCGAGACCTTCGGCAGCGACGCGTCCCAAGAGGTTGCGCGCGCCGGCCCGCCGGCGTGGGCGAGCCTGTCACCGGCCGCGCCCGTCCCCGAAACGCCGGGGGCGCCCGCGAAGAGGTCCACGGCGAAAGGGTCTACGGCCGGAGCCGGCTCGACCTCGTCCGCCCTCAATGTGTTCGCGTCTGTCTTCATTGGAGGCCGCCGGCCGCCGCACGGAGGCCGCGGAGTCCGGGGGGGTTAAGCGCGGTAGGTGTTTGCCGCGCCGCCCTCTTCAGCTTCCGCCGGCGCGTCCGTCGCCGAAGGGTCTGACACGTCGGCCGACGCGCTTCGCGTCTCCCCGACGGTTTGAGAAAGGTCTCCGCGCGTGCCGGGGCCGAAGCCGCCCGGCGAGTCCCCGCCCGCATCGACGCTCGTGCGCAGCGCCGCGAGGTTGACGCCCCGCCCGCGCAGCAGTTCGGCCAGCTCGGAGGCGCGCGCGTCGAGCTGCGAGCGGACGCGCTCGCTGGCGGCGATGAACTCCGCCGTTACGCGCCCCGCGCCGTCCGCGCTGAGCGTGACCTTCAAGCCTTCGAGCACCGAGCGTCGCAGCTCGATGGTCACGACGTGGCGGCCGCCTTCGGCCGCCTGCGAGCGGACGGCCGAGACGATTCTTTCGAGGTCCGCGACGTGCAGGATGGAGCGCGCGGCCGTCGCGTCGCCCGTGACGCCCGTCTCGCGCAGCGCGGCGCGGTGCTCGAAGCCGCCGCCCCGGCCGTCGCCCGCGTTGTCCGAGCCGCCGCCCTCGCGCTCTTCGCGGCGTTGGGCGGAACCGTCGTGTTCGGCGCGCTCGGCGTCGCGCGAGACGCGGCGGTCGCCCTCGCCCGACTCGTCTTCGCGCGCCTCGGGGCGCGAGGCGACCTCGTCGAAGACGCTGGCGAAGTCGCGCTCGGCCGCGCCGCCGCTCTCGGCCGCGTCGGCCGCGTCGGCCGTCTCGTTTGGGCGCGTCGCGTTCGTCGAGACTTGGCCGCGCCTCGCGGGCGCGCGGTTCGTCTCCGTGGCCGGTCTCAACGGCAGGGGGTTGGCAGGTGGAATCTTCATCGCTTCCGCTCCTTTCGCGGCTCCTTCCGGGAGCGCCGCCGCGTCCGCCCTCACTTCATCTTCTTGAGCTTGTCGGCCGCGTCGTCGGCCATCTCACGCGCGCGCTTGCGGTTGATGACCGTGCCCTGCGGGTCGAGCGCGAGCGCGCGCTCCAGCGCCTCCATCGCGGCGGCGTGCTCGCGCAGCTTCTGCATCACCTCGCCGAACTTGTAGTGCGCGAGCGCCGAACGCGGGTCGATCTCGGTCGCCTTGCGGTAAGACTGCGAGGCGCTCAAGGGCTGTTCGAGCCCGACGTAACAGTCGCCCATCTCGACGTAAACGTCGGCCGTCGGCCGCGCGGCGGCCACGTCCTGAAACTCCTTGAGCGCCTGCGCCCAGCGCTTCCGCTTCTTGAGGTCGCGCGCGGCCGCGAGCCCCGTGTCGGCCGGCAGCGGCTGGCCGAAGCTCTTGGCGCGGTCGTAGTACTGCGCGGCCTCCTTCGACTTGTTCTGCCTGGTCAGCGCGTCGCCCATCCCGCGGTATGCGAGCGCCAGCTCGGAGTTGACCTTGACGGCCTGCCCGAAAGCCTTGAACGCCTCGGCCGGCTGGTTGGTGGCGAGGTAGGCGTTGCCGAGCCCGTAGTGCGCGAGCGCGAGCGCGGGGTCGGCCAGCGCCGCCTGCTTGAAGGCGACGAGCGCGGAGGCGAAGTCGCCGGCGAGGAAGGCGACCTGCCCGTCGGCGGCGAGCACGCGCGCCTTGAGCTGCGAGTTGGCCGGGTCCTTTTCGAGCGCGGCGTTCGTCCGTTCGCGCAGCGCCTTCCAGTCGTCGGCGCGCACGCCCTCGGTCTCCTTCACGTCGAGGAAGCGTTTGATGAGCGCGTCGGCGTCGGCCAGTGGGTCGGCGGGCGGCCCTGCGGACTCTTCCGGCGTGGGGGAGGGAGTCGGGTCGGCCGGCTTCTGCTCCTCCTCCTCCTTCTTGGCGACGACGGGCATGGCCAGGCTGATGGTCACGTCGTTCGGGCCGCCCGAGCGTACTTCGAGTCGCCCGCGCTGGATGCGGTAGCCGGGGCGGCTGGCGATCACGCTGTAGTTCCCGCGCGGGAGTCGCCA
>DASWNR010000401.1:0-1553 GCA_036399155.1 Pyrinomonadaceae bacterium
CGCGTTTCTCGGCATCTCGCTCAAGGGCGTCGCCATCACGCCCGACAACGACCTCAACGAGGCTTTCTACGGCAGCAAGGCCGCCGAGCTGGTCAGGAGTCAGCAGGACTCGAACGTCCCCACACAGGTGCGCGCGCTCCCCCTCGCGCTCGCACGCTACTCCGTGCGGCTCCCCAACTGAGAATAGCTGTTGGCCGTTAGCCGTTAGCTGAAAACAGAAAAGCGGCTGGCCGGATAGACGGCCCAGGGCTAACGGCCAACGGCCAACGGCCAACAGCCAATAAGGAGACTTGAATGAAGCTTTCGACCCGAAACACCCTGTCGGCCGCCGTCTGCGCGATGGCTGCGGCGGCCGCACTCGTTCTCCCGGCGGGCGCGCGCGCGCGGCAGGAAGAACGGCCGCAGCCGGAGGAGCGGCAGCGCACGGTCACGCGCCCGCAGGCCAACGCGAACCCCAAGCAGCAGAAGGACGCCTCGAAGAAGGCGGACTCGGCCTCGCGCGTCTTCGAGGAGGTGATGGGCGCGCCCGACCGTTCCATCCCGAGGGAGCTGCTAGACAGGGCCGAGGCCGTCGCAGTCTTCCCCGGCATGCTTAAAGCCGGCTTCGTCGTCGGCGGGCGCGGCGGCAGCGGCGTCATCAGCCGCCGCGTCACGGGCGGCTGGAGCGCGCCCGCCTTCTTCAAGATGGGCGGCGCCAGCGTCGGCCTACAGATCGGCGCGGCTCGAACCGACCTCATCCTCCTCTTCATGAACGAGTCGGCGCTGAGGGGGCTGCTCGAAGACAAGCTCGAAGTCGGCGGCGAGGCGAGCGCGGCGGCCGGCCCCGTCGGGCGCACGGCGAGCGCCACCACCAACATCACGCTCGACGCAGGCATCCTCTCCTACTCGCGCAGCAAGGGACTTTTCGCCGGCCTTGAGCTGAAGGGCGCGGTCATCAACCCCGACAACAATCTGAACGAGGCGCTCTACGGCTTCAAGGCGAAGGAGGTCTTGACCGGGGCGAACAAGGTCGCGATGGCCGACGTGCTGCCCGGCGTCATCGTCTTCCCCAATACGCTCGCGCGCTACTCGGTTAAGTAGGCGGTGCCCTTAGACGAAACGGCCGCACGCGAGCCCCTGCGACACGCGTGCGGCCTTCCTTCGTCCGTGCGCGTGCGAAGCCCGCCGCGCGGCCCGTCGACGGGTCACGGGCCGGACGTATTTTGGTCGGCCGGCGCGCGAGTGAGAACGCGCCGGCCGCGCGGCACAGTCCGCCGTGCCCTTACAGCAGACGTGCCGTGCAGGGGCGGTGCGGCTGCCCGACGCACGCGCCCCTTTCCTTATTCCCTTGTAGCGGGGCGTCGTGCGACGAGGCGCGCGGCCGTCCCCGCGAGGCTGTAGACCCCGCGCGGCTTTCTCAGGTACGCGTCCACGCCCGCGCGGCGCGCCTCCGGCTCGACCTCGAAGGCCGTGAACATGATGATGGGCATGGCGGCCGCGCGCGGCAGACGGCGCGCGCGCCTCGCCAACTCGACCCCGTCGAGCCCGGGCAGCGCGAAGTCCAGTATGAGCAG
>DASWNR010000402.1:0-9393 GCA_036399155.1 Pyrinomonadaceae bacterium
CGCGCGACGCCGCCGCGCTCGAAGAGTTCCTGCGCGCGCTCGGCCGTTCGGGCGGGACGGTCGAGCGCGCCGGGCGGCTGGCGCGTCTGGCCGGCAGCGGCGGGCTGCCCGCGGGCGCACGCGAGCTTCTGACGAACGAGCGCTCGCGCGCCGCGCTCGACGAGCTCGAAAGTCTGTGCGCGGTCGCGGAGACGCTGGGGCTCGGCGAAGGATTCTCGGTCGACCTCGCGGACGTTTCCGGGCTCGACTACTACACCGGGCTCGTCTTCAAGATTTACGTCGAGGGCGCGGGCTCGCGCGTCGGCGCGGGCGGGCGCTACGACGAGCTGACCGCCAACTTCGGGCGACGCGAGCCCGCCGTCGGCTTCGTCCTCGACCTCGACACGCTGACCGAGATACTCGCGCGCAGGGCCGACCGCGCGGAGGGCGCCGCCGCCACGGACGCCGCCGCGGTCGAAGGCGCGGACGCGGCCGAACGCTTCGGCGCGGCGCGGCGCCGGCGCGCGGACGGCGTGCGGATAAGGATGGAGTAGGGGATGCTGACGATTGCCATCGCGAAGGGTAGGATGCAACGCGACGCGCTACAGCTTCTGGCGCGCGCGGGCGTGAGCGTCGGCGCGGAGGCGCTGGCGTCGCGCCGGCTCGCGGTCGAGGACGAGTCGGGCGGCCACCGCTTCGTCTTCGTCAAGCCGGCGGACGTGCCCGTCTACGTCGAGCACGGCATCGCCGACTGCGGCGTCGTCGGCCGCGACGTGCTGCTCGAATCCGAGGCCGACGTGTTGCAGCCGCTCGACCTCAAGATAAACCGCTGCCGTATCGCGGTCGCGGCGCGCGAGGGCGTGCGCGGCGACCGCCCCGGCGTGCTCCACGTGGCGACGAAGTACCCGCGCGTCGCCGCCGCGCACTTCGGCGCGCGCGGCGTCCCCGTCGAGATCATCGAGCTGTCGGGCTCGGTCGAGCTGGCGGCCGTGCTCGGGCTCTCCGACTGCATCGTCGACCTCGTCGAGACCGGCCGCACGCTCGCCGAGAACGGCCTCCACGTCGTCGAGACCATCACGGAGTCCACCGGCCGCTTCGTCGTCAACCGCGCGAGCTACCAACTGAAGGCCGGCGCGGTCGGGCGTCTGATACGGGAGCTGAGCCGCGTACTGAGCGAGGCCGGAGAGCTTTCGCGCGCACACGGGGAGGGGGGCGCTTGATAGAGGTTATTCGGGACGAGCGCGGGCGACGAGCGAAGCTCGCGGCGATACTCGGCCGAGGCGTCGCGGCCGACGCCGCGCTGACGGCCGCCGTCGCCGGGATAGTCGAAGACGTGCGCCGGCGCGGCGACGCGGCGCTCGCGGACTACACCGAGCGCTTCGACGGCGTGCGCCTCCGGCCTTCCGAGTTCCGCGTCGAAGAGTCGGAGCTGCGCGAGTCGGCCGCGCGCGTGGACGGTCGAGTGCTCGAAGCCCTGCGCGCCTCCGTCCGAAACGTCCGCGCCTTCCACGAGCGCGAGCGCGCGGAGAGTTGGGAGATGGAGACCGGGCGCGGCGTGCGACTCGGCCAGCGCGTCAGCCCCGTCGAGGCCGCAGGGCTTTACGTCCCGGGCGGAACGGCGAGCTACCCTTCGTCGGTCGTGATGAACGTCGTGCCCGCGCAGGTCGCGGGCGTCGAACGCATCGCCGTCGTCACGCCGCCGCGCACGCTTAAGGAGACGCCGGCCGTCGCCGCCGCGCTGGTCGAGCTGGGCGTGACGGAGATTTACAGGGTGGGCGGCGCGCAAGCAATCGCCGCGCTCGCCTACGGCACCGAGACGGTGCCGCGCGTCGATGTCGTCACGGGCCCGGGCAACAAGTACGTCGCCGCCGCCAAGCGGCTCGTCTACGGCGCGGTCGGCATCGACTCAATCGCGGGCCCGTCCGAGGTCGTAGTGCTCGCCGACGCGACGGCGCGCGCGGACTTCGTCGCCGCAGACCTGCTCGCGCAGGCCGAGCACGGCGAGGACGCTTCGGCCGTCCTCGTCACGACCGACGCAGGGCTCGCCGCGCGCGTCGCCGCGGAGGTCGCGCGACAGGCCGAGACGCTTTCGCGCCGCGCCGTGATAGGGCGCTCGCTCGCCGACTTCGGCGCGGTCTTCGTCGTCGGCACGCTCGAAGAGGCTTGCCAAATCGTCAACGAGCTGGCGCCCGAGCACCTCGAAATCGTCGCGCGCGACGCGGAAGCGGCGGCGGCGCTCGTCCGACACGCGGGCGCCATCTTCTTCGGCGAGCACACGCCCGAGGCCGTCGGCGACTACATCGCCGGCCCCAACCACGTCCTGCCGACGGGCGGCGCGGCTCGCTTCTCGTCGGCGCTCGGCGTCGGGCACTTCCAGCGGCGCACGAGCGTCGTCCGCTACACGCGCGAGGAGCTTGCCATAACCGCGCCGCTCATCGCCGCGCTCGCCGAAGCCGAGGGCCTTGACGCGCACGCGCGCTCGGCCATGATTAGACTGAGGGAATAGTTCAAAGTCGCAAGTTCAAAGTTCCAGGTTGAAGACCGAGGTTCTCAACCTGGAACTTTGAACTTGCGACTTTGAACTCACGAAGATATGAACCCGCTCGACAAGATTAAGCCGCGCGTCCGCGCGCTGAAGGCTTACACGCTGAAGCCCGACCGCGGCGCGGTCAAGCTCAACCAGAACGAGAACCCCTGGGGCGTCCCCGAGGCCGTGCGCGCCGAGACGCTGCGCCGGATGGAGCGGCGCGAGTGGGCGCGCTACCCGGACTTCGTGCCGGCCGCGCTGCACGAGAAGCTGGCCGCGTTCGCCGGCTGGCGCGCGGACGGCGTCGTCGCCGGCAACGGCTCGAACGAGCTGATACAGGCGACGCTGATGGTCACGGTCGGCGAAGGCAGGCGCGTCCTCATCTCCGAGCCGACCTTCGCGCTCTACCGTCAGGTGGCGACCGTGCTCGGCGGCGAGGTCTTGAGCGTCCCGCTCGACGACGCGCTCGGCTTCGACGTGGAGGCGCTGCTCGAAGCGGTGGGGCGCGACGAGCCCGACGTGACTATTCTTTGCTCTCCGAACAACCCGACGGGCTGCCGCATCGGCGAGGACGGGCTTGAGAGGTTGTTGACGAAGACGGGGGGCATCGTCGTCGTAGACGAAGCCTACTTCGAGTTCTCGGGTCGCACGGTCGCGCCTCTCCTCAAGCGACACGAGAACCTCGCGGTCTTCCGCACCTTCTCGAAGGCGATGGCGCTCGCGGGTCTACGCGTCGGCTACCTTCTGGCCGCGCCCGAGCTTGCGCGCGAAGTCTCGAAGGCGGTGCTGCCGTACAACCTCAACGCCTTCTCGCAGACCGCCGCCGAGGTTTCGGTCGAGCTGTACGACTCGGAGCTGCGCCCGACGGTCGAGCGCGTCGTCGCGGAGCGCGAGCGACTTTTTACCGGGCTGCAAAACATCCGAGGGCTCGCGCCCGTCCGCTCGTGCGCGAACTTCATGGTCGTGCGCTCCGCAATCGAGCCGCGACGCGTCTACGACGAGCTGCTCGCGCGACACGACGTGCTCGTCCGCGACGTGAGCGGCTACCCGATGCTCAGGGATTATTTCCGCGTCAGCGTCGGCACGCCCGACGAGAACGGGCGGCTGCTCGCGGGGCTGCGCGACATTTTTGAGGGGGAGGAGACCCACTGATGGCGACCGAGCTTCAGACGGCAGGGCGCGCGGCAGAGGTGCGGCGGACGACGAAGGAGACGGACGTGCGCGTCCGCCTCGGGCTCGACGGGACGGGGCGCTCACAGGTCTCGACCGGCGTCGCGTTCCTCGACCACATGCTTGAGCTGTTCGCCCGACACGGCCTCTTCGACCTCGAAGTCGAGTGCCGGGGCGACCTGCACATCGACGACCACCACTCGGTCGAGGACGTGGCCATCACGCTCGGGCAGGCGTTCGCTCAAGCGCTGGGCGACAAGGCCGGCGTCGCGCGCTACGGCTCGGCCTACGTCCCGATGGACGAGGCGCTGTGCCGCGCGGTCGTAGACCTCTCGGGGCGCTTCTACCTCGTCTACGCGGTCGAGACGCGGCGGCAGACCATCGGCAACTTCTCGGTCGAGCTGGCCGAGCACTTCTGGCGCTCGCTCGCGGAGGCGGCGCGCTGCAACCTGCACATCGACTGCCTGCGCGGCCGCAACACGCACCACATCCTCGAAGGCACCTTCAAGGCGACGGCGCGCGCGCTGCGACAGGCGTGCGAGCGCGACCCGCGCGTCTCGGGCGTGCCGAGCACGAAGGGCGTGCTGTGAGTTTCATGGAAGTGGAGAAGTAAGTTGGCGAGCGTCGCGATAATTGATTACGGCGTCGGCAACCTGCGCTCGGTGGAGAAGGCTTTCCGCGCGGGCGGGGTCGATGCGCAAGTTAGCTCGGACGAGTCCGTGCTGCGCGCGGCCGGGCGGCTGGTGCTGCCGGGCGTCGGCGCTTTTCGCGCGTGCATGGAGGCTCTCGGGGCGCGCGGCTTCGACCGCCTCGTGCGCGAGCGCGTCGCGGAAGGGACGCCGCTCCTCGGCGTCTGCGTCGGCATGCAGATGCTCTTCGAGGAGTCGGAGGAGTTCGGCGCGACGCGCGGCCTCGGCTTCCTTCGCGGCAGCGTGCGACGCTTCCCCGAAGGCCGGCGCGTGCCGCAGGTCGGTTGGAATCAGGTCGCCTGGAAGAAGTCTCACCCGCTGGCCGAGGGCGTCGGCGACGGTGCCTTCTTCTACTTCGTCCACTCCTTCTACTGCGACGCGGGCGACGACGAGACGGTCGTCGGCGAGACGGAGTACGGGCTCGACTACCCTTCCGTCGTCGCGCGCGGGGGCGTCTGCGGCGTGCAGTTCCACCCGGAGAAGAGTCAGGCCGCCGGGCTGCGGCTGCTGAAAAACTTCGCGGAGGCCGGGGGCGCCCATGCTGGCTAAGCGCATCATCCCGTGCCTCGACGTGGACGGCGGGCGCGTCGTGAAGGGCATCCGCTTCCTCTCGCTCGTGGACGCGGGCGACCCCGTCGAGCAGGGGCGGCGCTACGACCTCGAAGGCGCGGACGAGCTGACGTTCCTCGACATCACTGCCTCGTCCGACAAGCGCGCCATCGTCGCCGACCTCGTCCGACGCGTCGCCGACGAGGTCTTCATCCCGCTCACCGTCGGCGGCGGACTGGGCTCCACCGAAGACGTGCGCGCCCTCCTGCGCGCGGGCGCGGACAAGGTCTCGCTCAACACCGCGGCCGTCGAGCGGCCGGAGCTGATTACCGAGGGCGCGAACGTCTTCGGCAGCCAGTGCATGGTCGTCGCCATCGACGCGCGGCGCAGGAAGTCGCCGGGCGGCCCAGGCGACAACGCCGCGGGCTGGGACGTGTACACGAAGGGCGGGAGGGTGAACGTCGGGTGGGACGCGGTCGAGTGGGCCGTGCGTGCGGAGGGGCTGGGCGCGGGCGAGATTCTTCTGACGAGCATGGACAGCGACGGGACGCGCGACGGCTACGACATCGAGCTGACGCGCGCGGTCTCCGACGCGGTCTCCATCCCCGTCATCGCGTCGGGCGGGGCCGGAAGGCTGGAACACTTCTACGAGGCTCTGACCGACGGCGGCGCGAGCGCCGTGCTCGCCGCGTCGCTCTTCCACTTCGGCGAGTTCACCATCGGCGACGTGAAAGCCTACCTGCGCGGGAGGGGGGTCGTGGTGAGATGAGTGTGAGGCCGGAGGACGTACGCTTCGACGAGCGCGGGCTCGTCCCCGCGGTCGTGCAGGACGCGCGCACGCGCGAGGTCTTGACGCTCGCATACATGAACGAGGAGAGCCTGCGGCGCACGCTCTCAGAGGGAGAGACCTGGTTCTGGTCGCGCTCGCGCTCCGAGCTTTGGCACAAGGGCGCGACCTCCGGCAACACGCAGCGCGTCGTCGAGGTGCGGCTCGACTGTGACTCGGACGCCCTCGTCGTGCTGGTCGAGCCGCGCGGCCCCGCCTGCCACACCGGCGCGGTCTCATGTTTCGGGCGCGACCCGGTGGCGGGGGCGGCGGATGATGAGAGGGCCGCCGCCGGGATCGGCGTCGTGCTCGAAGAGCTTTTCGCGGTCGTCGAAGCGCGGCGGCGCGAAATGCCCGAGGGCTCTTACACCACGTACCTCTTCGAGAAGGGGCTCAACAAGATTCTGAAGAAGGTCGGCGAGGAGGCCGCCGAGACCATCATCGCCGCGAAGGACGAAGACCGGGGCGCGCTGACCGCCGAGACGGCCGACCTCGTCTACCACCTCCTCGTCCTCATGGTCGAGCGCGGGATGACGCTCGAAGCGCTCGCGGCGGAGCTTGCGCGCAGGCGCGGGGGGAAGGGGACGAATGAGCCAAAGTGAACTGAAGGAGCTGCTGGACTTCGGCGTCGCCGCCGCGCGCGAGGCGGGCGAGATAACCCTTCGCTACTTCAAGAAGGATTTCCGGACGCGCCTGAAGGGCAAAGACAACTTCGTCACGCAGGCCGACCTTGAGGCGGAGGAGTTTCTGCGCCGCCGGATAGCCGAGCGCTACCCCGAAGACGCCATCATCGGCGAGGAGGGCGGCGAGAGCGCAGGCTCCTCCGGCCGCCGCTGGATTCTCGACCCCATCGACGGCACATACTCCTTCGTCCACGGCGTCCCCTTCTACGGCGTCCTGCTCGGCGTCGAGGTGGATGGCCATCCGTCGGTCGGCGTCATCAACCTCCCCGCGCTCGGCGAGATGGTCTACGCCGCGCGCGGCATGGGCTGCTTCTGGAACGGCGAGCCGGCGCGCGTCTCACGCACGGAGAGACTTGAGGACGCCCTTCTGCTCTCGACCGACTTCGGCTCGTGCGCTCGCCACGGCTTCGGCGCGGCGGCCGACGAGTTGCAGCGCCGCGCGTCGATGCGCAGGACCTGGGGCGACTGTTACGGGTACGCCCTCGTCGCCACGGGGCGCGCCGATGTGATGCTCGACCCGGCCTTAAACGTCTGGGACTGCGCGGCGTTGATGCCGGTGCTGGAGGAGGCCGGGGGGACTTTTACAGACTGGCAGGGGCGTCGCTCGATTCATTCCGGCAACGGCGTGGCGACCAACGGCGCGCTTTTTCAGGAAGTCATGCGAATTATTGGGGAAAACGGTCGTCCCGCCTAAAACTTTCCCGCCCCGCGAGTCAAAAAAAGCCGGCCTGTCCCGTCACACTTGCGGTATGTGTGTCATTAGTCTACACTGCTCGCCGGTCAGCACGGGCTGGGCATCTCTGACTCATCCGGGAATAATCTCAAGGACGGTCAGGAAGCGCCCGGGCGCGATTTCCCCAGCTATTTCCTCATTTAGGGGGAACGCGCCGCGCTGGCATGGTCATTGCTATAGTCGCGGCGTCGGCCCTTGTCTGGCCGGCGGTAAGATACACAGGAGTGTTTTTTTGCTTTCCCCGAGGCGCCGTGGCGAAGCCTACCAGAGACTCTCGAACCCGGCGCCTTTAGAAATATTAAACCGCGTTCCGCCGCGAAGGGGCCGGGCGCGTAAGTTGATGAAGGGACGAAGGATGAAACCGATTAAGCACGCGGAGAAGGCGCTGGCGACCGTGGCGGGCGGCCTCTACAACACAATCCAGTTTTTCAATCAGTACAGGCCGAACGCGCCGTTTACCCCGAAGTGGTCGGACAAGCCGCTCCTCAAGTCCTGGCAGAAGTCGAAGCCGCCGCTCGGCTTCCCGCGCACGACCGACAGCCTCTGCCCGAAGTGCGTCATCGAGGCGCGCAACAAGATTCTGAGCGCGCCGACCATCGACCCGTCTTCGCTGGTCGAGGAGAAGGTCGGCGAGATCAAGGCGCAGATCATCGAGCGCGACGGCGAGATCTGGATGGTCAAGGACTGCCCCATCCACGGCCACTTCGAGGACATCATGGCGATGGACTCGAACTTCCTCAAGCACATCGAGTCGATGTTCCCCGGCCGCGACATCCAGGCGCACAACGACGAGGGGCTGCACAACCACGGCTCTTCGTCCATCAAGTTCGGCCGCGGGTCGGTCTTGACCATCGACCTGACGAACCGCTGCAACATGATGTGCGACCCGTGCTTCATGGACGCCAACCAGGTCGGCTTCGTCCACGAGCTTTCGTTCGACGAGGTGAAGGACATTCTCGACAAGGCCATCTCGATTAAGCCGCGCCGCCAGATGTCCGTGCAGTTCTCGGGCGGCGAGCCGAGCATCTCGCCGCACTTCATCGACGCCATCCGCTACTCGCGCAAGGTCGGCTACAACTCCGTCCAGTGCGCGACCAACGGCATCGAGTTCGCCAAGTCGAAGCAGTTCTGTAAGGAGTCGGCCGAGGCGGGTCTCCGCTACGCATACCTCCAGTTCGACGGCATCGGCAACGACGCCAACTCGCACCGCCAGGTCGGCAACCTCTTCGACGTGAAGCTGCGCGCCATCGACAACCTGCACGAGGCGGGCGTCGAGATCGTGCTCGTCATCACGCTGGTCAACGGCATCAACAACGACCAGGTCGGCTCGGTCATCCGCTTCGCGCTCGACAACCCGAAGAAGATCGCCTTCCTCTCGTTCCAGCCCGTCTCCTTCACCGGCCGCGACGAGGAGATCACCGACGAGCGCCGCATGCAGCAGCGCTACACGCTCTCGCACCTCGCGCACGACGTGAAGAATCAGGTCGGCATCACCGAGCCGAACCGCGACTGGTTCCCGCTGAGCCTGATGGGCGCGTTCGCCGACTTCGCCGACCTCGCGCACGGGCCCGACGCCGAGTGGGGTCAGGTCTCCTGCGGCTGCCACCCGAACTGCGGCGTCGGCACGGCCGTCATGATCGACAAGGAGACGAAGGAGATGGCTCCCGTCCCCGAGTTCCTGAACATCCCCGGGCTCGTCAAGGACATGCAGCGCATCACCGACGCGGGGCGCGGCAAGTGGACCTCGAACCTTCTGATGGGTCTGACGCTGCTCAAGCACTACAACCCGTACAAGGCGCCCAGCCAGTTCTCGCTCTACGAGCTGTTCAAGAAGTTCGACAAGTCGTTCGGCCTGACGGGGCGCACCTACGGCCGCGTGGACGGCCGCCGCTCGAAGGAGGACATCGAGGCGCGCCGCGCAGACCGCTGGAACTTCCTCTTCATCGCCGGCATGTGGTTCCAGGACCTGTTCAACTACGACTTCCGCCGCACCGAGATGTGCATCATCCCCTACGGCACGCAGGAGGGCGAGATCTCCTTCTGCGCCTACAACACGGGCATCGGCTGGCGCAACATCATCGAGCAGATGCACCAGAACGCGACCGTCGCGACGTGGTACAAGGAGCACGGCCGCCACGAGATCTTCGCCAAGAACAAGGAGGTCGCGCTGCCCGAGGCGCCCGTCAGCCTCATCCTGAACGAGGTTGACCTCCAGCGCCCGAACAAGCCCCAGATGG
>DASWNR010000403.1:0-6781 GCA_036399155.1 Pyrinomonadaceae bacterium
CGTCGAGACGGGCAGCTTCCGCGCCATGATGGAGGTCGAGCTGATAAACGACGGCCCCGTGACGATACTGCTCGACAGCAGAAAACTCTTCTGAAACCAAAAGCGCCGCCCCCACCCACGCGCGGACTTCAAGTAGAGGCCGGATGCCGGAGGTCAGAAAAAGCGCCTTGCCGCCGGTCGCCCGTGATAAAAACGGGCGCGGCAGCAAGGCGCAACTACTGACCCCCTGACCTCTGCTTAAATCGTGTCGTCTTCGGTCTTCGAGCGCGGGTCTAGCTCGAAGCGATGGCGGTCGCGGCGCTCAAGCTGATCGACGAGGTCAAGCTCCTGGTTGTCCTCGAAGTTGACGCCGACGGCGTGCGCGTTCTCCTCCACGTCGGACTGGTCGGGCGTGGGGTTGTCGCCGGCGACCGACTCGGTGCCGCTATCGTTAACGTCCTCCCACGAGGCGTCGAGGTCGCCGCCCGAGTCCTGCGGCGAGGCGGCCGTGTTGTTACGCAGGCGCTGCGCGAGCTGGCCGGGGTCTTTGGGCGCGCGCGCGATCTCCTGCTCCATGAACTCCTCGATCTCGGGGTCCGGCACCACGTCCGGGTTGTTGCTCAGGTACTCGAAATCCTCCGGCCTCTTCTTCGGCATCCTCTCAAACCTCCACGCGATATGCGGACTCGAAATCTCGACCCCGAGATTACCCCCACACTCTTGTCGCCTGCTTCGCTAAAGTGCGCCAAATATAACAAATCGCCCGCGGACACGGCAATCGTGTGACCTCCCGGAAAGGGGCTTGCTTGACGATTGGGGGGGGCGAACTTAAGATGAAGGGTAATCTTTTGCTGTAAAAATTCGACTGTGCGGACTCGTCCCGGGGGCGGGAGAGTTGCGGACAGGAGAGGCCACCGGGCGCGCTTACTCTGAGGAGTTAGATGTCACACAACCTATTCAATACGCTGCAAACATTCACCATGGGGACGGGGGAGTCGGGGCGGTTCTACTCGCTGCCGCAGTTGGAGAAGGAGGGCGTGGGGATCGTCTCGCGCCTGCCGGTCTCGATACGCGTGGTGCTCGAATCGGTGCTGCGTAACTGCGACGGGCGGGTCGTCGAGGAGTCGGACGTGCGCGCCCTGGCCAACTGGCAGGCCGCCGCCGAGCGGACGGAGGAGGTTCCCTTCGCCGTCGCGCGCGTGCTGTTGCAGGACTTCACGGGCGTCCCGCTGCTCGTGGACCTCGCCGCGATGCGCTCGGCCGTCCAGCGCATGGGGCGCGACCCGAAGATCATCGAGCCGCTCGTCCCCGTCGACCTCGTCATCGACCACTCGGTGCAGGTCGACTTCTGGTCCACGCCCGACGCGCTCCGTCTCAACATGGAGACCGAGTTCCGCCGCAACCGCTCGCGCTACCAGTTCCTCAAGTGGGGCATGCAGGCGTTCGAGAGCTTCAACGTCGTCCCGCCCGGCATCGGCATCGTCCACCAGGTCAACCTCGAACACCTCGCGCGCGGCGTGATGGAGCGGGACGGCGTCTACTACCCCGACACGCTGGTCGGCACCGACTCGCACACGACGATGATCAACGGGCTCGGCATCGTCGGCTGGGGAGTCGGCGGCATCGAGGCCGAGGCGGCGATGCTCGGCCAGCCCGTCTACATCCTGACGCCCGACGTGGTCGGCGTGAACCTCACGGGCTCTTTGCGCGAGGGCGTGACGGCCACAGACCTCGTGCTGCGCGTCACCGAGATGCTTCGGAAGGCGAAGGTGGTCGGCAAGTTCGTCGAGTTCCACGGCGAGGGCGCGGCGTCCATCCCCGTGGCCGACCGCGCGACCATCGGCAACATGGCGCCCGAGTACGGCGCGACGATGGGCTACTTCCCCGTGGACGAGAAGTCGTGCGAGTACCTGCTCGCTACGGGCCGCACCGAGGAGCAGGTCGAGACGTTCCGCGCCTACTATCAGGCGCAGGGGCTCTTCGGCATCCCGCGCGCGGGCGAGGTCGACTACAGCACGACGCTCGACCTCGACATCTCGACCATCGAGCCGAGCGTCGCCGGCCCCAAGCGCCCGCAGGATCGCATCGAGCTTTCGAGTCTCAAGGATAAGTTCACAGACCTGCTGCGCAAGCCCGTCGGCGAGAGCGGCTACAACCTCTCCGATGAGAATTTGGGCGAGCGCTTCCACGTCGACCTCAGCCGCGAGGTGCACGAGGTCGCGCGTTCGCTGCCGGTGCTGCCGGGCACGATGCACGCGGGCGGCGGCGGGCAGGAGCAGGAGACCGCGCCGAACGTCGTTGCCACCGAGACGGTCGGCAGCCTCGGCTCGCGCTCGGAGAAGAACACGAGCGCGCTGACCGAAATCGAGATGATGAACAACCGGCCCACGCCCGACCGCGTGGACTTCGAGGAGACGACGGCCGAGTTTCGTCCCCCCGTCCAGACCGACGCCGAGCTGGGCCACGGCGACGTGGTCATCGCGGCCATCACCTCCTGCACCAACACGTCGAACCCGGGCGTGATGCTCGCCGCCGGGCTGCTGGCGAAGAAGGCGGTCGAGCGCGGCCTGAGAGTCGCGCCGACGGTCAAGCCGTCGCTCGCGCCCGGCTCGCGCGTCGTGACCGAGTATTACCAGAAGACGGGCTTGCAGCCCTACCTCGACAAGCTGGGCTTCAACATCGTCGGCTACGGCTGCACGACCTGCATCGGCAACTCCGGGCCGCTCGACCCGCGCATCGAGTCGGTCATCAACGAGCACGACCTCGTCACCGCTTCGGTGCTCTCGGGGAACCGCAACTTCGAGGCGCGCGTCCACCAGTCGGTGCGCGCCAACTTCCTGATGTCGCCGCCGCTCGTCGTCGCCTTCGCACTCGCGGGGCGCGTGGGCATCGACATGAACAAAGAGCCGCTCGGCAGGGGCGAGGACGGCAAAGACGTTTACCTCCGCGACATCTGGCCGACGCTCGAAGAGGTGGGCGAGGCTTTGGGCGCGGCGACCGACCCGGAGACGTACCGCAGGCTCTACAGCGACTTCGCCGAGGCGAACCCGCTGTGGAACGACATCCCCTCGGTGACCGGCGAGGTCTACCAGTGGGACCCGCAGTCAACGTACATACAGGAGCCGCCCTACTTCGAGAAGTTCAGCATGGAGCCGGGCAGCTTCTGCGACATCCTCGGCGCGCGGCCGCTCGCCGTCTTCGGCGACTCGGTGACGACCGACCACATCTCGCCCGCCGGGGCCATCAAGGCGAAGACGCCGGGCGGGCGCTACCTCCTGCTGCGCGGGGTCGAGCAGCAGGACTTCAACTCGTACGGCGCGCGGCGCGGCAACCACCAGGTGATGGTGCGCGGCACGTTCGCCAACGTCCGCATCAAGAACCTGATGGCCCCGGGCACCGAGGGCGGCGTCACCGTCCTCCAGCCGACGGGCGAGCAGATGCCCATCTACGACGCGTCCGTCCACTACCAGGCGGCCGGCGTCCCGCTCGTCGTCTTCGCCGGCGAGGAGTACGGCACCGGCTCGTCGCGCGACTGGGCGGCGAAGGGGACTCTGCTCCTCGGCGTCAAGGCGGTCGTCGCCGAGAGCTTCGAGCGAATACACCGCTCGAACCTCGTCGGGATGGGCGTGCTCCCGCTCCAGTTCAAGAACCACGTCAACGCCGAGACCCTCGGGCTCGACGGCACCGAGACCATCGACATCACGGGGCTCCAGGGCGGCGAGATCACGCCGCGCCAGGACGTGACCCTGCGCGTCCGCCGCGCCGACGGCTCGGAGCTGGAGGTGCCGTTGACGCTGCGCATCGACACGCCCATCGAGATCGAGTATTACCGTCACGGCGGCATCCTCCCGTTCGTGCTCCGGCAGTTGATCGCGCAGTCGTCCTGAGGGATGGGGACGTTCGTCTACACCACCGCGGGGCTCGTCCTGCTGGCGCTCATCGTCTTCGACATCTACGCGACGGTGCTGCACTCCAGCGCGCGGTACGGCCCCGTGGGCGAGTCCCTCAACCGTTCGGTCTGGCGGCTCGCGCGCGGAATCGCCTTCCGCCTCACGCGCGGGTCGCGGCACAGGCTGCTCAACATGATCGGGCCGCTGCTGCTGCCGCTGCTCATCCTCGTCTACCTCGTCCTGCTCGTCCTCGCCTTCGCGCTCGTCTACTACCCGCACGTCCCCTCGGGCTTCACCTTCGCCGCCGCGCGCCCCGGCGCCGGCTGGGCCGACGCCATCTACTTCAGCGGCGTCACGCTGACGACGGTCGGCTACGGCGACATGTCCCCGCTCCACACGCCGCTGCGCTTCCTCGCGCTCGTCGAGGCGGCCTCGGGGCTCGTCGTCATCTCGCTGGCCATCACATACATGCTCACGGTCTACGCGGGGCTCGAACGCAAGCGCGCCGTCGCCGTCTCGCTCTACCACCAGGCGGGCGGCGGCGCCGACGTGGGGGGCTTCATCGCGCACCACTTCGTCGAGGGGCGCTTCTACGGGCTGCGCGACGCGCTGCGCACCGTCACGCGCGACCTGCAAGGGCTGCACGAGTCGCACATAGACCACCCCGTCATCCACTACTTCCACCCCGTCGAGGTCTACAAGGGGACGCCGCGCGTGCTCTTCCTGCTGCTGGAGACCTGCACGGTCATCCGCGCGGCGCTCGACCGCGAGCAGAACAAGGACTTGAGGAACTACCCGGAGGTGCGCACGCTCGAAGCCGGCGTCCGCCTCGTCCTGACGCAGCTCGTCGACTCGCTCGACCTCGAACGGCGAGCCCGCCCGCGCCGCCCGACCGAGCAGGAGGAGGCGGAGGACGAGCGCCGCTGGCGGCGCCGCTACGAGCAGACGCTCGCGCGCCTCACCGACTCGGGCATCAGCACGCGCGACGACGCGGAGCAGGGCTGGGAGGAGTACCGCGCGCAGCGCGAGGAGTGGGAGTCGAAGCTGCGCCGCCTCGCGCTCCACCTCGGCTACGACTGGGAAGAGGTGACCGGCGACCGCGACCTCGAATACGCCTCCGACGAGGCCAAGGCGGAGCCGAAAGAACAGTAGACAGTGGACAGTAGTCAGTAGACGGTAGAAAAGCTCTCCCCGGTCGAATCGCCCACGCGTCAGCGTCAACACACGCGAAGCGGAGCCTACTGACTACTGTCTACTCCTTTTGGCTTCCCGGGCGCGGCGGGTGTAAAGTAGGCGCAGCAATCCGGGAACACCCCAGCGGACGTAAACACACCAAGACTTTCATTCTGGAGCGGGAGAAAAGCCATGTCATCAGCTAAGTCGGCATCCGAGACGCCGCGCAAGTATCAACTCTTCATCGACGGCAAGTGGGTTGACGCCGAGTCTGGCAAGACCTTCACCACCCCGAACCCCGCGACCGGCGCCACGCTCGCCGAGGTCTCCGAGGGCGACAAGGCGGACATCGACAAGGCCGTCGAGGCCGCACGCCGTGCCTTCGACGGCCCGTGGTCGAAGATCTCCGCCCGCGACCGCGGCCGCATGATGTACAAGCTCTCGCAGCTCATCGAGGCGAAGATCCCCGAGCTGGCCGCGCTTGAGACGGCCGACAACGGCAAGCCCATCAAGGAGACGACCTACGTCGACCTGCCGCAGGTCGTTGAGAACTTCGAGTACTTCGCCGGCTGGGCCACCAAGATCGAGGGCGAGACCATCCCCGTCCCCGGCCAGATGTTCAACTACACGCTGCGCGAGCCCGTGGGCGTCTGCGGCCAGATCATCCCGTGGAACTTCCCGCTGCTGATGGCCGCGTGGAAGCTCGCGCCCGCGCTCGCCGCCGGCAACACCATCGTCCTCAAGCCCGCAGAGCAGACGCCCGTCGGCGCGATGGAGCTGGCCTCGCTCATACAGGAAGCGGGCTTCCCCGACGGCGTCGTCAACGTCGTCCCCGGCTACGGCGAGACGGCCGGCGCGGCGCTCGCCTCGCACCCCGGCATCGACAAGGTCGCCTTCACCGGCTCGACCGAGGTCGGCAAAATCATCGCGCGCGCGGCGGCCGACAACCTTACGAAAGTCTCTTTGGAGCTGGGCGGCAAGGCCCCCAACATCGTCTTCGCCGACGCCGACATCGAGCAGGCGGTCAACGGCGCGATGATGGGCATCTTCTTCAACCAGGGGCAGGTCTGCTGCGCCGGCTCGCGCCTCTTCCTCGACGCGCGCGTCAAGGACGAGTTCCTCGACCGCTTCAAGGAGAGGGCCGGCCGCGTGCGCGTGGGCGACCCGATGGACAAGAACACGCAGATGGGGCCGCAGGTCTCCGAGGAGCAGCTCGACCGCATCAAGTCTTACGTTGACATCGCCAAGGGGGAGGGCGCGACCGTGCTCTCGGGCGGCTGCCCGCCGCAGCTCGAAGGCGACTTCCAGAAGGGCTTCTTCTTCCAGCCGACCATCTTCGGCGAGGTGAAGAACACGATGCGCGTCGCGCAGGAGGAGATTTTCGGCCCCGTCGTCTCCATCATCTCCTTCGAAGGCGAAGAGGATCTAATCAGGCAGGCCAACGAGGTCGTCTTCGGTCTGTCGGCCGGCATCTGGACGAAGGACATTACGCGCGCGCACCGCTTCGCCAGGGCCATCAAGGCCGGCACGATCTGGATCAACACCTTCAATATGTTCAACGCGGCCTCGCCCTTCGGCGGCTACAAGCAGTCCGGCTACGGGCGCGAGATGGGCAAGCACGCCCTTGAGATGTACACCCACGTCAAGAGCGTCTGGGTAGACCTCTCCGGCAAGCCCATCGGCTGGTACGGGAAATAGGACGACCCGAAGTCCGTTTAAAAAGTCGTGGGGGGGGGGGG
>DASWNR010000404.1:0-1697 GCA_036399155.1 Pyrinomonadaceae bacterium
CGAATCGCTGGCCGGACGCGCGGGGCGTCGCGACGGCGACCGACCCGGCCTGGCACCCCGCGCGCGCGCGCCCGGGCGCGCGGAGAGGCGAAAAGAGTATGACGAAGAAGACTAGCCTGACTTTATGCGCCGCCGCGCTCCTCGCGGCCGGCTCACTCGCGGCGCCCGCACGCGCGCAGAAGCACGCCGAGCCGCACGCCGACGCTCGACACGCGCAACACGACGCGAAGCCCGGCGAAGCAAAGCCCGGCGAAGCCACGCGGCACGACGCCGACGCGCACGCGGGCTGTCCCCTCATGGACGACGGCAAGGCGGGCGCGAAGGCCGCCGAGCCGGGCAAAGCCGGCGGGGGCGACAAGCCGGACGCGAAGCACGGCGACGGGCACGGCTCGCACCTCGCGGAGGTCAACGCGCGCGGCGAGCGCGCGATGGGCTTCTCGCAGACCGAGACCGAGCACCACTTCACCCTCACGCGCGACGGCGGCGTGATACAGGTCGAGACCAGGGCGGCGGCCGACGCCGCGAACCGCGAACGCGTCAGGCAACACCTCGCGCACGTCGCGCGCATGTTCGCGGCCGGCGACTTCGACACGCCGATGCTCGTCCACGCGCGGACGCCGCCCGGCGCCGAACGCATGTCGCGCCTGAAGGCCGACATCACCTACGCCTTCGAGGAGACCGCGCGCGGCGGCCGCATACGCATACGAGCGCGCACCCCCGAGGCGCTCGCCGCCGTCCGAGAGTTCCTGCGCTTCCAGATAGAAGACCACCAGACCGGCGACCCGACCGGAGTTAAGTAGCCCTCGCGCTGCCACTCTCGGCGCGCGCTTGCTATCATCGCGCGGATGTCGGGGCAGACGGGCGAGAGCTTCCGCCTGATGTTGGTGGCGGGCGAAGAGTCGGGCGACGCGCACGCGGCGTCGCTCGCGCGGGCTCTGCGCGAGCGGGCGCCCGCCGCGCGCTTCGAGCTGTTCGGCTCGACCGGCGCGCGGATGCGCGAGGCCGGCGTCGAGTCGGTCGTGCGCGAAGACGACCTCGCCATCACCGGGCTCGCCGAGATAGCGCGCGCTCTGCCGCGATTCTGGGCCGCCTACCGCGCGCTCAAGCGCTCGGCAATCGAGCGCCGCCCCGACGCCGTCGTGCTCGTGGACTGGCCCGACTTCAACCTCCCGCTCGCGCGCGCCCTGCGCCGGCGCGGACTCCGAGTCATCTACTACATCAGCCCGCAGCTCTGGGCCTGGCGCTCGCACCGCGTCCGTCAGGTGCGGCGCGACGTCGACCTGCTGCTCGCCATCCTCCCCTTCGAGCGGGAGTGGTACGCGGCGCGCGGCGTCTCGCACGTCGAGTTCGTCGGCCACCCGTTCGCGGGCGCGGCCGCGCCGCGCCCGACGCGCGAAGAGTTCTGCGCGCGGCACGACCTCGACCCCGCGCGCCCCGTCGTCTCGCTCCTCCCGGGCAGCCGCCGCAAGGAGTTCGAGCGCATCCTCCCCGTCATGCTCGACGCCGCCGCGCGAATCTCGTGGCGAGACAACGCGGACGTGCAGTTCGTCGTCGCGCTCGCCTCGCGCCGCTCGCACGAAGAGGTTGACGCCGTGGCCAAATACCGCTGCGTCGGCTCAGGGATGCCGCACGTGCTGCGCGTCGTGCTCGACGAGGCGCGCGAGGCGCTCGCCGCCTCGGACGCGGCCGCCGTGTGC
>DASWNR010000405.1:0-3383 GCA_036399155.1 Pyrinomonadaceae bacterium
CTTCGACTTGAGGATCGTGCCTTCGAGCCAGTCGAGCATCCCCCGCCAGAACTCGGAGCCGAAGAGGATGACGGGGAAGTTGTTTATCTTGCGCGTCTGGATGAGCGTGAGCGCCTCGAACAGCTCGTCGAGCGTGCCGTAGCCGCCGGGGAAGATGACGAAGGCGTTGCTGTACTTGATGAACATCGTCTTGCGCACGAAGAAGTATTTGAACTTCAGCGAGCGCGTCTGGTACGGGTTGGGCGACTGCTCGAACGGCAGCTCGATGTTGCAGCCGACGGACACGCCCCCGGCCTCGAACGCGCCGCGGTTGGCGGACTCCATGATGCCCGGGCCGCCGCCGGTGATGACGGTGAAGCCGGCGCGCGCGAGGAGCCCGGCCGTCTCCTGCGCCGCCGCGTAGTAGGGGTTGTCGGCGGGGGTGCGCGCCGAGCCGAAGATGGAGACCCCGCGCGTCACCGTCGCGAGGTCGTCGAACCCCTCGACGAACTCGCCCATGATGCGGAACACGCGCCACGTGTCGGTGTGCGTGAACTCGTCCTGCCTCGGCGTCTCAAGCAGTTGCTCGTCCTGAGTCACCTGCCGCCCGCCGGCCTGCTCCTGCGCTTCGCTGTCGGGTATCTCGTCCATAGTCTCAAAATGCCATGATGTTGAAGCCGCAGTCCACGTGGAGGACTTCGCCGGTGATGCCCGAGGAGAGCGGGCTGAGGAGGAAGAGCGCGGCGTTGCCCACCTCGCGCGCCTCGACGTTGCGGCGCAGCGGCGCGCGCTCGGCGTGGTGGCGCAGCATCACGTTCATGTTCCCGACGCCGCGCGCGGCGAGCGTGTTGATGGGGCCGGCGCTGACGGCGTTGACGCGGATGTTGTGCTTGCCGAGGTCGGAGGCGAGGTAGCGCGTGCTGGATTCGAGCGCCGACTTCGCCACGCCCATCACGTTGTAGTTGGCGACGACCTTCTCCGCGCCGTAGTAGGTCATCGAGACGATGCTCCCGCCCTCGGTCATCAGCGGCGCGGCGGCGCGGGCGAGTTCCACGAGCGAGTAGGCGGAGATGTCGAGCGCCGTCATGAACGCCTCGCGCGTGGTGGCGACGTACTCGCCTTCGAGCGCCTCGCGCGGCGCGAAGGCGAGGCTGTGGACGAGGAAGTCGAGGCGGCCGAACTTCTCCTTGATGAGCGCGAACGCCTGCCCGACCTCCTCGGGGTTCGACACGTCGCACTGTACGAGCGGCGCGTCGGTCCCGGCCGTCAGGCCCTCGACGTTCTCACGCAGCCTCTCGTTCTGATACGAGAAGGCGAGGCGCGCGCCCGCCCCCGTGCAAGCCTGAGCCGTCGCCCACGCGATGGAGCGCTTGTTCGCCACGCCAAAGATGATTCCATTTTTGTTCTCAAGAAGCATCCGCGTATCCCCTCCGGTCAAATACGTCTGTCCAATTCCCGACACCATCGCGGCCCTTACGCTGTGTCGGTCGCGGCGTCAGTCCCGGCCGAGGAGCGTCCGAGATTGCCCCTTCAGTTCGGCCGTGCGCTCGCGCGTCACGCGCACCATGCAGCGCAACCGGATGAGCGGCTGGATAGTCCCGCCCTCGTAGATTGAAGCCTCCGCGTCGCAGTTCGCCTGCCTGTACTTGAGCCACGCGCGCTCCGTCACCCGCATCTTCACGCGAGAGGGCGGCTCAAGGTCGGCGTATAACCCTGCGCGGGCGCGCGTCAACTCCGCGGACGCCTGCTTGAACTCCCTTTCGGCACAGGCCATCAACTGCGAAGACCTCTGCGCCTCGGGCGCGCAGGGGTCTTCTTCAGTCTGTTCGCGCGCGGGCGCGGCGGACGGCGCGAGAAGGAGAAGCAGGACGAGCGTCCGCGTGGTCGTTTTCATGCGCTTGGACATCGGGGGCGTCAGGCGGCGGCCGATTCGGCCTCGCCGCTGATGAGGCGCGCGTACTCGCCGCTCTCGACCCAGCTCATGATTTCGGCGACGCGCCAGACGGGGAAGGGGTGCGTCAGGCCGGCGTTGATGATGTCGGCCCAGAAGCGGTCGAGCGCCTTCTCGTCGTAGTTCTTCTGGAAGTCGCGCGCCTGCACGAGGAACTGCTCGTAGTCCACGCGCGAGGCGAAGGTGCCGCCCGCGAGCTTCATCATCGTGCGCCCGACCACGTCCGGGTCCTGCACGACTAAGAGCGCCGCGCGGTCGCAGGAAAGCTCGGCGCGCCGCGCCCAGGCGAGCAGCGCCGAGCGCATCGTGATCGAGACGAGCTGCGCGACGAGCGCGGCGACGGGCGCGGCGGAGACGGCGACGTTCGTCAGCGCCTCGATGAGCCGCGCGGCCGTGATGTAGAGCACGTGCTCGGCGTGTATGTGGCCGACCTCGTGCGCGATGACGGCGAGGACTTCTTCGTCGTTGAGCCGCTCGATGAGCTGCGAGTGGAGCACGATGACCGGCTTTTTGACGCCGCCGGTGAAGGCGTTGACTATCGGGTTCTGCTGGACGAAAAGCTCGGGCATGTCAACGCCGAGCGTGGTGCAGGCGATCTGGAGCTTGGCGTAGAGGTCGGGGCACTGCTTGGGCGTGACCTTGACGGCGCTCGCGGTGAAGATGACGCGGATGGCCGACTCGCCCGTGACCTCCAGCAGCTTCTTGAGCGCCGAGTCTATGCCCGGGATGTTCTTCAGCGCGGCCAGCGCGCGGCTGTCGAGCGGGTGGACGTAGGCGTACTTGTCGAGGTCCGCGAACTTCTTGTGCGGCTCGTCGGAGAGGAGCAGGCGGCAGCGGCCGCACCGCGCCTGCCCGGCCTCGCCGCGCACGTTGTTGAGCTGCCCGCAGTAGCGGCAGCGCATCTTCTCGCCGCCCATCGGTTCCAAATCAACCATCTTTATTTCCCTTCAAAATAGACGGTACGTTTATCGCCTCTCAAGAGGCGGCGAGGAGAGCTTCTTCGACAGTCCGCGGCAGCTCTACCGGAGCAAAGAAGCTTTCAGGGTAGAGGTAGTCTTCGCCTGACTCGTCGACGACCCTGATAAGTTGGTGCTGTGCTCCCTTCTCGTCCGGCAGCACCCGGTAAACCTTCCACAGCTCAAGCGAGGCCGGGTAGCCTTCGTTGCTGACGCAAATGGCGAACCTGTTATCGTTGCTCATAACCTCAATCCAGAAGCCCCTTCACCTTCAACTCCCTCCTGCCTATGCCGTGGGCTTCGTACCAGTGAAGTTCTGCTTCACATTCACTGCCGTCTGCGAGACGCACCCGGGCGAAGCCTTTAAGCTTTCGCCAGCGGCCCGCGCCGTACACCCTCCGCAACCGTCGAACGTCGCGAATCCTGTCGCCCGCGGCAATAGTCTCCACGTCTTTGATTCCGCCGACGACTTCAAATACGAGCACCCGAAGATGATG
>DASWNR010000406.1:0-2451 GCA_036399155.1 Pyrinomonadaceae bacterium
GTTCATCAACGGCATCCTCGACGCCATCAAGCGCGACCTCGACCGCGAGCGCCCGCAGGAGGACGCCGTCCCCCACCCCGACGAGGAGGAGCCCGGCGAGGAGCCCGGCGAGGAGTCGGACGGCGGCGACCAGCAGGCCGACGGCGAGAAGACGGCCTCCGCCTGAGGCAGGTTCCAGGTTCCAGGTTCCAGGTTTAAAGTTGATGCGCCAGCCGTCGAGGGGTCTCGCGGCTGGCGCTCATCTTTGTAGAAAAGGCTTTGAACTTTAAACTTTGAACTTTAAACTTTGAACTCACCCTATGGACGAACGTCTCCTCAAAGAGTTTCTGGCCGAGGCCGGGGAGCTGGTCGAAGGGCTCTACGGCGACATCGCGGAGCTGCGCGAGCGGCTCGGCGACGGGCCGGCGCGGCGCGAGCTGGTGGCGCGCGTCTTCCGGCGCGTCCACACCGTCAAGGGGACGGCCGCGGCCGCCGGGCTCGACGCGGCCGGGCGCATCGCGCACGAGTTCGAGTCGCTGCTCGACGCCGTCCGCTCGGGCGCAACGCCGCTCGACGAGGAGACGGTGGCGGTCTTCGAGGAGGCGGCCGGCGCGGTCGCGGAGAGCCTTGAGGCGGCGGCGCGCGGCTCGTCGTGGCCCGAGCCGGAGGCGCTCGTGGCGCGTCTGCGCCGGCTGTCGGACGTGCCGGAGGGCGCTGAAGGCGCGGGGGCTTCGGGGGTCGCGTGGCCGCTGCCGGAACCGGCCGAGCTGCCGGGGATGCCGGAGGAGGTCACGCGCTCGCTCAGTGCGCACGAAAGGGGGCGTCTGCGCGAGGCGCTGGGCGAGGGCGCGCGCGCGTACGTCGTGCTGGCGGAGTTCGACATCGCGGACTTCGACGAGCGGTACCGGCGTCTGAGCGAGTCGCTCAAGGAGTCGGGCGAGATCGTCGCCACGCAGCCCTTCGTCAACGCCGTCGGCCCCGACCGCATCGGCTTCCGCATCGTCTACGCGAGCACAGAAGGGCGCGAGCGACTCGAAGCGCAAGCCTCCGCATTCGGCGCGACGCTCAAAGCGGCCGGCGACGAAGGCGACGGCCGACGCGGCCCAATCTCGAAAGATGCCTCGAACGACTCCGCGACGCCCGGGGAGGACGAAGACCGGGCGCGTGACGAAGCCGCGCGGGGCGCGAACGTCGCCGCGGCGTCGGAGTCCGAGGGGCAGCGCCCCCCGCCGCCGGGAGCGCAGGGCGTGCGGATGACGCTCGAAGAGTTGGACGACCTCATCTCCGCGGCGCACGCGCTGTTCGCCGACACCGTGGGAGCGCTCGACCTCGCGCTCGGTGCGGGAGGGGGCGGCGGCCGCGACGAGTTGGAGGTGCGCGCGCGCGAGGTGCGACGACGCTTCTTCGAGCTTGAGGAGCGTCTGATCGGGCTGCGGATGGTCACGCTGCGCGGGGCGCTGCTGCGCGCGGCGCGCGCGGGCCGCGCGGCGGCTCGCTCCGCCGGAAAGCGCGTCGAGTTCGAGGTCACGGGCGGCGACGCGCGTCTCGAACGCTCGCTCGCCGAGGTGGTCGCAGACCCTCTGCTTCACCTCGTCCGCAACGCCGTTGACCACGGCGTCGAGGCGGAGGGCGAGAGGCTCGCGGCGGGCAAGACGGCGGCCGGGCGCGTGCGCATCGAGGCCGACTCGGAGGGCGGGCTCGTCCTCGTGCGCGTCTCGGACGACGGGCGCGGCGTGGACACCGACGCGGTCGAGCAGGCGGCGGCCGCGGCGGGGCTGGTCGCGCCCGGCGCGCACGTCACGGAGGCGCAGGCGCTCCGTCTCATCTTCCGCCCGGGCTTCTCGACGGCCGGGCGCGCCTCTCTCGTCTCGGGGCGCGGCGTCGGGCTCGACGTGGTCGAGCGCGCGGTCGAGGAGGCGGGCGGCGAAGTCCGCGTCCGCAGCGAGCGCGGGCGCGGCACGACCTTCGAGCTGCGCCTGCCGACGACGCTCGCGCTGCTGCCCGCTCACGTCTTCGACGCGTGCGGCCGGCGCTACTGCGTGGGCGCGTCGCAGGTCGTCGGGGCCGGCCACGCCGAAGCCTCAGAGGTCGTCGTCGACGGCGGCGTGAGGCGTCTGCGCTGGCGCGGGCGCGAGCTGCCGCTGGTCGGCATGTGCGAGCTGCTCGGGCGGCGGGACGTTTGGGAGACGCCGCCGGCGGGCGGGCGGTTCGCGTTCTTCGTCGCGGCCGGGCGGCACGCGCCGCAGGGCGGCGACTATGACAGCGGCGCGCGCGCGGCAATCGCCGTGGACGGGCTCGAAGGCGAGAGCGAGGTGCTCGTGCGCGGCCTCGGCCGACACGCCAAGAGCTGGCGCGGCGTCGCCGGCGCGACCGAGCTGCGCGACGGCGCGGTCGCCCTCGTCCTCGACCTGCCGCGCCTGCTCGAAGACACGGGCTGAATCACGGCCGCGACGCCAGACAAAGAGAAGGCGG
>DASWNR010000407.1:0-3943 GCA_036399155.1 Pyrinomonadaceae bacterium
CCCCATCCCGAACTTGTTCAGAAGACCTTGCAGGATACTCATCAGCGTGGGGTAAATATACCACAACGACCCCGCCGGACTTGAAAGGCGGGCGTAGACGTGGCATGTTGGCTCGACGCTCCTCGCCGTCTTTGCTGACGATGTCAAAATGTCCATACTGTGCCAGGCCGCTGCGGATGCGCGGCCTTAAGTGTCACGCCTGCCGCCGCTTCGTGCTGCGGCGCTCTCACGTCATCTTCCTGACCCTCGTCGCCGTCGCACTCGTAGTCGGGCTGATCGAACTGGTGTCGTACCTGACGCCGCCGCCCATAAAAACTTACTGACACTCCTGCCGCCGGCGGGTCGCGCCGGCTTAAAGGGAAGATGAAGACGAAAACTTTGAGGACGGCGTTCGCCCTCTCGCTGCTGCTCACGGCCCACGCCGCGCCGGGCGCGCGCCAGAAGCCCGCGCGGGGCGGCACGGTCGTCTTCGCCGTCGAGAAGTACGAGTCGAACGTGATGATCGAGCCGGCCTTCGTCTACAGGGGCGGCGCCTTCGTCGCGCCGCCGACCGACGCCCCCTCCGACTCGTTCACGCGCGAGTACTTCCGCCCGGGGCGCAAGTACCGCCTGCTCTCGGGCGGCGGCGAGGCCGGGAGCGTGACCGTGCGCAAGTACCTTGAGCCGGGCTGCGTCGGCCTGGTCGCGGAGGCCGACGCGGAGACCCCCGCGCGGCTCGGCGGGCGCGTGCAGGCGCTAGCGACCGACTCTGCGACGCTCGGACGCGCGCAGCCGTCGCGCCGCGCGCCGACCGAGCCCGAGCGAGCGCGCGCCGTCGAACTGGCGCGCGCCGCCTACGCGAAGAACGGCGCGCCCCCGACGCTCGTCTCCGGGATGCAGGTCGTCAACCTCACCGCCACAGACCTCGACCGCGACGGCAAGGCGGAGCTTATCGGCAGCTTCATCGTCGAGAAGAAGCAGGCGGAAGCGACGCTCGACGCCTACACGCTCTTCCTCATCATCGAGCCGCAGGGCGACTCGTTCGGGACGGCCTGGGAGTGGTTTCACCACGGCTTCGAGGGCGAGTACGCAGACCGCCACTTCGTCGATCAGGTGGACCTCGACGGCGACGGCGTGGGCGAAGTCGTCGTCGAAGGCACCTACTACGAGAGCAACGATTACGCCGTCTACAAGAAGGAGCAGGGGCGCTGGCGGCCCGTCTACAAGGGCGGCGGCGGGGGCTGTTGAAGGGCGTGATTCGAGGGCGTGAGCGCGCGAACGATTTTCCACACTGTGGAAATTCTCAAACGCGAAAGAGCGTCTTGCAATCACGACGTGCGGTGCTATAATCCGCTCGCCCTCGGACGGAGAACGCGAATTTTTTTGCCCGGAAGAGCGAGCACGCGAGCGAGAAGACGACGCCCCCCACGCGGTCTTAGAAGTTAAGAGAGAATTCCGGCTCCCCGAATGCCCTCGGACAACCGCAAAAAGAACTTCCCACTCTTCCCCGTCCCCAGCAGGGAGGCGGAAGAGGGCGACTCTTTTCTCCGGCAGGGGGAGGAGAAGCCCGCGGCGCGCGGGAGGAAGGTCGAGACGCCGGCGGTCTGTCAGCGGTGCTTCGGCACGGGTCACGAAGTCGTCCCGGGCAAGGGCGCGCGCCGCTGCGAATGCCGCACGCAGGACACGCGCTCTAAGCTGTTAGAGCAGGCGCGCATCCCGCGCCGCTACCGCGAGCCCGCGCCGCCGCGCCGCGAAGCCTGCACCCTCCAGAACTTCTACCCCGCGCCCAACAACGGCTCGCAGCTCAAGGCGTTCAACTACGCCTTCCGTCTGGTGCGCGAGTACCCGGCGGTCGAGCGCGGGCTGCTCCTGATGGGGCCCGTCGGCGTCGGCAAGACGCACCTCGCGGTCGCCATCGTGCAGGGGCTGCTTGAGAAGGGCGTGCCGTGCCTCTTCTACGAGTTCGGCGCGCTGCTGAAAGAGATTCAGGACTCCTACAACAAGGTCTCGAACACTTCGGAGATGAGCGTGCTCGCGCCCGTCTACCAGGCCGAGGTGCTCGTGCTGGACGAGCTGGGCGCGTCGAAGCCGACCGACTGGGTGCGCGACACGATGATGAACATCATCGGCAAGCGCTACAACGACAAGCGCCTGACCATCTTCACCACCAACTACATGGACGCCCGCCGCAACCAGACGGAAGAGACCCTCGAAGACCGCGTCGGCGTCCGCCTCCGCTCCCGCCTCTACGAGATGTGCCGCACCGTCGAGCTAGACGGCGACGACTACCGCAAGCAGCTCGACGGCGGCAAGGTCTAAAGAACCCGGCCGACGCCTCGAAAGCCTTCCCAAGCCCTCCGCGCTTTCGCTATCCTTCACACGCCGAACGCCGCCGGAGGTAAATCATGCCCGACGATTTCCGATACGACGTCTTCCTCAGCCACAGCTCCAAGGACAAGCCCGTCGTCCGCGCCCTCGCCCAACGCCTCCGCGCCGACGGCCTCCGCGTCTGGCTCGATGACTGGGAACTCAAGCCCGGCGACAACATCCTCTCCAAGATAGAAGAAGGGCTCGAACACTCCCGCGTCCTCCTCCTCTGCATGTCCGCCAACGCCTTCGGCTCCGACTGGGCGCAACTTGAGAGCCAAACCTTCCGCTTCCGCGACCCCCTCAACAAACAACGCCGCTTCATCCCCCTCCGCCTCGACGACACCGAACCGAAAGGCTCCCTCGCGCAATTCTCCTACATCGACTGGCGGCCGAGGGGCCGCAAGCAGGCATACGCGAACCTCCTCGAAGCTTGCCGACCTGCATTGAGACAGCCCTCAGTAGAAGTACGAGCCACAAGCGAACAGACACCAGAAAAATCAATAAAGCTAAAAAATAGAATTACTGGCTATGAGTTCAGTCCTGATGGGAAACGTGCCCTTGTTGCTTCAAATGATGCCCTTGTGCGCTTGTGGGACGTAGAGACAGAGCACCGCCTGCAAATTTTTAAAGGCCATAGGAAGAGAGTTAACGCTTTAGTGTGGAGCGTTGACCAGCGTCGCGCTCTTTCCAGCAGTAATGATCAAACCGTGCGGTTGTGGGACGTGGAGACGGGGCGCTGCCTGCGTATACTCAAAGACATCACGCCTAATGTATGGGGAGTAGCATGGAGCCCAGATCAACAGCGTGCTTTATCTTATGGAAGTATTGAAAACACATTACGTTTGTGGGACGTGGAGGCGGGTAGTCTTCTAGGTGTACTCGAAGGGCATACAAATTGGATTACGAGTGCAGAGTGGAGTTCAGACCAACGCTATGTTCTCTCCACATCATACGACCAGACCGTGCGGTTGTGGGATGTGGAGACGGGACGCTGCCTGCGCGTACTCGAAGGGCACACGGGATGGGTGTCGAGGGTAAAGTGGAGTCCCGACCAAGGGCGTGCGCTCTCCAGCAGTGCTGACAAGACTTTACGTTTGTGGGACGTGGAGGCGGGGCGCTGCCTGCGTGTGTTCGAGGGACATGCCGATTATATATGGACCATAGCTTGGAGCACCGACCAGCGTCTTGCTCTTTCCGGTAGTAGGGATCAGACCGTGCGGTTGTGGGACGTGGAGACGGGGCGCTGCCTGCGCGTTCTAAAAGGCCATACATCGGCCGTTAACAGCGTAGCTCTGAGTGTCAGTCTTTCCCAGGCTTTCTCGGGTGATGAAGAGGGCGGTATATGTGTATGGGAATTGTCAGAGTTTATTGGTAATGCGCGAGAGTCGAAGGTCTCTGTGGCAGTCTCGGCGGCCGCACCGGAACAAGTCGAATATACGAACGCGAAGGTGCTGCTGGTGGGTGAGAGTGGGGTGGGGAAGACGGGGCTGTCGAAGAGGTTGGCGGGTGAGGGATGGGAGCCGAGCGATTCGACGGTGGGGGCGTGGGCGACGCATTGGAAGTTGGAGGTGGATGCGGAGAACGGGTTGGAGCG
>DASWNR010000408.1:0-16631 GCA_036399155.1 Pyrinomonadaceae bacterium
CGGGGCGGCGGCGCCCTGCGCCGAATCTTGCGGCGCGGCCGACAGGCGCGAGCGCAGCAGTTCGAGCTGTTCACCGCACGAGCCGAACGCCTCGCGCTCGGCGAGCAGCTCGGCGGCCTCGGCCGAGAAGCCGGCGCGCGAGACGAGCCAGTAGCGCACGCGCTCGAACCCGCACGACTGCGCCACCTGCTCAAGCCGGTCGAGCCAGAGCCCCGTGAGCGCGCGCCCGGCTTCGAGCTTCGACTCGACCTCGGCGGCGACCCAGACGACCTCGCCCGCCTCGGCGTACTCGCCCGAATCGAACCCGTGCGCGACCGAGCAGCGCTCCTCGTCGCAGAACTGAGTCATCGGCGGGTGGAACGAGGCGCAGCTCGCGGCGTGGACTATCTGCGGGAGGTGGACGGCGTCGGCCTCCGCGTCGAGCGCAGCGTGCGCCTCTTCGCGCGGCAGCCCGCGGTACATGCGCGCGTAGCGTTCGTAGTGGAGGAGGCTCGCCGGCACGCGCTCGAAGTTGAAGCCGCGCATCAGCCCGCCGAGATCCAGCGCGGCCTCGCGCCGGTAGTAGCGCGCCATCGTGCGCGGCGCGCGCTTCAAAGCCTCGACCAGCGTGTCGGCGACGACGAGCGCGCGGGGCTCGGCGGCGACCTGGAGCCGGTAGCTGACTTCGAGGAAGTCGCGCCAGACGGCGGCCGGCGTCGCCTCGACGTAGGTGGCGTGGAAGCTCGCCAGCTCGTGCACGTGGAGCAGGCGCATCACGCGCTCGAACTCGGCCGCGTCCACCCCAAGCCGCTTCATCCACGCCTCGGCCGCCGACTTGCCCCCCGCGCCGGACACCGACTCGTAGAGCACGCGCAGCAGAGAGCGCCGCAGCGCGAGCGACGGCGCGACCTCTTCGAGCACCGAGTTGTAGCGACGCTGGACGCGCCCGCCGAGCAGCTCGTCCACGTAGAGGCTCTGGAAGTCTCGGAAGCTGTTGAGGCTCGCCCCGGCGGCGCGCGCCGCGTCGAGCAGCGCGTCTATCAGGTACGGGCTCGCTTCGAGCTGCTGCACGGCGAGGTCTCGCGTCTCGTCCGTCACGGCGACGCCGTGACGACGCGCGAGCCATTCGACGAGGGCGCGCGCGTCCGACTCGTTCAGCCGGTCGAGGTTGAGCTTGCGGAAGCCGTCGAGCGCGGGCTGCTGCGCGGCGCCGTTGAGCAGATCGAGCAGGCGGCGGCGCGGGCCGGCGACGACGAAGGGCACGCCCGACTGCGCTGCGGCCTGCGCCACGAGCGGCGCGAGCGCGGCCTCGCCGCGAAGTCCCTCCGCTAGATGAAAGTCGTCGAGCAGGACGACGGTGCGGACGCCGCGCGCGGCGGCCTGCTGCGGCGCGCCGAGGCACAGTCGGACGAGAGAGCGCTCGTCCGACTCGCCCTGCGCGCGCTCGAAGTCCTGAATCAGGCGCTCGACCCACTCGTAATCCTGCGGCGCGGCCAGCTCAAGCAGCGTGCGCATGGTCGGCGTGGCCGAGACGAGCGCGGGGTCGTCGCGCCGGTGCGCGACCGCCTGCGTGAGAAACGTCTGTAGGAAGCGGCGCGCGGCGGCGGACACCGCCGCGTCCGAGCGCGAGAAGGCGAAGTAGACGGGCGTCGGGCCGCCGCGCTGTCGGAACAGCTCGTCGAAGGACTGCCGGAGGAGTTCCGTTAACCCCGACTGCGGGGACGCGAACAGGAGGGCGCCCGCGTGCGCCGCCCTCGGCGAGCCGAGCGCGGTTATCTCGCGCAGTTGCTCGCCGCGCCCGACGAAGGCGTCGGGCGGGGTGCGCGCCAGCACGCGCCTCTGTTTTGGCGTCTTCACGGGCATCGCGTGCGACTAGACCTTGCCGCCCTCCCCCGCGTCTGACTTGTCGGGCCTGGGGCTGTCGGGCTCGGCCTTCTTCCGGCGCTTCGGCGCGTAGGACTCGACGCAGTTCTTGCCACGCGCCTTGGCGGCGTAGAGCGCCTGGTCGGCGGCGTAGATGATCTCGGCCGGCGTGTCCAGCTCCGCGCCGAAGGTGGAGACGCCGATGGAGACGGTGACGGCACCCGTGGGCTGCGCCTCCCCGTGCGGGAACTGCGTCCGCTCGATGCGGCGTCGGATGCGCTCGCCGATGGAGCGCGCCTCGGCCATGCCGGACTGCGGCAGGAGGATGCTGAACTCCTCGCCGCCGTAGCGCGCCGCCACGTCGGCCGAACGCAGCGCCGTCTTCAGACACTGGGCGACCATCTCAAGCGCGAGGTCGCCCGCCTGGTGCCCGTGCGTGTCGTTGTAGTTCTTGAAGTCGTCGATGTCCACCATCATGAAGCTCATCGCGAAGCGGTGGCGCTTCGAGCGCTCAAGCTCCTCCTGCAAACGCTCTTCGAGGTAGCGGCGGTTGACGAGCCCCGTCAGGGGGTCGGTGATGGAGAGCAACTGGAACTGCGTGGCCTTGCTGTGCCACTCGACGCGGTCGAGCGCGAGCGCCATCTGCGGCGCGATCATGTCGAGGAGCCCCAGGTCGAACTCGTCGTAAGCGCCGCCGCCCGCCTTGTCCGTCACGTTCAGGACGCCGACCTTGCGCCCGCCGATGCTGATGGGGTAGCTGATGAAAGACTTGGTCTTGTAGCTGCGCTCCGAAGTCGACGCGGCGTTCCAGCCCGAGACCTTCGACACGTCGCTGACGACCGCCGGCCTCCCCTCCCTCAAGACCGTGCCGGCGACGCCCTCGCCGAGCCTCATGCGGGTCTCGCGCGTCACTTCGGCGCGCGGGCCGACCGCAGCCTTGACCGCAAGCTCGCCCGCGCGCTCGTCGAAGAGGAGCAGCGAGCCGCGCTCGGCCTTCAGAAGCTCGGCCGAGTGGCGGAGGATGGTCGAGTAGGCGTCCTCCGGGCGCGCGGAGTTGACGACCTCGGTGAAGGCGCGCAGGTGCGTGGCCGCGCGGACGCGCCGCTCAAGCTCCTCGCGCAGGCGGCTCAGCTCAAGCGGCATCGAGATGTCACGGCAGAAGGCGGCGAGAGCGCGCCGCTGCTCCTCGCTCAGGTCTGCGTCGCCGACCAAAAGCGCGCCCTTTATCTCTTCGCCGACGACGAGCGGGAACAGCTCCACCGCCTCCTCGTGTTTTGACGAGGTGCGGCCGCCGGCCGGGACGGCGAGCGAGTCGCCCTTTGTCGCGGCGAGCAGGAGCTTTATCTCTTTGGGCTTGAGCGCGACGCGCGGCGGGCGGCGCTCGAACATGCCGGTGACGCACGTCGGGTAGAAGGCGTCCTCGTTGCGGAGCAGGAGCGCGAGCGACGCGACGCCGTAGTCCTCTGTGAGCGTTTTGACGACCTTGCGGCAGGCTTCCTCAAGCGTGCCGCCCGCCTGCGGCCTCCGCGCCAAAGCGACGTTGGACTCCCCCTCCCCGCCGGCGTTCGAGACCCCGCGCGCGGTCGATTCCGCGGCCGGGTCCGGCGCGGCGGCCGGGTCGGGCCCGGGCTCCGCGCCCTTAACTTGAGAAGGCTTGTCCGAAACGCCGCCGGCAACGACTCCCGGCTCCGCGGTCGGCTCGGGCTTGCGGTGGCCGTTGGCGGCGGCGGCCGACGCCCGGGACGGCTCGTCCGTGGCGTCGGCGACGAGCTCCGCGGCGATGCCGTCGGGGCCGATGGCCGGCCGCGCCTGCGCGGACGCGCGCTTCGGGGCGGGCCCGTCCGCGCCCTTCTTGCGCTGCCGCGCCGCGAACGACTCGGCCGATTCGGCGACGCGCGCGGCAAGCTCGTCCAAATCCTGGCGCGAGGCGAAGATGACGTTCGAGAAGAGTTCGGCCGAGAGCAGGTCGGCGAGGTCGCCCACGCGTATGCGCTCCGCGAGCGCGCGGTAGTCCGAGACGCGCAGGAAGGCGCGCCCGCCGATGGCGACCGAGCGGCGGCCGGCCTCAATCTCGACCGGCGCGGCGAAGCAGTGGAGCCCGGCGTGGCAGCGGTAACGGACGGCGCCCCCGGCGTCCGCGGCGCGGAAGAACGCCTCGCCGCAGTCGGGCTGGCAGAGTTTGGCGTGCGCGGGCGAAGACTGGAAGGCTTGGCAGATGGAGTTGTTGTTGGCGACCGCGAGCGCCGGGGGCTGTCGCCCCTCGACGAGCAGCAGCGAGAGCCCCGTCGAGTGGGCGAGACCCTCCTGCACCTCCGCCCAGCCGTGTGGCAGCACGGCGGAAGTCTGACTCTGGGCAGCACCCACTTGGGGCGGGGTGGTGTTGTCCATCAGTTGACGCGGCACAATCTTCGGTCGAATTGCGTCCGGTGGGAGTTTCGACTGCGTGAGCGGACGGGCGGCCCGTCGGAGCAGGCTGAATCTCTCGGAGCCGACGACGCCCACACGGCGCCGCCCGCCCTTCCGACCGCAGTATATTTGCCCGCACGGCAACAAACAAGGGCTTTTGGGGAGCCGCGCCCACGGCTGCACGCGAAAACGGGCGCGGAACCCTCGTCCCCCTGTTTAAACACCTAATGCCGGGGGAATTTCACTGCGCGATGACGCGCCCGGTGCCTCGAAGGCCGGGGGCGTCGCCGGGCGCGACCTTTTCGATGTCGGGCTCTTCGGGGCTGATGCGGATGCAGGCGGCGAAGTGGTTCGGCTTGATCTCGGCCAGCGGCGGCACGACCTCCTTACACTTCTCAATCGCCCAGGGGCAGCGCGTGTGGAAGCGGCAACCCGAAGGCGGGTTGATGGGCGAGGGCACGTCGCCCTGTAGGACGATGCGCTGCCGCGCGGCCTCGACCTCCGGGTCGGGGACGGGGACGGCCGAGATGAGCGCCTTCGTGTAGGGCATCAGGGGGTCGCGGTAGCTGACCTTGGCGTCGGCCAGCTCGACCAGCTTGCCGAGGTACATCACGGCCACGCGGTCGGAGACGTGGCGGATGGCGCGCAGGTCGTGCGAGATGAAGAGGTATGTGAGGTCGCGCTCGCGCTGAAGGCGCTCCATCAGGTTCATGATCTGCGCCTGGATGGATACGTCGAGCGCCGAGATGGGCTCGTCGGCGACGACGAAGTCGGGGTCGGCGGCGAGGGCGCGCGCGATGCCGATGCGCTGGCGCTGGCCGCCGGAGAACTCGTGCGGGTAGCGCTTGAGGAAGCGCGGGCTGAGCCCCACGGTCTTCATCAGCTCGCGCACGCGCCCCTCGCGCTCGCTCCCGCGGCCGCCGAGCCCGAAGGTGTCGAGCGGCTCGCCGATGATCTGCGCGACCGTCATGCGCGGGTTGAGCGAGGCGTAAGGGTCCTGAAATATCATCTGGAGGTGGCGGCGCTGGCCGCGCATCTCGCCCTTCGAGAGGCGCGCGAGGTCGCGCCCGCGGAAGAGCACCTGCCCGCTGGTCGGCTCGGTCAGACGCAGCAGCGCGCGCCCGAGCGTGGACTTGCCGCAGCCCGACTCGCCGACGAGCCCGAGGGTCTCGCCGGGGTAGATGTCGAGCGAGACGCCGTCCACGGCCTTGACCACGCGCCTGACCGGCGAGCCGCCGACCATCTTGGCCCACACCCCGCCGCCGCCGAGGTCGAAGTGGACTTTGAGGTCGCGTATGGAGACGAGCGGGGGCGGGCCCGCGCCCGGAGTCAATGCGGGCGGCATGCCTTCGGCGCCCTCCTCCGCCTTACGCCCGCCGCCCACGTTGACCATGAAGCCCGGCTCGCCCGGCACGCCGGGGTACGAAGCGTCTGGGCGCTCGGTGCTCATCTCTGCGACCCTCCCTGCGTCGGACTGTTCGGTTCGGCGGCGGCCCCGGCCGACCCCTTCGCGGCGAGCGCGGCGAGCGACTCGGCGTAGACCTCTCCGGCGAAGTGGCAGAGCGAGAAGTGCTCGGCGTTCAACTGCACGAAGGGCGGGAACTCGCGTCGGCAGACGTCCTCGGCGCGGTAGCAGCGTTCGGCGAACGGGCACTGGTCGGGGGGCATGTGCGCCACGTCGGGCGGGAGGCCCGGAATCTGGTACAGCTCCGTGCCCTCCTCGTGCGCCGGGTCGGGGACGGATTTGAGCAGCCCCTTCGTGTAGGGGTTGCCGGGCGTGGCGAACAGCTCGCGCGTCGGCGCCTGCTCGAAGACCTTGCCGGCGTACATGACGATGATGTGGTCGGTCATGCCGGCGACGACGCCGAGGTCGTGCGTGATGAGGATGACGCTGGTGCCCGTGTCCACCTTGAGCTTCCTGATGAGTTCGAGAATCTGCGCCTGGATGGTCACGTCGAGCGCCGTGGTCGGCTCGTCGGCGATGAGCAGCTCGGGCTCGCACGCCAGCGCCATCGCGATCATCACGCGCTGCCGCATCCCGCCCGAGAACTCGTGCGGGTAGCTGTTCACGCGCGAGCGCGCGTCGGGGATGCCGACCGTCTCAAGCATCTTGACGGCGTGCTCGTACGCCTGCTCTCTGGAGTGGCCGAGGTGGAGCTGCGTGATCTCCATCAGCTGGCGCGAGATGCGCATGAAGGGGTTGAGCGAGGTCATCGGGTCCTGGAAGATCATGCTGATGCGCTTGCCGCGAATCTTCCTGACCTCCTCCTGCGACAGGCTCAGGATGTCCTGCCCGTGGAAGAGCACCTCGCCCGAGACGATCCTGCCGGGCGGGCTCTGGATGAGGCGGATGACCGACAGGTTGGTGACGGACTTGCCCGACCCCGACTCGCCGACTATCCCGAGCGTCTGGCCGCGCCGCAGGTCGAAGCTGATGCCGTCCACGGCGCGCACGGTGCCGTCTTCGGTCTCGAAGTACGTCCGCAGGTCCCGGACTGAGAGAAGGGTGCCGTCCTGGCTACTCATCCTAAAATTTCCTCATCTGCGGGTCGAGCGCGTCGCGCAGGCCGTCGCCGAGGAAGTTGAGCGAGAAGAGCGTCAGCGCCATCGTCACGCCGGGGAAGATGAGCTGCCACGGGAAGACCGCGATGTTCTGGATGCCCTCCTGCGCGAGGCTCCCCCAGGAGGCGTACGGGGCCTGGACGCCGAGGCCGAGGAAGGAGAGGAACGCCTCCTGCAACATGACCGACGGGATGGTCAGCGTCGCGTAGACGATGACCGGCCCGAGCGCGTTCGGGACGAGATGGCGGAAGATTATCTTCGGCGTCGAGACGCCGGTGGCGCGCGCGGCGAGGACGAACTCCTGATTCTTGAGCGACATGATCTGCCCGCGCACGATGCGCGCCATCGTCAGCCAAGACACCGCGCCGAGCGCCGCGAAGAGCAGGAATATCTGCTGCAACGGCGAGCGCCCGCCGAAGAAGGCCAAAAGCACGATGACGATCATCATGTAGGGGATCGCGTAGAGCACGTCCACGATTCTCATCATCACGTCGTCGGCCTTGCCGCCGAGGTACCCGGCCGTCGCGCCCCACGTGATGCCGATGAGCAGCGAGACGAAGGTGGAGATGACGCCGACCATCAGGGAGATGCGCCCGCCCTGTAGCACGCGCGCGAGCATGTCGCGCCCCGCGGAGTCCGTGCCCATCGGGTGCGTCGCAGAGAACTGCCCGTCGGGCGAGCTGAAGGGCGGGAACGACTGGACGAACTTCGAGTCGGACGGGATGGTGTCGTACTGGAAGCCCGTCGCCGCCTTGATGATGGGCGGGCCGACTATCACCGAGAGGATGATGAGGCAGACGACGACCAGCCCGAAGAACGCCAGCCTGTTCCGCAGCAGGCGCCTCCACGCGGCCCTCCACAGGGACGTGCCCGAGGCGGCGGCGCGCGCGTCCTCTTCGGACGTGCGCACGTCGCCCTCCCCGACGGCCGTCTCGGGGAAGGCGTGAATCTCGTCGCCGCGCCGTGCGCTGACCGGGGGCGACTGCGGCGTGCCGCGCGGCGTCAGGGACGGCTGCCCCTGCGAGCGCGGCTCGGTCGAACGCCCCTCTTCCGTCGGCACCTGCGGAGTCCTGTCGTCGCTCATGGCTTCAATGGCGTAGCTTCGGTGGCTTCAGCTTCAGTAACGTATTCGGGGGTCGATGATGCCGTAGGCTATGTCGACCAGAAGGTTAAAGACCAGCACGAGGATGGACGCGAAGGCGACGATGCCGAGGATGAGCGGCTCGTCGCGGTTCAGGTTCGCGTTGATGAAGTAGTTGCCCAGGCCCGGCATGGCGAAGATGCGCTCGACGACCACCGTGCCCGTGATGAGAATCGCCAGCGCCGGCCCCGTGAACGAGACGACGGGCAGCAGCCCCCCGCGCAGCGCGTGGCGCATCACCACCTGCCGCTCGGTCAGACCCTTGGCGCGCGCCGTCCTGATGTAGTCCGAGCGGAGCACTTCGAGCATCCCGGCGCGCGTCAGCCGCGCGATGTAGGCCATGTAGACCGCCGAGAGCGTGAGCACCGGGAGCAGCAGGTTCCAGCTCGGGAAGCCGCCCCAGCGCGCCGGCGGCAGCCAGTAGAGCGAGAGCGAGAAGACGAGGACGAGGATGGGGCCGAGCACGAAGTTCGGCACGCTGATGCCGAGCATCGACAGCCCCATCGCCGCGTAGTCGAGCTTCGAGTTCTGTTTGAGCGCCGCCACCGTGCCCATGGTGACGCCGACGAGCAGCGCCAGGAGGTACGCGCTGACCCCGATGGCGGCCGAGACGGGGACGGTGCGGCGGAGGATTTCGTTGACCGTCTCGTTCTCGTAGCGGAGCGAGTTGCCGAAGTCCAGCCGCAGGATGTTCCCCATCACGTGGCCGTACTGGACGTAGACCGGCTGGTCGAGCCCGTACTTGGCGCGGATGTTCTTCTCGATGGAGGCCGGCAGCTTGCGCTCGCCCTCGTAGAAGTTGCCGGGCGCGAGCCGGATGAGCGCCCACGTCAGGCTGATGACGACGAGCACCATCGGCACGGTGACGAGCAGGCGGCGAACGATGAAGCGGAACATTCTCTGCGAGGCTCCTTCAGTCTGCCAGAGTGTCGGTCGTCATGTCGGGCGTCCCCTGATCCCACTTCGCGCGGTCGTGCTCGATGTAGACGAACTTCCACGCGTGGAGCGTCCCCGGGTTCGGGTACATCCCTTTGACGTAAGGCTTCTTCATCCAGCTCGTGGCCGGCACGACCAGCGTCAGCATGGGCTGGAATTCGAGCATGTACTCCTCGGCCTTCGCCAGCATCGTCAGACGCTTCAACTCGTCGGTCTCGCGGTTGGCGTCTTCGAGCATCTTGACGTACTTCGCGTCCCACCACCCCGTCCCGTTCGCGCCGCCCTCCTTGACGATGTAGAGCGAGAGGTACGTGTACGGGTCCATGTAGTCGCCGACCCAGCCCGAGCGCGCGAAGCCCTTGTATTCGAGCCTTGAGCGCATCGGGAGGAAGGTCTTCCACTCGGTGTTCCTTAGCGCGATGGTCACGCCCAAATTCTGCTTCCACTGCGCCTGTATGAACTCGGCTATCTGACGGTTCGACTCGTTGGTGTTGTAGTTGAGTTCGACCTCGGAGGACGGGAACTTCTTCGGGTCGAACTTGCCGTCCGCGCCGCCGTAGCCGGCCTCGGCCAGAAGCTGTTTCGCGCGCTCGGGGTCGAACTGGTCGCCCTTCGGGCGCGGGTACTTGTGGAAGATGGTCGGGACGAGCGTGTAGTTCGGCTTGACGACGACGCGGTAGTCGGCGAGCGCGGCCTTGTCGACGGCCATGTTGAACGCCTTGCGGACGCGCACGTCGTTCATCGGCGGCTTGGTCGTGTTGATGGCGTAGAACTCCGAGACGTTCTCGGGCGCGTCCATGTAGTCCTTGACGTGGCGGACGCCGCTCTTGAGCCACGAGGCCGGGACGGTGTGGTTGTAGGTCGCGTCCACGTCGCCCGCCTTGTAGAGGTTCATCATCGTCGTGTTGTCTTCGAGCGGGTAGAAGACGATCCTTTCGAGCCGCACGGCGGCGGCGTCCCAGTACTGCGGGTTCTTGACGACGACGACCTGGTTGTAGGGCTTGTGCTCGAAAAGCATGTGCGTGCCGCTCGACACGATGTTGCTGGGCTTCGTCCAGTTGACGCCGAAGCGCTCGACCGTCTTTTCGTGGATGGCGCGGAAGAACTGGTGCGGGAGCAGGCCGAGGAAGAAGGGCGCGGGCTGGCGCAGCGTGACGCGCAGCGTGTGGTCGTCTACGGCCTCGACCCCGATGTGCTCCTCCGTGACGGGGACGAACTCCTTGCCCGCGACGAGCGCGGCGAGTTTCGCGTCGGCCTTGAGCGCCTTCTCCCTGTCCTTCGCGTCGGCCGGGACGACGAGGCGCTCGGGCGCGTGGATGAACTTGTGGAACGGCGTGTCGGGCGCGGCGTCTTCGCCGCCCCTCCCGAGTTCGGTCTTGAAGAGCGCCTCCTCGTCGGGCGGCGCGGCGACGCCGGCGGCCACAGTCTGCGAGCCGTCGGGCGAGGTCTGCGGGGCCTCGGAGGCGAGCAGGAAGCGCCCCGTGCCGGGGTCGCGGACGAAGGCGCTGCCGTTGTTGAAGGCTTCGGCGTACTTGATGTCGTAGGCGAGGTAGGCGACGCGCGAGGCCAGCGCGGGGCGCAGGCCCCTCCGGAAGCCGTAGACGAAGTCGCGCGCGGTGATGGGGTCGCCGTTCGAGAACTTCGCGTTGCGGCGGAGGAAGAAGACGAACTCCTGCGCGTCCTCGTCAATCGTCCAGCGCTCGGCGACGGCGGGGATGGCCTCCATCGTCTTCGGGTGGTACTCGACCAGCCCCTCGTAGAGCGCGATGGCGAGCCGCGCCTCGGGCTGTCCCGTGCTCATCTGCGGGTCGAGCGTCTCGGGCTCCGAGCCGGAGATGTAGCGGAGCACCTGCCCCTGCGGCGGCTCTATCTGCCCGAAGAACTGTCCGCGGTGGTCGGGCGGCGCGCAGCCGGCGGCGAGGAGCGCGGCGGCGATTACGAACGCCAGAAGGCGCGCGGTCATTGTTTCAGTCATGGCCGTTTGGTACTCCTGCTGCAACCGAAACCGGCGCGGCGCCGCCCGCCCACGTAAGGGTTCGGGGCCGGGGCCGGCCGAGGGGGGAGACTGTCGCGCCCGCGCGCCCCACACTTCCATACACGGGGCGCGTCGTACAACCATCCGGGAAATTGTATTTGCGTCGGGGCTTCGGGGGATCGGCGATAAACCGTACGGCTGATTCTTCGGTCGGCCCCGAACTTATCACGCTCTCAACGGTCAATCAAGGTTGAAGCGGGCGCCTGTCTAACGATGCCCGAACGCGCGCCGCCGGTTGCTCGGGACGAACGGGCGGCGGGGCTTCAGCGCGTCCTTCGAGGGAGGAGCGCGGCCTGCACGGGAACCGGGGGGCGCCAGGCGGTGTTGATGCGTACGTGTTTGAGCGAGGGCGCGTCCAAAAGGTTTGACTCGAAGCCTTCGACGTAGGGCTTGACGAGCGCGTAGGACGAAGAGAAGTGGAGCGGGACGGCCGGCAACTCTTCGAGCGCCTGAGCCTCGGTCAAGATAAAGGACGAGGCGTCTGCGTCCGTGCGCGCGCCGGCCGCGCCGGCCGCGCCGTTTCCGTCGGTTCCGTCGGGCGCGGCGGGCGACTCCTGCGGCGCCGCCTCTGCGACGGCCGACGCCGCCGCGTCGGCGGACGGGTCGCCGAAGAGTTGCAGCATGTTCGTCTCCTCGTCGGTCGTCTGCATGACGAGGCTGCGGCGGGCCACGTCGAAGTCGCCTTCGCGCAGCATCGCCTCGTACTCCTCCCACGGCCGTATGATGATCTCCGTCTCGACGTTCAAAGCCTCGCGCCACATGCGCGCGACGGCCTGCGCGACGAGACGCTGCTGCTCGTTGCGGTTGACGAGCAGCCTGACGCGCGGGAAGTTCTCGCCGCCGGGGTAGCCGGCCTCCTCAAGCAGCCGCCTCGCGCGCTCGACGTTATGCCCGAATCGCTCCGACCCGCCCGCCGCGCCGGCGGCCGTCCGTGAAGTTGCGGCTTGACCGGAGGCTCGACCGTCGGCCCGCGCATCGCCCGCTTCAGTTCCCTCAACCGGCGTCGGCAGAAACCTGTCGGTCGGCTCGGTCGAGCCGCCGAGCGTGTCCGCGCTCAGGCGCGACACGTCGAGCGCGTATGCGAGCGCGCGGCGCACGCGGAGGTCGTCGAAGGGCGGGCGCGCGGTGTTGAAGCGGTAGTAGTTGAGCGCTGCGAAGGTCTCGCGGCGGAAGTCTTCGTAGGGCGTGAGCAGCTTGACGGCCAGCGGCTCGACCGCCGCGTTCGTGACCACGTCAACCTCGCCGGCGCGGTAGGCCGCGAGCGCCGCCTCCGTGTCTTCGGCGCCGACGAAGCGCACGCGTTCGAGCTTGACCGAGGCGGCGTCCCAGTAGCTGTCGGCGCGCTCAAGCTCGACGCTGTCGCCCGCCAGCCGCGCGAGGCTGAAGGCCCCGTTGGTGACGATGCCGAGCCGCGACCCGCCGCCGCGCTCGTACGACTGCTCCCCCCGCAGACCCGCGAGGTCTAACTCGGGGCTCAGCTCGTGCACGGGGCGGAAGACCGGGTGCGCGACGAGCGCCGGGAAGTTCGCGTCCGGCCGACGGAGCGTCACGCGCAGCGTACGCGAGTCCAGTGCGGCGACGCCGAGCGCGGGCGACGCCGGCACTGGCCGCGGCTGCGGCGCACGCGCCCCCCCGCGCCCCTGACCCTGCGTCGCGCGCGGCTGCGGCGTCTGGGCCGGCTCAGCTTCCGTGCCCACGGCCGGGGCGGGCGCGGACGCGAGCGTGGCCGCGCCCTCGATGTTGGAGAGAAGCGACGCGTGCGGCGCGCGCTCGCCGAGCCGCAGCGTGCGCTGCCACGAGCGCGCGAAGTCCTGAGCCGTAACGGGGTCGCCGTTCGTCCAGCGCGCGCCCTCGCGCAGGTGGAACGTCCAGCGCCTCCCGCCCTCGGCCGACTCCCAGCGGCTCGCCACCGCCGGCACGGGGCGCAGGCTCCCCGGCTCGTAGTCGGTCAATCCTTCGTAAAGCGCGCGCACCGCGTCGGTGTCGGGCGGGGCGGCCGCGCGCGCCGGGTCGAAGATTTTCGGCAGCCCGCCGTCGCTCCAGCGAAACTCCTGCGCCGCCGGCGTCGAGACCCTGCCGTAAAACCTCTCGCCCTTCTCTTCCCTGAAGCAGCCGCCGAGGACGAGCGACGACGTGACGGCGAGCGACAGCCACAGTCGCGCCCCGCGCGTGTAAGCGGCGCGCGCGCGGCGGCGTCGGAGTCCCGTGCGTCCCGGGTTTTTTTTAACGGCGGCTCTCATCAGCTCCCATGCGTGCGGCCGGCCGCGTCCTCGTCGGCCAGCCCGCGCAGCGCGGCGTAGACTTCCGCCGTCCGCCGGCGCGTGTCCTCGAAGCCTTCGGAAGTGTCAATCCCGAAGTCGGCGTAACGCAGCTTCTCCCGCTGCGGCATCTGTGCGGCGATGCGGCGCTCGGCCTCCTCGCGCGCGAGGTGGTTGCGGAGCATCAGGCGTTCGAGCTGCGCCTCGGGGCGGCAGTGGACGACGACGACCTTGTCGAAACGTTTGTAGCCGCCCGACTCGATGAGCAGCGCCGCGTCCACGACCGCGACGCCGCGCGGGTCTTCACCCTCCCAAAGGCGCATCAGCCCATCCTGCTCGTCCTGTATGAGCGGGTGGAGCAACGCGTTCAAAAGCTCCCGCTTCGACGCGTCTTTGAAGACGATCTCGCCCAAGCGCGCGCGGTCGAGCGTCCCGTCGGGCCGCAGAACCCATGCGCCGAACGCCTCGACGACTCTGCGCAAGCCTTCCGCGCCGGGCTCGACCACGCGCCGCGCCAGCGCGTCCGCGTCAACGACACGGCAACCCATCTCGGCCAGCAGCCCCGAGACGAAAGACTTGCCCACCGCAATCGAGCCCGTCAGTCCGACGCGCAGCATCTCTCTAAACTTCAGAGGCCGCGACGGCGGCGCGCGGCCTCGACCGTGTTCTTCATCAGCATGGCGACGGTCAGCAGCCCGACGCCGCCGGGGACGGGCGTCAGGCGACCCGCGACCCGCCCGACCTCCGCCGGGTGCACGTCGCCGACCAGCGTGTAGCCGCGCTCGGCGACCGCCTTCAGGCGGCGCGGCGCGTCCTCGCCGAAGAGTCTTTCGACTTCCCCCTCGTCGGTCACGCGGTTCATCCCCACGTCCACGACGGTCGCGCCCGGCTTGACGTGCTCGGCGCGGATGAAGCCGGGACGCCCGATGGCCGCGACGAGGATGTCGGCCTCGCGCGTCACCTCGGGCAGGCGGTTCGTGCGCGAGTGGCAGACGGTCACGGTCGCGTCGCGCTGCAAGAGAAGCTCCGCGGCGGGGCGGCCGACGATGTTGCTCCGCCCGACGACGCAGGCGCGCGCGCCCGAAATCTTCACGCCCTCGCGGACGAGCAGCTCGATGATGCCGGCGGGCGTGCAGGGCAGGAGGCCGGGTCTCCGCAGCATCATGCGGCCGACGTTGACGGGGTGGAAGCCGTCCACGTCCTTGTCGGGGTCGATGGCCTCGATGACCGCGCCCTCGTCGACGCCCTTCGGGAGCGGGAGCTGTACGAGGAGGCCGTCCACGTCTTCGCGCCGGTTGAACTCGGCGATCATTTCGAGCAGGCGGGAGGCATCCGTGTCGGCCGCGAGCGCGTGGTGCTCCGAGGCGAGGCCCAACTCCTCGCACGTGCGAACCTTGTTGCGGACGTAGACGGCCGACGCGGGGTCGTCGCCGACCAGCACCGTCACGAGCCGCGGCCTGACGCCGTGCTCGCTCACGAGCCGCGCGACCTCCTCGGCCGCCTCGCGCTTGATGTCCGCGGCCACGCGCGCGCCGTCGAGCTTGCTCGCCTTCGACCCTGACTTCGCCTGCTGTGTTGTTTCCATCGGAGGTTGCCGGACATCCTAGCACAACTCTCGGGCCGCGCGTGAAAGAGGCCGCCCCGGCGGTTGCGCGCGGCGCGCGCGCCGCTGCACAATCGACGCATGAACCGTCCCCCGCAACCCTCCCGCGCGCCCGTGCCAAAAACTTTCGCGCTGCTTCTCCTGTCGGCAATATTTCTAACCTCGTGTTCTTCGGGTGAGGTAGGCGGCGCGCGCCGCTTCGAGCTGAAGGGCAAGGTGCTCTCGGTCGACCGCGCGAAGGGGACGGCCGAAATCGAGCACGAGGAGATAAAGGGCTTCATGGCCGCGATGACGATGGACTTCCCCGTCCGCGACGCCGAGACGCTCAAGGTGATGGAGGCCGGCCAGGGCGTACAGGCCACGCTCGTCTTCGCAGACGACGGCGCATACTGGCTCGAAAACACCGTCCTCTCCAAGTCCTCGCCGGCCGCGCCCGCGTCTTCTTCTCAGCCTCAGGCCGGCGCGCGCGAGCCGAAGCCCGGCGACGAAATCCCCGAAGTGAAACTGGTCAACCAGGACGGCCGCCCGCTCGACACGCGCGGGCTCAGAGGCCGCGCCGTCGTCGTCACCTTCATCTACACGCGCTGCCCGCTGCCCGACCAGTGCCCGCTGCTGAGCGCCAACTTCGCGCAGCTCAACGCCGCGCTCGCGTCCGACGCGGAGTTGAGGAAGCGCGCGCGGCTTCTGAGCGTGACGCTCGACCCGGAGTACGACAGGCCGGAGGTCTTGCGCGCTTACGGAGCGACTTACGCGGGGGGCAAGTTCGACGGGTGGGACTTCGCGACCGGCGACCCGGCCGAGGTCAGGCGCTTCGCCGAGTTCTTCGGCCTCGTGTATCAGGCCGAGAAAGACCAAATCATCCACTCGCTCCGCACCGCCGTCGTCACGCCCGAAGGCAAGCTTCTCAAGGTCTATCGCGGCAACGAGTGGAAGCCCGAGGAAGTCTTGAACGACTTGAGGAACCTGCCCGCGTCATAACGAACTAAACCGCAGACACAGGGAGGCGCAGCTAAATTAAGTTTTAGCCGCGCCTCCCTGTGTCTGCGGTTAATTTTTCCGAGACTCAGCCCTTGAGCTTCTGAATCTCATCGGTCAAAGCCGGGACGACCTCGAAGAGGTCGCCGACGATGCCGTAGTCCGCGATGTCGAAGATGGGCGCCTCGGCGTCCTTGTTGACGGCGACGATGGTGCCCGCGTTCTTCATCCCGACGAGGTGCTGGATGGCGCCCGAGATGCCGAGCGCGATGTAGAGCTTGGGCGCGACGGTCTGACCCGAAGACCCTATCTGCCGGTCGATGGGGAGCCACCCCGCGTCGCAGATCGGGCGCGAGGCCGCGATGTCGCCGCCGAGCAGTTCGGCCAGCTTCTGCGCGAGCGCGATGTTCTCCTGGCTCTTGATACCGCGCCCGATGGCGATGATGACGTCGGTCTTGGAGAGGTCTACGGCCGCCTTCACCTCCTGGAACGGGGCCTCCGGCTGCATGCGCACCTCGCCGACCTCTACGGCCACAGACTCGACCGCCGCCGCGCCGCCGCGCTCGGCCTGTTCGCCTCGGTACGCGCCCGACTGGAAGGTCGCGAAGACCGCCCCCTCGCCGCTCGCCACCACGTCGGCGTCCATCTTGCCCTGAAAGAGCCGGCGCGTGAACGTGACCTTGCCGCCCTCGGCATTCATTCGGATGCAGTCGCTCACCAGCCCCTTGCCGAAGCGCGCGGCCAGCTTCGGCGCGAAGTCGCGCACGAGGTACGTGTGCGGGAGGATGACGTAGGCGGGGTTGCGCGCGCGCACGACCTGCTCGAAGGCGTCGGCGTAGGCGTCGGGCGTGTAGTCGGCGAGCTTCGCGTTCT
>DASWNR010000409.1:0-9098 GCA_036399155.1 Pyrinomonadaceae bacterium
AAGTTGAGTCGCCGGAAACTGTTTGGGGTATTCATGGTCTCTCCTTCGGTTGGTTGCGCGCACGCGCGGCATGTTGGGCCGCCGCCGCGACTTGTTTGGGGTCTTCGGAGGTGTATGACGGGCGCGCGGAAAAACGTTACAAAGCGGTCGCGACTCGCGCGCGTGTAACGTTCCGGCGGGTCGGAGTCATAACCGGATGGGAAGGAGCCCCGGTAATTTCAACGCGCGGCGCGCGGCCGAATCTTTTCGCCGCGCGCGCGCGACCCCCATCCGTCACGCCGCAGGAGGACTTATGCCCAAGCCGTTCAGAAAACTCACGCCCGCCGAGTTCGCAGACCTGCTCGCGAGGTTCCGGTTCACGCGCAAAATCAACGCCGTCCACATGCACCACACATGGAGGCCCAGGCACCGCGACTACCGCGGGCTGGCGACGATCGAAAGCATCTGGCGCTTCCACACGGTGGACAACGGCTGGGGCGACATCGCGCAGCACGTCACCATCGCGCCCGACGGCTCGATCTGGACGGGGCGCGGGTGGAACGAGCCGCCGGCGAGCGCCGCCGGCCACAACGGGAACCGCGCCGCCGGGCCTTTCATGTTCGAGATGATCGGCGACTTCGACGGCGGCCGGGACTCGTTCCGGTCGCCGCAGCGCGACGCCGCGCTCGAAGTCATCGCGCGCGTCCAGCACCAGTTCCAACTGCCGGTCGAGTCGCTGCGTTTTCACAATCAGATGTCGTCGAAGTCGTGCCCGGGCAGCGCGCTCCGGTACGGCGAGGTGCTCGCGGCCGTCCGCGAGGTGCGCGAGCGGCTGGAGCGCGAGGCGTCGCGCGGGGCTGCGAGCGATTCGCCCTTCCCGGCCGAGGCGCGCACCTACCGCGAGAAGACCAACGCGGTAATCGAGCTGTTCGCGAGCAGGGAGGCGCGAACCGACGACCCGGCCGACGCCGAGCACCCGGCCGAAGACCAGCCCGAGGCCGAGACGCGCGCGGCGCCCTACGAGGACGACGACTCGGCGGAGCGGGATTGGCATCGTCTGCCGAATCAAGCGCGACGTGACGGGCGGGACGCGCCCGCCGAATCGGAGTCGGGCGACTGGTCGAGAATCGCGCCCTTCGCCGCCGGCAAGAAGCAACAGCCGCAGCCCCCCGCCGTCGGCGCGGGCGGCGCATGGGGTGGCGCATTGGGCAACGACGGGGGCGGCGGGTGGAACGTGATAGCGGGCGCGGCGGGGAAGGCGGGCAAGTTCGACAAGGCCGACAAGGTGGACAAGGCGGACAAAAAAGTTACGTCCGCGCCGGCCGTCGCGTCCGCCGGAAACGGCGGCGAGCTTCGGGGCCGCAGGCGCGCCCTCTGCGTCGGCATCGACACTTATCCGACCGCGCCGCTACATGGCTGCGTGGCCGACGCCCGGACGTGGGCCGGCGAGTTGAAGGATTTGGGCTTCGAGGTCTCGCTCATGCTCAACGAGCAGGCGACCCGCGGCCGGCTTCTCGGCGCGCTCGAAGAGCTCGTCAAATCGAGCGCGGCCGGCGACGTCATCGTCTTCCAGTACGCGGGGCACGGGACGACGGTCAGGGACGTGAGCGGCGACGAGGTGGTCGGCAACAACCGCGAGGACGAGGCGCTCTGCCCGCACGACTTCGACGAGGGCGCGCTCCTCGTAGACGACGACGTGGCGGAAGTCTTCGCGGGGCTGCCCGACGGCGTGAACCTGACGTGCTTCTTCGACTGCTGCCACTCCGGCTCCATCTCGCGCTTCGGCGTCGGCGTGTCGGAGGAGAACGAAGCGCGCGCACGCGGGGCGCGGCCCCGCTTCGTGCCGGCGTCGCCCGCGCTTCAGCAGGCGCACGCCGAGTTCAGGCGGCGGCAGGGAAAGCGCGGCCTGTCCGGCAGCCGCGGCCCCGACTCGATGAAGCAGGTCGTGTTCGCGGCCTGCCTCGACAGCGAGGTGGCCTGGGAGTCGAACGGGCAGGGCGACTTCACGCGCGTGGCCGCCCCGCTGCTGCGCGCCGCGCAGGGGCTGACGAACGAAGACTTCTCCCGCGCCGTCGTCGGCAAGTTCGGCGCTTCGCCGCGGCAGCACCCGGAGCTCGACTGCGCGCCGCGCTCGAAGAGTCTCGGCTTCCTCCGCCCGGCCGCGCGGGGCGCGACCGACGAGAGGCCGGCCGCGCCCGCGCCGACGAACGGCTCGCACGCGTGGGGTCTGGGGGCCGGCGCCGCCCAAGCCGCAGACCTCCCGTCCGTGCGCGAGGCGCTGCGCACGCTCGCGAGGTTCGTCGAGGGGCGCGGGTAAACGGCGCATGGTCACGCAGCCGGACAAACTCACCGCCACCACGACGGAGGGGAGCGCCGCCGCCGCGCAGAGCCGCGGCCTCTCGCCGGCCGACCCGCCGCGCCGTGCGAGGGCCGTCGAGCCGGAGCCCGGCCTCGGCACCGACTACGAGCTGGACGCCGCGGTGACCCGCGCCGCCTACGGCGCGCCCTACGAGCGGCGCGCGAACGACCCCATCTACAGGCCGCTGAAAATATTCACCACCGACCCCTCCGCGAGCCGGGCGGAGGGGCCGGTGGCGCTCGTCAACGTGCCCTACGAGGCGCTGAGGCGGGGGCCGCGCGGGCGTCTGTTCCACGTCGTGGACTTCAACCACACGCTCGGCGAGCGTTACCGCCAGGTCGATCTCGACGCGCCCGAAAACCTCATCCGCAGCGGCCGCGACCCGTCGCCCTCCGACTGGTACTTTCACCAGCAGATGGTCTACGGGGTTTGCAGCCTCGTCTACGTCGCCTTCCGCAAGGCGCTCGGCCGCCACGTCACGTGGGGCTACCGGCAGGCGTCCGGGCGGCGCACGCGCCTGCGAATCCGCCCCCACGCCTTCTGCGGGAGCAACGCCTACTACGACGACGAGCGCGGCGAACTCTGCTTCGGCTACTACCGCGCCGAGCGCAAGGTGGCCGGGCGCAACCTGCCCGGCGGCTTCGTCTTCACATGCCTCTCGCACGACATCATCGCGCACGAGGTCACGCACGCGCTGCTCCACGGCCTGCGCGCGCACTTCGCGACCCCGTCCGACGGCGACGTGCTGGCCTTCCACGAGGCGCTCGCCGACCTCGTGGCCATCTTCCAGCACTTCAGCTATGACACGGTCGTCCTCTCGGCCATCCGCAAGTCGCGCGGCGAGTTGGCCGGGGCGAACCTGCTGACCGACATCGCGCGGCAGTTCAGCTACACGACCACCGGGCGCGAGCACCCGCTCCGCAGCGCCGTGGGCTTCTCCGAGCCGGACGGCTCGCCGAGTCAATACGAGCCGGACGCCGAGCCGCACGCGCTGGGCTCCGTGCTCGTCTCGGCGGTCTTCGAGGCGTACGTCACGGTCTTCAGGCGCAAGACGGAGCGCTACGTCCGGGTCGCGACGAACGGCTCGGGCGTCCTGCCGTCGGGCGAGCTACAGCCGGAGTTGCAAGCCCTGCTCGCCGAGCAGGCGAGCGCGCTGGCGAGTCAGTTCATGACCATCTGCGTGCGCGCCATCGACTACTGCCCGCCGACCTCGCTCAGGTTCGGCGAGTTCCTGCGCGCGATGATCACGGCCGACTTCGACCTCGTCCCCGACGACCCCTGGGGCTACCGCGAGGCGCTCATCGACGCCTTCCGCCGCCGCGGCATCTACCCCGACGACGTGCCGAACCTCTCAGAGGACGCGCTGCTGTGGCAGCCGCCGGAGCTGAGCGTGCGGCGGCTGCGGGAGCTGAGCTTCGCGCGGCTGAGGTTCCGCGGAGACCCGGCGCACGCGGCCAGCGAAGGCGAGCTGCGGCGTCAGGCGTGCGCGCTCGGGCGCGCGGTGACGAGCCCGGAGCTGGCCTCCCAGTTCGGCCTGACGCGCGGCGACGACCCGCGTCTGGGGGGCGACGAGGTCGGACTCCCGACCGTCCATTCGATACGCTCCTCGCGGCGCGTGGGGCCGGACGGGCAGGTCGTCTTCGACCTCGTGGCCGAGTTGACGCAGCAGCGCGTGGTTCGCGGAAGGGCGGGCGGGGGGTTCGTCTTCTACGGCGGCTCCACCGTCATCATCAACCCGCAGGGCGAGATTCGTTACGTGATCTCGAAGAGGGTGAATAACGAGAGGCGACTCAGGAGCCAGATCGACTTCATGCTCGGCCCGGGGAAATCCTACTGGGACACGGACGGCGAATCCCTCTCGCCGCGAAAGCAGCTCTTCAGGCTTCTACACGACTAGCCCGCTTCCTCTCCCTCAAACCCTCACCCGTAACGCACTCGGGCTAACAGATTCTCGGGAGCCGCTCGCCGACGGGCGTGTCCGCGGGTACGCCGGCGGTTCGACTATCGAGCACACGAAGGGCGCGGGGACTTCGGACGGCGTCGCGTGCGAAGTTATAGTAGACTCAAGCCGCGGTTCTACGACCCGGGTAATTTATGAAAGGTTCCCGCGCGGGGGGTGTCATGGCGGCGGAGTCTCAACCGGGCTACTTGGCCCTGTACGAATCGGGCGAGCTGGCGGAGAGGGTGAGGGCCCTCGAAAAGCTGCTGCTGAGCTGCACGGTCTGCCCGCTCGACTGCGGCAACGACCGTCTGAAGGGGGAGCTCGCGCGCTGCTACTCGGGCGCGCTCCCCGTCGTCTCCTCCTACACGCCGCACTTCGGCGAGGAGCCCGCGCTGACGGGGACGAGGGGCGCGGGCAACATCTTCTTCGGCAACTGCAACCTGCGCTGCGTCTACTGCCAGAACTACCAGATTTCGCAGGCGCACAAGCAGCAGGTCAAAAACGAGGTGACGCACGAGCGGCTGGCCGAGATGATGCTTGAGCTACAGGCCAGGGGGTGTCACAACGTCAACTTCGTAAGCCCCACGCACTTCGCGCCGCAGTTGGCGCGCGGCGTCCTCATCGCCGCCGGGCGCGGCCTGAACGTCCCCGTCGTCTACAACACGAACGCCTACGACTCGGTCGAGGTGCTGCGGCTGCTCGAAGGAATCGTCGGCGTCTACCTGCCCGACCTGAAGTACGCCGACTCGTCGGAGGGCTACACCTACTCGAAGGTGCCCGACTACGCCGAGCACGCGCGCGCCGCGCTCACGGAGATGTACCGGCAGACGGGCGACGAGCTGGTCTTCGCCGACGACGGCACGCTCCGGCGCGGGCTCGTCGTACGCCTGCTCGTGCTCCCGAACGACGTGGCCGGCGTCCGCGAGTCGCTCGAATGGATACGCGACTGTTTGAGCCCGCGCGTCGCCGTCTCCCTGATGGCCCAGTACTACGCGACGAACAAGGCGGCGACCGATGAGCGTTACACACTGCTGTCGCGCCGCGTCTCCGAGGGCGAGTGGTGGCGCGCCGTCTCGCTGCTCGAACGCTTCGGCATCGAGGAGGGCTGGATGCAGGAGTACGACGGGGCCTCGCACTACTACCGCCCGGACTTCACAGACCCCGAGACGCCCTTCAAGGACGTGCGCGATTTCCAGAACTGAGGAGCGCCCGAACGTGAGCACACACATCGGCGGGCAGGCGCCCGACTTCACCCTGAAGGACGGCGAGGGGCGCGACTGGCGTCTGGGCGAACGGCGCGGGCGCGTCGTCGTGCTGCTCTTCTACCCGGGCGACGAGACGCCCGTGTGCACGAAGCAGATGTGCTCGGTGCGCGACCGCTGGGAGGACTACGCGGCGACGGGCGCGGAGGTCGTCGGCGTCTCGACCGACTCGGCGGAGTCGCACAGGAAGTTCGCCGAGCGCCACTCGCTCCCGCTGCGCCTGCTCTCCGACCCCGACCGCAGGGTCGCCGAGATGTTCGGCGCCAAGTCGTGGCTGCCCGGCCGCGCGGCGCGCTCGGTCGTCGTCATCGACGCAGGGGGCCGCGTCCGGCACAACCGCGCGCAACCGCTCTCGCTCTTCCGCCCGAAGGACGACGAGGTGCTCGCCGCCATCCGCGAGGCGCAGAAGGATTGAGTGATGAGTGGTAAGAAGGCTATTAGCCTTAGCCGTTGGCTCTTAGCTAAAAGCCAACAGCTAACAGCCAACAGCTTCTTATCACTTATCACTCACCACTCCGCCGTGCTATCTTTGCCGGCACCGGAATCTATTTAAGGAGAGTCTTCGATGGCCGAACAGGTAAAGTGCTCGCGCTGCGGCGAGACGCGGGAGCGGATCGCCTTCCTGCCCTTCCAGAACGAACTCGGGCGGCGCATCGCGTCGGAAATCTGCGGGGTGTGCTGGAAGGAGTGGCTCGCGCGCCAGAACATGATCATCAACCACTACGGCCTCGACCTGATGAGCGAGGACGCGCAAGGCTTCCTCTTCGACAACATGAAAGCCTTCCTCTTCGGCGGCGAGGCGCCCACCGCCCAGATCGACACCACGAAAGAGGGCAGCGTCAAGTGGTGATAATCGGTAGGCAGTAGACAGTGGTCAGTGGACAGCAGGCTCCGCTCTACGGAGGCCCACTCTTCCCTGACGGCCGGCGCGCGGGCGAAAGGTTTTTCTACTGTCTACTGACTATTAACTACTGCCTACTTTTCTCTTGCTCCCCCCCGCCTCCGGCGTTAGAATCGCGCCAGTTTCCAAGCCCCACACAACCCGTCCGAAGCTTTCCGGGGCCGGCGCGCGCGCCGAGCCCCGGCGGGGGTTTTGCGCGGGCCGAAAGTTAACCCACAAGGGCTTAAGCCCGGGAGAAAACATGAGTAGTAAAACCCTGCTGACGTTACTCGCCGGCGCGATGCTGAGCCTCTCGGCCGCCGCCTGCAACTCCGCCGACAACACGAACGCCAACGCGAACGCCAACCGCACGGCCAACGCCAACGCCAACGCGAACGCGGTCGTCACCAACACGAACACGACCGCGAACGCCAACACCGGCGGCGCGTACAACCGCAACTACAACACGCGCGAAGACTACAAGAAGGATGAGACCAACTACCGCGACGAGGCGAAGAGGGCGGGCGAGACCGTCGGCTCCGGCCTCGAAGACGGCTGGCTGCACCTCAAGGTGCGCGCCGCGCTGGCCGCCGTCGACGACCTGCGCGACTCGACCATCAACGTCGACGTGGACAACAACGTCGTGACGCTCCGCGGCTCGGTCGCCAACGCCGCGTCGAAGACGAAGGCGCAGGACGCGGCCAAGGGCGTCGAGGGCGTCAAGAGCGTCACCAACAAGCTCGAAGTGAAGGCGGACGGCTCTTCGGACAAGTCCGGCAACGCCAACTCGGGCGCGGCCAACACCAACAAGAAGTAGGGCGGCATTTCGCCGCGCGCGCGCCGCCGGTGCGCGCGCGGCGCCGCCGAAGCACACGCCGGCGGCGCTGAAACTTTTCCCGCGCGGCTCCCGTAGCACACGCGCGCGCCCACACCGTGACGGTCAAAAGCCCACGCGACTGGTGCGGCGCGCGAACCCCCAAGTCTTAACCGTAAAAAATTCGACGCTCGTTTGAAGACCCGGCCGCGTCCCGCCCAAAGGGAGGTGCGTGCGCGGGCCGTCTCCGTCCTTCTCGGCAGGAAAACCACCTTATGCGACACTCTCAGACAAGAACTCTCGCGAGTAAGGCCGCCGCGCTCGTCGCGGTCGTCGCGCTCGCCGCGGCCGCGCTCTGGCTCTCGGCGCCCGCCGGCGCGCAGCGCGGCCGGCCCGGCGGCGGCGTGGACGTTTACGCCATCACGAACGCGCGCATCGTCACCGTCTCGGGCCCCGTCATCGAGCGCGGGACTGTCGTCGTCCGCGACGGCCTCATCGCGGCGGTCGGCGCCGGGCTGGCAGCGCCGCCCGACGCGCGCCCCGTAGACGGCACGGGGCTCACCGTCTACCCCGGCCTCATCGACGCCAGCACTACGCTCGCCATCCCGCGCCCGAGCCCGACGCCCACCCCGCCCGGCGGCGGGGGCGGCTTCGCCGCCCTCCTCTTCGGCCAGAGCGCGCCGTCGGCCGTCTCGCCCAACTCGACGCAGTTGCCCGGCCTCCAACCCGAGATACTCGCCGCGGACATCATCCGCCCCGGCGGGCCCGAGATAGAGGCCGCGCGGGGCGTCGGCATCACGACGGCGCAGACCGCGCCGCGCGGCAACATCTTCCTGGGTCAGTCGGCGGTCATCAACCTCGCGGGCGACACGCCGCAGGCAATGCTCGTGCGTTCGCCCGTCGCGCTCTACGTCGGGCTGAACCCCATCGGGCAGGGGCAGTACCCGGGCTCGCTGATGGGCGTCTTCTCCTCGGTGCGGCAGATGCTTTTAGACGCGCGCCGCTTCCGCGAGGCGAACGAAATCTACGAGCGCAACCCGCGCGGCCTCCGGCGCCCCGAGCAGGACAAGTCGCTCCAGGCGCTGCTGCCCGTGCTCGCGCGGCAGGTGCCGGTCGTGATGCAGGCCGACCGCGTCCGCGAGATAGAGCGCGCGCTCGACCTCGCGCAGGAGTTCAACTTCCAGCTCGTCATCAACGGCGGCATGGAGGCCGACCGCGTCGCCGCGCGGCTGAAGGCGGCCAACGTCCCCGTGCTGCTCTCTCTGAACTTCCCGCGCCGCGCCGCCGCGCCCTCGCCCGAGGCCGACGCGGAGCCGCTGCGCGTCATGCGCGAGCGCGTCGAAGCGCCCAAGACCGCCGGCCGCCTCGCCGCCGCCGGCGTCCGCTTCGCCTTCCAGTCGGGCGGGATGGCTTCGATGACGGACTTCCTCGCCAACGCCTCGCGCGCCGTCGAGGCCGGGCTCTCGCGCGACGACGCCGTGCGCGCCATGACCCTGCGCGCCGCGGAGATTCTCGGCGTCGCCGCGCAGCTCGGCACGAGAGAGGTCGGCACGATTGCCAACCTGACCGTGACGCGCGGCGACCTCTTCGCGCGCGACCGGCGCGTCACGCACCTCTTCATCGACGGCCGCCAGATAGAGCTGCGGCCGGCCGCGACCGCCTCCGGCGCGGGTCAGGGCGCGACGGGCACGTGGTCGCTCAGCGTCAGCCTCGGCGGCTCGGGCAACGAGCGGCAGGAGATGAGCGGCACGCTCACGATACAGCAGCAGGGCGACCGCCTGACGGGCTCGCTACAGGGCCAGCTCGGCTCGGGCACCATCGGCTCGGGGACGTTGACGGGCTCGGACATCAACTTCACCGTG
>DASWNR010000410.1:0-1706 GCA_036399155.1 Pyrinomonadaceae bacterium
CGAGCAGGCCGCCCGGCTTGAGCTTGCGCGCCATCTCGGCGACGAGGCTGTCGCGCTGTTCGGCGACGAGGTGTTCGAGCGTGTTGACGCAGACGACGCGGTCGAACGCTCCGTCGGGCACGCCGAAGGGGGGCGCGAAGCCCGTCGGTCGGATGGGGTTCCAGTGGCGGTAGAGCGCGTGACGGTAGAGCCCGCGCAGACGCTCTCCGAAGTCGAAAGGGTTGCTCGTGCAGTCGAGCACGGCGGAGGTGGCGGGCAGCCGCAGCCGCGAGAGGACGTAAGGCATCTCCCAGCGGCGCATGCGCGGGTAGTCGCGCCCGCGGTTGAAGGCGGCGAACTCGTCGAGGCTCAGGTCGGACGCTTTGGCTGAGATCATGGCGCGTCAAAGTCTCCCGGAAGAGAACGGTGAGAGGGGCGCGGGCCTGTGCCGCGCGGCGGCCGCGCATCGGCCGGGCGCGCGCTCACCCGGCGCGCGGGGCGCGCGCGACGCGGACGTGGCGGAGCGGGCCGGCGTTGATGGCGGGCGTGCCCGCCCACTTCTGTATGACGTAGCGCTTGCGCGTCTCGTAGTTGGCCGCCGGGTCTACGCCGAGCGAGCGCAGGATGCGCATCGACGAGTGCATGTTGCGGTGCAGGTAGGTCATGCCCTCGAAGCACTGTATGCGGAACCCCTTGACGGTCATCTGGAAGGCGAGGTCGTTGTCCTCGCAGCCCCAGCCCTCGCGGTCGAACGGGTGCGCCACGTCGAAGCGGACGCCCGCCTCGAAGACCTCGCGGCGGAAGAGGCCGTACTGCGTCCACGCCAAAAGCTCTTCGTCGCGCAGGCGGAGCCCGGCCAGCGAGTAGAGGTGCGGGGTCGCCTGCGCGCGCAGCGGCGACTGGCCGTACATGTGCGCGCCGACGCAGCCCAGTAGTCGCCCCGAGTCCTCCATGTGGCGGAGCATGGCGAAGGAGGAGAAGGGGACGACCTCGATGTCGCCGTCCATGAAGAACAGGTAGTCGCCGCCGCGCGCGAGGAAGTGGTCGATGATCTGGTTGCGCGCGACCGAGCTTCCGCGGTTCTCGCCGTTGAGGATGAAGTGGTGCTCGACTTCTAATTGGTCGCCGGCCGCGCGCAAAGCGTCGGGCAGCCCGTCGGACGAGCCGTTGTCGCAGACGACGATTGACGCCTCGTGCCCGAGTCGCTTGAGCGCCGCGGCCTCGCGCGCGAAGGCGGCGAGCGACTCAAGGCTGATGTCGCGCGTGTTCCATGTTAGCAGCGCGAGCGTGACCTTCTTCGGCTCGGGAAGTATCGACGCCGCGCCGTCCTTCCTGAAGACCGCGCCGACGGTCGCGTGCGGATACGGCTCGACGTTGCGGTAAGCGCCGGCGTCACCGTCTGTGGGCGCGACCCACTCGCCTTCGGCGAAGGGCAGAAGGCCGTGGCGCGCGCAAGTCTGTAGGAGTTCGCCGGGCGTGACGCGGTTGAAGCCGCCCAGGAACTCGGCGCGGTCTTCGCGCACGACGCCCATCTTCAGAAGCTCGGGGCGCGACCAGAAGTTGTCCGGGTAGTGGTCGCAGGTGACGACGAGCAGGCCGCCCGGCTTGAGCTTGCGCGCCATCTCGGCGACGAGGCTGTCGCGCTGTTCGGCGACGAGGTGTTCGAGCGTGTTGACGCAGACGACGCGGTCGAACGCTCCGTCGGGCACGCCGAAGGGGGGCGCGAA
>DASWNR010000411.1:0-2075 GCA_036399155.1 Pyrinomonadaceae bacterium
CGTCGGCGGTCGCGCCTTGAAGGTCGAGGCCGTCGTCCCCTCGCCCGACCTGCCGGGGCTCGAACAGTTACACGTGGCGCTCCCTTCGTCTCTGAGGGGGACAGGCGCGGCCGGTCTCGTCATACGCGCCGACGGGGCGGAGGGCAACCGCGCGACTCTGACACTGACGGCCGGCGGCCCGCAGCCGCGCGCCGCGCGCGTGGGGGTGACGCCGACTTCCGCCGTCGCGCCCGTGGGCGGCGAGACTCGGTTCGTCGCCCGCGCTTTCGATTCGCTCGGCGATGAGATAGAGAAGCCGGCGGCGGTCTTCGCCGTCGATGACGCGAAGGTCGCTTCGGTCGATACAGACGGGCTCGCGGCCGCTTTGTCGCCGGGGGCCGCGTCGGTAAAAGTAACCGTAGGTGATGTCTCCGCGGAGGCGAGTTTGCGCGTCGTCGAGCGCACGCTCGTCATCAACGAGGTGCTGGCCGACCCGCCCGACGGGACGGCCGGCGACGCCAACCACGACGGCGTGCGCGTCGGAGCCGAGGAGGAGTTCGTCGAGTTGGTCAACGGAACCTCCGAGACGCTCGACCTCTCGGGCTGGACTCTGCGGACGCGCCAACCGGGTGGCACCGCCGAGGTCGCGCGCCACACGTTCCCGCAGGGCTACACGCTCCCGCCGGGCGAGGCGCTCGCGCTCTTCGGCGGCGGGCATCCAGACGCGGACGACCACGTCTTCGGCGGCGCGCCGGTCGGCACGGCTTCGTCCGGCTCGCTCTCTCTCACGAACGCGGGGCTCACCATCGTCGTCCGCGACGCGGCCGCGAATCTGGTGACGCGGTTCACGTACGGTTCGGCGAACGACGGCTTCGGCGGCGACTCGGTCAACCAATCACTCACGCGCGCGCCCGACACGTTCGGCGACTTCACCCTTCACACTTCGGCGGGCAGCGCGCGCAGGTTCTCTCCGGGCAGGAAGGCGGACGACTCGTTCTTCCTCGAACGAGCGGCGCTTCTCACGGGCGTCACACTGACGCCGGCCGAGTGGAATATTTTTGCCGGCGAGTCGGCGAGTTTTACGGCGCGTGCATTCGACCAATTCGGGAGGACTTTGAAGGGCGCTGCTTTCGTCTTCGGGTCGAGCGACGCGGGCGTGGCAGTCGTCGAGTCTTCGGCGACCGACGAGGCGAGCGGCTCTGTCAACGTCAGCCTGCGCGGTCTGAGTCCGGGCGCGGCGTCGGTCACGGCGACCGCGACTGACGGCGCGCGCTCCGTCAAGAGCGTCGCCGTCAACCTTCTGGTGCAAAGGCGTCCGCCAAAGGTTACGCGCGTCGAAGTCTCGCCGGCCGCGCTCGAATTGAACCGCGGCGGCTCGGCGCAGTTGTCTGCGCGCGCGTTCGACGAGGACGGGCGAGAGGTGAACGGCGGGCGCTTCGTCTGGCACTCGTCGGACGCGTCCGTCGCCACCGTCGACGACGGCGGGATGCTCAAAGCGGTCGGCGCCGGCCCGGTTCGGATAGACGCCGCCACCAACGACCGGCGCGGCGCGGAGGCGGGCGGCCAGATTGAAATGAACGTCCGCCTGCCGCTCGTCGTCAACGAACTGCTCGCGGACGTGCCGCCGGACGACAACGGCACCGAGACGGTCGAGGGCGACGCGAACCGCGACGGCGTTCGCGGCGCGGACGACGACGAGTTCGTCGAACTCTTCAACGCCTCAGGCGAGCCTGTCGAGCTTTCGGGGCTGCAAATCTCGGACGCGTCGGCCACACGCTTCACCTTCCCCGCGGGCGCGACGCTCGAAGCCGGGAGGGCCGCGCTCGTCTTCGGCGGCGGCTCGACGCCGGCCGACGCCGAAGCCTTCGGGGGCGTGCTCGTCTTCAAGGCCGGCTCGCTCGGGCTGAACGACACCGGCGACACGCTCACGCTCAAGCTCCCGCTCGCGGGGCGCACACACGTCGTCGCCTCCGTCACATACGGCGACTCCGGCGTCGTCGCCGCGCCCAGAGACCAATCGCTGACGCGCTCGCCGGACGTTTCCGTTTCGACGACGGGCGGCGGCTTCGTCCCGCACACGAGCGCGGGCGGGTCGG
>DASWNR010000412.1:0-14092 GCA_036399155.1 Pyrinomonadaceae bacterium
GCGACTTTCAAATAGAAAGTCGCGCCCCGCGTCCGTGTCGTTGTGAATGTCCGGCGCTTCCCGAGGCGATCAGCCGTCGTCCTCCGCGACTATCTCGCGGAAGCGGAGTGCGTCTTCGCGCATGTGTACGTTGTTGAAGAAGACGTAGGACGTGGCGTCGCGCGGCATCATCGAGCGCAGCTCCTCAAGCTCGCCCTCCTCGTACTTGTAGCGCCAGCCCTTTCGCCCGTGCAGTCGGAAGTAGCAGCGGCCGGGCGTGAGCGTCCGCTCCGAGAAGGGGTCGACGGCGTGCCAGAGCGCAAGCTCCTCGCACAGCTCGCTGACAAGCTCGCGCGGCCAGCCGCCGCGCGGCTCCCAGCAGAAGACGAGCCCGGCGCGCTCAGCGCCGCGGAAGAAGCGCCGCATGTTCTCGACGTTCTCGCGCACCGGCTTGAAGCTGGCCGGGCACTGAAAGAGCAACGCGCGCGCGCCCAGCGCCTCGGCGCACTCGCGCGTCAGCTCCCACGCGCCCCTGACGACCTCGGTCGGGCGGAAGAAGCCCGCGCCCTCTTTCTCCTCTTCTGTGAGAGTGCGTTTGAGCCGCCTGTAGGTCGGGCTCGACCCCTGGTGCGTGACGAGCTGCCACGCCTTGAGCGTGAACTCGAAGCCGGCGGGCGCCTCCTCGCGCCAGCGCCGCAGCGTCGCGACCTGCGGCGGCTGGTAGAAGGTGTGCTGCACCTCGACCGAGTCGAGCGACTCGAAGTATTTCTCGCGCGACGAGCGGAACCCGCAGCAGCCGATTCGCACAGACGCCTTGCCCGAAGCCTTCATCCGACCGACAGGCGCCTCTTCGTCTTCGCCTCCTGCCGCATCTCCGCCGCCGGCGACTCGCACACGCTCATGGAAAATTTCCTTCCGCGATTAGGGGACTGTGAAAGCCCAGCCAATCTACGCCGCCCCGCACGCCTTTTCAAGCGACACGTCGGCGGCGCGTTCGGGCGTATCGTGTGAATCTTGTAAGAGCCCGCGGCCGGCGGCGCCTCGTGTCCCGATTCAGGAAGTACGGCGCGGCGTGAGTGAATAAAAAAATGGGCGGCCCGGCCTTCCGACCGCGCCGCCCGACTGGCGAGGCGCCCCGTTCTCCCCGTGACGGAAAGCGCCCCGTCAGATGCTTTGTAAACCCCTTGCTCAGTGGTCGGCCGGGTTCAAGGCCGGCGGGCGCGTTGACGGTCGCGCCGGCTTACGGGGGAACAGTGCGGGCGGCGTTCGGAAAAATACGCCCCGGCGAAAATTTTTCCCCCGGAAAATTCGGAGGGGCGGCCGCCCGAAAAAGCGGCCGCCCCTCAAGTTGTTAACTGACGCTTCGCTCACTGGCGGAAGCGCCGGCGGTACTCGATTGATTCGAGGAAGGCGCGCACCATCTCCGCGCGGTGGAAGTCGCCGTTCGCCTCTTCGAGCTTCGCGAGCCAGTGGTTGTAGCCGACGAAGTTCGGGTCGGGCTGCCCGTCGAAGCCGACGCCGTCGGGGTTGCGGCGCAGGTAGCCGAAGTACTGCATCAGCACGAACGCCTTCGTGAACTCGCGCCGGACGACCAGGGGGCTGTCGGCCACCCTCGTGAGCACCGAGGCGCGAAGCTCGGGCGAATCGGGGTTGACCGAAAGCTCCGCGACGAGCGCGTCGCGCTCGTCCGCGAGCGGCGTGACGCCGACGTTGGCGAAGAGGTTGTCAACAATCGTCTCCGCGCTCGTCCCCGAAGGGAACGCGTTGGCGAAGTTGCGGCTCCCGGCCTCGCCGGTGCGGGAAACGAAGTCGCGCAGGAACGCCTGACGGTTGTCCGCGAGCCTCCGCTGCCAGCCGGGCGCGTTGACGACGACGCCCTCGCCGATGCGCTGCGTGTCGGGCATGAAGTCCTCGTAGCGCACGGGGACGGGCGTCGCGCCGACGTTGCCGAACGCGGCCTTGTGCAGCCGGTAGACGAAGTAGCCCGTGTCCTTGAATTCGAGCGAGACGAAGAAGGCTCCCGACGTGTTGACGCGCTGGAACCGCGCGCACCCGGCGTCAGCGCCGCACCCGGCGATCTGGTTCGACCAGTGGTCGAGGCCCGCCCGGTCGGGGGCGCGGTTGAAGAAGTCGAGGTACTGCTGGCGGACGAAGGCGCGCGTGTCGTCAATCGGGTTGGGCGTGCCGACGACCAGCGACTTGACGGCGGCGGCCGCGTCGAGGCGGTCGCGGACGGGCGGGTCTTTCTCTAAGTTCAGGTCGCGCGTGTCGAAGCTCGTGTCGTTGATGCGCTCCTTGACCCAGTCGGCGTTCTGCCCGGGCGCGGCCGAGCGCACCAGCGCCGCCACCCCCGCGACAATCGGCGCGGCCATCGAGGTGCCGGCCCACACGCCCGTCCCGTTGCCGGGAACGCTGCTCGTGATGCCGACGCCCGGGGCCATCAGGTCGATGCGGTCGTCGCGCTGCGAGAAGGGAGCCAGCCTGTCGTCCGACCGGCTGGCGGCGACGGAGAGTTCGCCCTCGAAGTTCTCGGCCGCCGGGAACATCTCGGAGGCCGTCCCACGGTTGCCGGCCGCCGCGACGACGACGACGTTCGGAGAGACCGGCGCGGTCGGGTCCCTCGACACGGTCGGGTCAGTGCCGCAGACCTCGCCGAGAATCAGCCCGAGCAGGTTCGAGCGGTTGACGGTGGCGAGGCTCAGGTTGATGACATCCGCGCCGTCGTCCGTCGAGGGGTCGCCGTCCGGGTCGGCCGCGTAGCGCACAGCCTCGGCCAGCACCCACATGTTGCCGACGCCCTGCGGGTCGAGCACGCGCAGGGGCATGATCTTGGCCTCGGGCGCGGCGAACGCCACGAGCCCGGCGACGTGCGTGCCGTGGCCGTAGGGGCCGCAGGCGCGCGGGTCGGTCTCGGTAGAGCCCTGCGCGCATGTGGGCAGGACTTCGCTCGGGTCGTCGTCGCCGTCCACGAAGTCGCGCCCGGCCAACAGGCGGCCGGCGAGCGCGGGGTGGCGGCGGTCAACGCCCGTGTCGAGCACGGCGACGACGGTGCCCGCGCCCTTCGTCGCCTTGTGCGCCTCCTTCAGTCCGATTTTGTCCCCGGCCCACTGCGTCCTGTACTGTGTCTCGCCGCTGACGGGCGGGTCTTCGCCGACCTGCCACGAGTTTCCGACCTGCCACGAATTGCCGACCTGCCAGGAGTTCCCGACCTGCCAGGAATTTCCGCTGCCCTCGGGCGAGCCGGAGGTGAAGTTGGCCTCCGCGAACTGCACACGCGGGTTGATGACGGGCTGTTCGGCGAGGATTTTGGCGGCGAGCGCCTTGGAGTCGGACGGAGTCCGAAACAGGTAGATGGGGCGGTCGCCGAACTGCTCGACGAGCGTGAGGCCGTACTGCTGCGCGATGGAGTCGAGGTCGGCCGGGTTAAAAAGCTTGAGGTTAAGCTCGTTCGGGATGTACGACTCTTCGCCGTTCTCGACCGAGTCGTCCGAGGCGCGTGAGACGCGGCTGCCGGGCAGCCCGGCGAGCAACAGGGTCGCGAGCAGCGCGAAGACCCCGAGGGGGCGAAAGAATTTGCGGGACATCACACAGGAACTCCTTGAAAATTCCTTACTGAATTGTAGCTTCGGGGATTATCGGTGCGACTCGGGACTTGGCCGGATGTCGGGGCCCGGCTCACGCTGGAAAGTCCACCGCTTTAGATGCCTCTCTCCCGGCAAACAGTGTCCGCGACCGAGTAAAAAATACACCCTGAGTCGAGAAAAGTTGCCCTGTGAGTGTGCGGTGCCGGCCCAAGTTACCAGCGGCCGGTGAGGACGAATGGCGACCAGAAGAACGGGTGCGGGCGCTCCCGCATCTGGCGGAGCTGTGCGGCCCGGAGGGCGGCGGCCGGGCGCTCGCCGTCGCGTAGGGAGGTGTAGAAGTCTTTCATCAGCTCGGCGGTCGCCTCGTCGTCCACCGTCCAGAGGCTCAAGACGAGCGACGCCGCGCCCGCGTAGAAGAAGCCGCGGACGAGCCCGAGCAGCTCGTCGCCCGGCGCGACGGCGCTGACGCCCGTCTCGCAGGCCGAGAGCGTGACGAGCGACGCGCCCACGTCGAGCGTGTAGGCGTCGCGCACGGTGAGCCAGCCGTCGCCCAGGCGGAGCGAAGAGAAGAGCGGGCTGTCGGGACGGAACTGGCCGTGGCAGGCGAGGTGGAGCAGGTCGGCCGACGGCGCCCGCTCGCGCAGCGCCGCGACCGTGGCGCGTTCGTCGAGCAGCGCCGTCGGGTCCGGGAAGAGCGGCGCGAGCGCCTCTATCTCGTCGCGCACGCGCGGCGTCTGCTCGTCGGCGACGCCCATCAGAAGCGCGCGCTCGAACGGGCGCTCGGGGCGCGCGAGGCAGTAGCCGAGCACCGACGCGCTCGGCGCGTAGGATACCTCGCGCCGCTCGACGACGTACGAGTCGCCGTCGTCGAGCGCGTGGAACGGGACGTAGTGGAGCGCGCGGTGCGGGACGACGACGAGCCGGCGGTTGCCCGCCAGCGGCTCGACGCGCCGGAGCAGAAGGTCGTAGAGCGTCCGCAGGTGCCGGCGCGCGCGCGATTCGAGCGCCGGGAGGTGCGAGCGCATCCGCGCCGAGCCGTAGCGAAGGCTCCCGACCTGAAAGCGGAACTGACCCAGTGCTTCGGCGACCGCCTTCTCGTCGGAGAGCCCGCGCACGACCTCAATCCCGTCGCCGGTGACGACGAAGGCAAGCAGTTCGCCGCCCAAGCTCGTGTACTCGACGAGCGCGGTGTCCGAGCCGAGCGACTTTTGCAGTCCCTGCACGTCGAGCGGTTCTGTGCGCCCCAAGGCGGGTGCGCCGCCGCGCTGCTGTAGCTGGCGCATGATTTCGAGCGTGCGCGTCTCGCGCACGCGCACGGCGTCGTGGAGCGCCTGCATGGCGGCCGCGCCGCGCGCCGTGTCGCCCTCGGGCGGCCGGTTGATGCGGCTGTAGAACCAGTTCAGCTCCTCGCGCAACCTGTCCAACTGCTCGAACAGCGCGGCCTCGAACTCGTCGCGCGGGCGCGGGTGGACGGCGAGCGCGCCGCTCAGCATCTCGACGAGCGCGCGCGAGCGTGCGCGCTCGGTGTAGCAGAGCGCGTCGGTCGTGCGGCCGTCGGAGAGGCAGAGCCGGACCAACTCGTCGTAGGGCGCGAGCTTGTCTGCGACGAAGGCCGTGCGGAACTCCTCCGCGGGCAGCGGCGCGCGCAGGTCTTCGATGAGCGAGACGGCGCGCTTGAAGGAAGCCTCGGCCTGTTCGGTCTCGCCGCGCGCGGCCGCGAGCAGCCCTAAGCTCGTGTGGCAGCGCTCGGCTATCTGCGGGAGCGCCTGCGCCTCGGCCTCGCGGAGCGTCGTCTCAAGAAGAATCTGCGCGAGCCGCTCCTGCCCCTGCGCGCGCGCGGCCTCGCCGCGCAGCCAGCGCGCGAGCAGCAGACGCCGCCACGTCCCCGCGCGCGCGAGCGGGGCCTCTGCCTGCGCCGCGAGCACGGCGGTCGAGACGTGGTCGCCCTCGGCGAGACGCATCTGCGCCTCGGTGAGCGTGACGTAAGCCTCGCCGACCATGTTGTCCTCGGCGGCGTAGAGCTTGCGCGCCTCTTCGAGAAGTCCGTGCGCCTCGGCGGCGTCGCCCGTCAGTATCGCGGCGCGGCCCCCTTGCGCGAGCGCGCGCGCCTGCTCGGCGCGCATCCCCAATTCGGCGAAGGTCGGCGCGACCCGGTTGTAGACGGCGAGCGCCTCGGCCGACAGGTTGAGTTCGAGGTAAGCGTCGGCCAGCTCAAGCTCGGCGACCGCCGACTGGTGCGGCATCCCGAGCGCGGCGTAGCGGCGGCGCGAGCGCTCCAGCAGATCGAGCGCGCGGTCGTAGCGCCCCTGGAAGAGCGCGAAGGCGCCCATGTTGCCCTCTATCTCGGCGAGCGTGGCGGTCATCCCCTCGGCCTCCGCGTAGTCGAGCGCCTGCTGGTAGAGCTGTTCGGCCGAGCGGAAGCGGTGGAGCGCGACGTGCGTGTTGGCGAGGCAGTTGTCGAGCTTGGCGAGCAGGCGCGGGACGCCTGCGGCGGCGAAGCGCGCGCGTGCGGCCGACTGGAACTGCTCGGCCTCGTGGTAGCGGTCGCGGCGGAAGTAGATGTTGCCGATGTTGTTCTCGACCTTGCCGGCCGCGACAAGGTCGCCGTGCTCAAGAAAGCGGTCGCGCGCGCGCAGGCCCGTCTCGATGGCCTCCTCGTAGCGGCCGAGCATGGCGAGCGCGATGAGCTTGCTGACCTGCGTGGAGCCGGCCGTGTGAGGCTGGCACAGGCGTTGGAAGCGCGCCTCGGCGTCGTCGAGGCGGCGGACGGCCTCCTCCATACGGCCGCCGACGAGCGCGGCTATACCCGAGCACCAGTCGCCGAGCGCGGCGACCTCCTCGGAGTCGTTCTCGGCGGCGAGGGCTTCGAGCGCGGCGGCGGCGGCGACCGCGCGCGGCGAGTCGCCGCTCCACGCTTCGAGGCACACGTCTTTGAGCGCGTAGGCCAGCGACACGTCGGCCAGCGCCGCGTGCCCGGCGAGCAGCGAGCGCCGCTCGCCGCCGCCCGCGGCCGAGACCAGTCGCGAGACCAGTTCCGCCCTGTTCATCTTCGGGTTCGTCTACTCTGGAAGAGGGGTTAACCGCGGGGACACAGAAGCCCGGCTAATCTGAAATTTCAAGTTTGAAATTTCAAATTCTTAAAGCCGTGTCCCCGTGTCCCCGCGGTTAACTTCGCCGCCGGCCGGATGTCTGTTAAGCCCTCAAACTCAGCTCGGGAATCTCGACCTCGGTTCGGTCGAACCGCAGGCGTAGCGCGTAGGTGCCGTCGGGCGCGGGCGGCAGCAGCGTGAACTCGCACAGCTCGTTGAGCGAGGCGCGCGCGGCCGTCGAGCCGTCGTCTCCGACGAGCTCGACCGCGCCGCCCGCGCACGGGCCGAGCACCTGACCCGAGATCGTCCAGCCCTCCGCCCCCGGCGCGAGCCGCAAGTCAACGTCGAGGTCGCCCGCGCTGAAAAGCATCTGGCGCGCGGGCGCGGCCTGCCCCGAGCGCACGCCGAAGGCCGGCGTGAGGCTGCTGCTGTCGAAGGTGAGCGCGGCGACGAGGCGGCGCAGGAGCCCCGGCTCGCCCGCCCGCGCACGGCTTGCGCGGAACATGCGCACCACGCCGGAGACGAGCGCGGGGGGCGCGTCCTCCGCCGTGTCGGCGCGCATCAGCGCCGCGAGGTGTCCGAGCTTCGCGGCCTGCCCGGCGCAGCGCGTGCAGGCGTCGAGGTGCGCGCGCTCTTCGGCGGCCTCCTCGGGCGACAAACGGCCCTCGGCCAAATCGGCCAGCCGCGCGAAAGGTATGTGTCGTGGGGTCAGTCTCATTTTCCGCTCCAACGGGGCGCGTCCGCTCTGGCGCCCGCCCGACAGGACAGTGCGGGTGCGGCTGCGAAAAATACGTGGGGAGGTAAATTGTTGGCGGCGGGGTGGATGGTCAAGGAAAAACACCCCCCGCCCGACTTTTACCGGCAGCCGCTCACGAAAAACCCTTCTTCTTCAGGATGTCGAGCAGCTTCTTGAGGCAGCGCGCGCGAGTGGGGCCGATGCTGCCCTCGGAGGTGCCGAGCGCGGCGGCGATCTCGGAGTAGGGCGGCGGCTCCGTGGCGTAGAAGAGCATCCGGAGGAGCGTCTGGCAGCGCCCGCCGAGGTCTGCGAGCGCTGCGCGGACGAGGTGCTGCTCTTCGAGGCGCGCGATGGCCTCGTCCGGGAGCACGCCCTCGTCGGCGATGTCGTACATCTCGCCCTCGGGGTCGTCCTCGTCGGAGGCGAAGGGGCGGAGCGACTTGGCGCGGCTGATCGCGCGCCAGGTCTTGCGCTTGGCGGTCGTGACGAGCCACGCCTGTAGGCGCGAGGGCTGCTCGATGTTGTCGATGCTCTCCAGGAGGGTCGTGAAAACGTCCTGGAAGATTTCGGCGGCGGCGTCCTCGTCGAGCCCGGCGCGGCGCGGGATGGCGTAGATGAGCCGCTGGTAGCGCAGCACCAGCACCTCCCAGGCGCCCTCGTCGCCCCGGCGGCACGCCGCCAGAAGCTGCTCGTCGCCCCCCGCTTTCAACTCCGCAATCGCCACGCGCAAGATGTTAGGCGGCGGGCGCGGAAAACGCAAAAGATAGTAGCCAGTAGACAGTCGTCAGTAGAAAAGCAGAGGCGGCGCGTCTCAGCCTTCGGACCGGGCGCGCCGCCTTTAATTTTACTGACTACCGACTACTGTCTACTGTCTACTGTCTGTCTACATCGCTCGGGGGAGCGGGCCGCCGATGGTGTAGAGCGTGACCGAGCTTGAGAGGCCGAGCCCGGAGAGGCGGCCGGCCATCAGGACGACGGTCTCCTTCTGCTGCGCGATGCCGGCCTCGACCAGCGTCCGCTCGCAGAGCTTGAGCATCTCCTCGGTGTTGTCGCAGGGCTGGTGCATGTGCGTCTCGATGCCCCAGATGAGCGACAGCTCGTTCTGGACGGCGCGCTCGGGCGTGAGCGCGACGATGCGCTGCACGGGCCGCAGGGACGAGAGCCGTCGCGCCATCAGCCCCGAGGCCGTGACGACCGCGATGGTGCGCGCGTCTATCTCCTCGCCGGCGAAGACGGCCGCCTCGCAGAGCGCGCGGCTGACGCGCCCCGACTGGCGGCCGGCGAAGCGCGTGATGGTGTCCTGCGTCGAGGGCGGCGCGCCCGCCTCTGCCGACTCGATGATGCGCGCCATCGTCGCCACCGAGAGCACGGGGTACTTGCCCGCGGCCGTCTCGGCCGAGAGCATCAGGGCGTCGGTGCCGTCCCAGACGGCGTTGGCCACGTCGGACGCCTCCGCGCGCGTCGGGCGCGGCTCCGAGATCATCGACTGGAGCATCTGCGTCGCCGTGATGACGACCTTCTCCTTGCGGTTCGCCGCCTCGATGATGCGCTTCTGGTAGACGGGGACGAGCTCGACGCTCGTCTCGACGCCGAGGTCGCCGCGCGCGACCATCAGCCCGTCGGCCGCCTCGACGACCTCTTCGAGGTGTTCGACGGCCTCGGCCTTCTCGATCTTGGCGACGAGCGGCTGGCTGCCGCCGGCGGACTTGATGAGCGCCTTCGCCTCAAGACAGTCCTCGGCGCGGCGCACGAACGAGAGCGCGATGTAGTCGGCGCCCTCGCGCACGGCCCACTGTAGGTCGCGGCGGTCTTTGTCCGTGAGCGAGGGGATGGGGAGCGAGACACCCGGCAGGTTGATGCCCTTGCGCTCGGAGAGCGTGCCGCCGTTGACGACGCGCGTGACCACGTCCGTGTCGGTCGCCGACTCGACCGTCAGCTCGATGGCTCCGTCATCGAGGAGGATGCGCGCGCCGGGCTTCACGTCGCGCGCGAGCCCTGGGTAGTTGGTCGAGACCTCGCGCGCGTCGCCGACGACCGAGCGCGTAGTGAGCGTGAAGACGGCGTTCTGGTCGAGCTGGACGGGCTGGCCGCCCTTGAGCATCCCCGTCCTGATTTTCGGCCCCGAAAGGTCTACGAGCACCGAGAGCGGCCGCTTCAGGCGCTCGGCCGCCGCGCGCGCGCGCGCGATGTTCTCGGCGTGCTCCTCCTGCGTGCCGTGCGACATGTTGATGCGGACGGCGTTGGCCCCGGCCGCCAGCAGCGACTCCAACACCGCCGGCTCGCGCGAAGCCGGGCCGAGCGTGGCGAGTATCTTGGCTCTCCTCAACTTGAAACCCCTCTGATTCTTTTTTGGTTGATAGAGCGGTTGTAAACCTACGCCCGCAAATAAGCAAGTAGACAGTAGACAGTTGTCGGTGCCAGTAGAAAGGCAGAGGCGGCGCGTCTCAGCCTTAAGGGCCGGGCGCGCCGCCTTTAATTCTACTGACTACCGACTACTGACTACTTGTTTTCAGTCCGCCTTCTCGGCGAGGGCGTCGCTGACGGCGCGTTCGAGTTCGGAGGCGACCTCCGCGTCGTAGCCGACGAAGTGGCGGACGAGCCGGCCCCGGCGGTCGAGGACGAAGGTCTGCGGGATGGCGCTGTCGTCGGCGAGGAAGAGGCGGGTGGTGTCCGGGTCGGGCTCGGCCAGCTCGTACTGTATGCCGTAGAGCTTGACGAACTCTGGCACCTTCGGGCGGTCGTCGGGGCCGCCGACGTTGAGCCCGATGACCTTGAAGCCCTGCGCGCCGAACTGCTTCTGGAGCCGCACGAGGTGCGGAATCTCCTCGCGGCACGGCGGGCAGTAGGTCGCCCAGAAGTCGAGCACGACGACCTGACCCCGCAGGTCTTCGAGGCTCACGCGCCGCCCGTCGAGCTGCGTCCACGCGCCGCGCGGCGACCCGCCGGACGCGACCGGGAGCGACTCGCCGTGCGAGGCGGAGACCGGCGGCATCGGCAGGTTCGTCCGCGGCATACGCGAATTGGCGTTCGCCGCGCCGCGGCTCGCCTCGGCGCGCTTCTTCGACGCGCCGTCCAGCTCGCACGAGACGGCGAAGGCCGCGAGCGCGAAGACGGCGAAGACGGCCGCGATTCGGCGGGCGCTAAAACTTTCGGGGAATGTCAGACGCATGTGGCTTCGACTCCTGCGCGACTCCTGCGCGACTCCTCCGCGACTCTTCCGCGTAAAGACGCAGGCATTCTACACGAACGCCCGCGCGCCGGGCACGCGCCGGAGTTCGGGAGGCTCGGGGTCTGTCATGACGTTCAGGAACTCTGCGGGTTGCGGCCGTCGCCGTCGGGGCCGGCCGTCGGGCTGTACTCGCCGTCCTCGAAAGAGGGCGGCGCCTCTTCGGCCGGGACGGCGTACTCCTCGTTGGCCCACGCGCCGAAGTCCAGGAGCTTGCAGCGCTCGGAGCAGAAGGGGCGGTTGGGGTTACCCTCGAAGGTCGTGGGGCGGTGGCAGATGGGACACTTCATAAAGCCGTAAATCGTAAACCGTGAACGGTGGCCCGGTGCGGCGGCCCCTTTTGACGGCTGACGATTTACGCCGGGTCAGATGACGGCCGCAGCCGGAGTCTTGATTAAGATTTTTCTGTCGACGAAGTCGATGATACCGGCGCGGCGCAGCGCGTTCAAGCGGACGGTGACGCTCTCGCGCGTCGAGCCGACGATGGAGGCGATTTCGCGGTGCGGGAGCTGTAGGTCGATGAGCACGCCCTCCGCCTCCGGGCGGCCGTAGCGCTCGGAGAGGTCTACGAGGAGTTTGTCGAGCCGCGCCGGGATGGCGTCTAGGGCGAAGTCGGCGACGCGGCGCTCGGCGCGCGAGAGCCGTTGACCAACCATGCGGAAGGTGTAATCATAAAGCTCGCGGCTCGCAGCCATCCCCTCCCTGTAAACCCCCGCAGGAATCCTGAGCAGGTGCGCCTGCTCGTAAGCGATGGCGCACTTCTCGCGCACCCCCGCCGAGTAGAGCGACGACTCGCCGAAGAGCGCGCCCGGGCCGACGATGTCGATGACGGCCTCGCGACCCGTAGTGTCGTCGATGGAGCAGACTTTGACGCGACCCCGCGCGATGCAGTAGAGCGCGTCGGCCACGTCGCCCCGCCGGTAGACGAAGCGGCGGCGGCGGAAGTCCACGGCCTCGGAGTCGGCGGCGAGCAGGGCGAGCGTCTCTTCGGGGAGCGCGGCGCCGATTTCTGAACGGCGCAGAATTTCGGCCCGCTCGGCCGCTGACAGGTCGCTGGCACGTCGGTGTGGCATGACGGGGGAAACCTCTAAGGGGGTCGGGATTCTCAAGAGCGAGTGCGCGGCCCGCGCGGCCGTAGACCGGAAGAGGGGGGCGGTGTCGCCCCGGCAAAGCATCTTGACCGGAGTGGGAGTAAATCGGACGCGGGTGCCGCAAACCTGCGAGGTAAAGCTAAAATTTAACCCGTTATTCGATGAGGAAAAGTTAACCGTTACAAAACAACTCAGGGTAACCGTCCCTTGAATTAGCGGGCACAATAGCACGAAGACCGGAGGGGTGCAAGCACTGTTTTTCGCAACATTATGACGACCAAGTTGAGCGTCCTCGTCGTCGACGACGAGCCGGACAAACGACTTCTCCTCGCCTTCGCGCTGGAGAACGAGGGCTACCAGGTCTTCACCGCCGACGACGGCGCCGAGGGGCTCTCGGCGGTCGAACTCCACCAGCCCGACCTCATCGTCACCGACGTGATGATGCCGCGCATGGACGGCTACGAGATGATCCGCCGCGTGCGCGCCAACCCGCAGACCAAGTTCATCCCCGTCATCATCCAGTCGGCCGCGCGCGTCGAGGGGCGCGACGTGCGCCTCGGCTCCGAGCTCGGCGCTCTGGGCTACCTGACCGACCCGACCGACCTCGACCTGCTGCGCGCGCGCGCGCGGACGCTCCTTGAGCTGAAGCAGTATCTCGACTCGTGCCAGGAGGCGGCCTTCACAGACCACCTGACTGGACTCGCCAACCGCCGCCGCTACGAGCGCCAGCTCGAGCGCGAGGTGGCGCGCACGGAGCGCTACGGCCGCCCCTTCTGCCTCCTGCTCATCGACATCGACAACTTCAAGGACGTGAACGACACCCTCGGGCACGAGGCGGGCGACGAGGCGCTGCGCGGCGTGGCCAACGTCATCCAGTCGGGCACGCGCGGCATCGACACGGGCGCGCGCATCGGCGGCGACGAGTTCGCCGTCATCCTGCCGGAGACCAGCCTCGGGCGCGGGCTCGAAGTGGCCGAGCGCCTGCGCTCCGCGATAGCCGCGCTCGACGCGCCGCCGGGGGCGCGCATCAGCGCCAGCCTCGGCGTCGCGGAGCTGCCCGCGTGCGCGCGCACCGGCGACGAGCTGCGCTCGGCGGCCGACGCCGCGCTCTACGACGCCAAGCGCTCGGGGCGCGACCGCGCCGCCTGCGCCCCGGCGGCCGACGCGAACCGCACGCCGGCGCTCGGCGTATCATAGGCGAGGAGAAATTATGTCTGACTACCGTGACAAGCTCGAAGAGTGGCGCGAGGCGGCGCGGCGCAAGGCGCGCGACCTCGACGAGAAGTACAACATACGCGAGCGCGTCGAGGAGAGCGCGCGCGTCGCGGGCGAGGCGGCCAAGCGCGGCGCCGACGCCGTCAAGACCGGCGCGGAGCGCGCGCGCTCCGAGGCCGAGCGCGTCGGCGAAGACTTCGACCTGGGCGAGCACGCCGAGGCCGCGCGCGAGCGCAGCCGCGAGGCGCGCGAGCAGGCCGGGCGCGCGGCCGAAGAGGCGGCGCGTCTGGCGCGCGAGGTCGGCGGCCGCGTCCGCGAGGCCGGGCACAAGTACGGCGAGCGCGCCGAAGACTTCCTCGGCGGCGCGAAGAAGTATTACAAGGGCGCGGCGCGCGCGGCGGGCGCGTCCGCGCGCTTCGCGGGGCTGGGCTTGCGCGCGACGCGACTGACCGCAGCCTCGTCCGCGGGGCTCTACCGCGCCTACGACTGGGCGCGGCGGAACCCGAAGCAGGCCATCGTCGTCACGCTCTCGCTCGCGGCGGGCGTGCGCGGCGGCGCGGCCTTCCCCGGCCTCGACGGCTTCTTCCTGGGCGCCCACCCGCACTGGCTCACGCACTCGGCGCTGCCGGTCTGGGCCGTGCGCAAGGTCGGGCAGAAGTTCGACGAGTACGTGCGCGAGCGCGAGCGGCTCGTCTCTTCGGGTGAGCTGGACGAGGCCGAGCGCAAGCGCGTCGAGTTCGAGCGCAAGATGGTGCGCTACGTCGGCGCGCCGCTGCTCGGGGCCTTCAGTTGCGCGGCGGGCGTCGCCCTCTGGGCGCAGATACTCCAGCCCGGCCCCATCGTCGGCGCGCCCGTCAGTTGGCTCCTCGGCGGCAACCCCATCCTCGACGGCGTCTGGCTCTTCGCCAACGGCATCATCTGCTTCCAGCAGGGCTACAAGTTCTTCATGATCGCCCTGAAAGATGTTGAGGACGCGCAGCGCATCGTCCGCGAAATCAAGGGTCTGTTGCCCGCGGGCGCTCCGGCTTAAGAGTTGAAGAGGTCGGTCTGGAGGTCGAAAAAGGGCTGGAAGTATACTGGTTTGATGAGGGCCGCCCGCGAGATTGCGGGCGGCCCTTCTTTTGAACTTACCGCGATAGTCCGCCTCACCAGAGGAGTTTAGCGAAGCTAGG
>DASWNR010000413.1:0-3440 GCA_036399155.1 Pyrinomonadaceae bacterium
AATCCCCCGCCGCGACCGCGAGCGCCGACCGCGAACCACAGACCAGCCATAGCCGAGGGCGAACCCCGATGAGAAGAACAGGCGGCAGACGAGCGCGAGCCGGGAGGGACGAGGGGACGACGACGCTTGAAGTCTCCGGCGTCACCTTCACCCACGGCAGGAACGGCCAGCAGGAGTATTACGAGCACAGGGACGGGCGCGGCTGGCATTGGATTCTGCTTAGAAACATATCCGGCAGGGAAGCCGCGGTCTGGACGGCGCACCTTATCGCCGGGGGGAGGAACGGCGGCCAGCGTGCGCTCGATACGATGATAGTCCGAGACGGCCGCGTAATCGAAAAAGACCCGCTCGCCGACGTGAACAAGTACGACCTCCGCGCCATGCTCGACGGCATCGCCGGACTCGTCAAAATCGGCAAGTGGCCGGAGACGTTGAAGGTTGACGAGGCCGCATAGGTGTCGCACATGACCGGGCAAACATCATTCATCTTCGAGCAGGCCGAGGCCGTGACGCCGGAGGACTCCCCGCGCGTGACGACCCCGCGCGCCGCCGCCGGTTTCGTCCGAGAGCAGCAGCCGCCGGGCGACGCGCCGCCCCCGCCCGACTATTCCGCCTTCACGATCAACCCCGAATCGAATTACGCATACGACGACCAGCACGCCGAGACGCTGGCCGAACTCTGCGCGACCGAGTTGAAGGGTTATCTAGGCTCCGTCAGGGTGCTAGAGATAGCCTTGAGACTTGGGCGCAACCCCCTCGTCAGGAACGCCCGGCCGTTCACCGAGAAGCAGACCGGGCAGCTACGCGAGGACATAGAGCAGGCGCGCGGAATGGCCGCGTGGATGCTGTCGGAGTGCGAAGACGCCTTCGGAGAGGAAGGAGCCGCCACGCTCCAAGAGTACGCCCGCGCGTGCGTAGACGCGGCGCTGGGGGAGGACGTGGAGGAGGAGACAAGGGAGCCGGAACAGGCCGGACTATTCGGCTAACAGACCACGCCACACGACCCGCCGACCGCACAAACACCTTGACAAATATACTCCGTTCGGAGTATATTAAGCGTGCCTTTTGAACGTCACCGCAGAGGACACGCGCACATGAGCACCCCGCAGCAGCCCCCGGCCGGAGCAGCCGGCCACACCATCGAGGAAGCCCTTGCAGCGATTGACGGCGCGACGGCCGTCAGCTTCGACGGGGGCGAATTCATTATGACGCCCGGCGCGCGGAGCGCGGTCATTCGCCACAGCATCAGCCCCGCCCGACTCCTCGGCCGCCACAACCGGGGCGATTGGGGCGACGTGAGCGAGCGCGACCGCCTCGCCAACGAGGACGCCTTGAAGAACGGCGGGCGCATTTGGAGCGTCTACAACTTCGACGGCTTGGAAGAGGGAAGACTTTACATCATCACGGACGCGGCCGACGACGACGGCAAGCGCCACGCGACCACCTTGCTCCTGCCGAGCGAATACTAAGACCGGGGAGGGGCGCGACCGCCGAGGCCGTGCCCCGACCACCACGCCAGCGAGAAACCCATGCACGCCGCACAGACCACCCAGCAGCAGCCCCCGGCTTACCAGCGCGTCGCCGCGCTCAAACTCGGCGAGCACCGCGGAGCGCCCCGCGTCTGGATAGAGGGCGACTACCTTTTGCGCGCGGGCTTCGCGCCGTCGCAGATGATCGAGGCGACTTTCAAAAAAGGGCGCGTCACCCTTCGGCCGTCCGCGCAGGGGAGCCGCCGCGTCTCGCAGAAGGGGAGCCGCCCCGTCATTGACATAAACAGCCGCGTCCTGCGCGATGCGTTCGGCGACGTTCAGACGCTGCAAATCGTAGTCAGCAGCGGCGAGATCGTCTTGACGCCCCTGCGCAGCGAGCGGCGACGCGCCGAGCGATGCCGCAACGGCGAGGTCGGCGAAATCTACGCGGGCGGCGGACTCTTCACGAAGGCCGCGCAGAAGGCCGGATTTAAGCCGCGGTTCGCCATCGAGCTAAACCCCGCATACGCCGAAAGCTACGAGCGCAATTACCCCGGCGCGACCATGTTCAATATGTCGGTCGCCGACGTGCCCGTTGACCAAATTCCTCAGACGGAACTGCTCGTAATCGGAATCCCTTGCGAGGTTTACACGAACATTCGGACGTTCTCGCGCGGGACGGGCGAGAAGCGCGACCGCAGGCAGATACCCGAGGCCCAGCACATAGACGCCGACCTCACCCTTTGGGCGGCGCTCATCATCGAGCGGGTCAACCCGGCCAGCGTGGTTATCGAGGAAGCGAAGGAGTGGTTTGACACCGGCGCGCGTTGGCTGATGCAACACTTCCTCACGCGGTTGGGCTACAAGGTCGAGACGCGCGTGCTCGACGCGGTTGACTTCGGCGAGCTTATGCACCGCAGGCGAACCGTGATGATAGCCACCAGCGGCGAGCACGTTTACTGGCCGCAGCCCTCGCAGACGAGCCGCACGCTGGGGGACATATTCGACAGCCCGGAGGAAGTCGAAGGCGAGTGGTTCGATGCCGAGTCCAAGCCGTGGTTTTTCGAGCATTGCCGCAAGCAGACCGAGAAGGGCAACGGCTTCGAGGCCGTGCGCGTGACGGCCGACAGCGGGAGCGTGAAGGGCGTCACGAAGCGTTACCTTTCGGGCAGGGGCGACAACACGGTAATCGAGCACCCCACGCGGCCGGGCGTCGTCCGCTTCTTCACCCTCTCGGAGTTGCGCAAACTCTTCGGAGTCCCGGCAGAGTTTCAGCTACCGGCCAAGACGGTCGCGGGCGAGATTCTAGGGCAGGGCGTGATTGTCCCGCTCTTCCAAAAAATCATCGAGGCGGCGACCGGACGCGGCGCTGGCGTCGCGGCCGAGGAAGCGCAATTCGTTGAGGTTTTAGAGTCCGGGGGGCAGCTTGCGCTCGCGTACTAGGCTTTGCAATTTGTACCTTTTAGTCCCTGTTGAGGTAGTATAGAGGGGGGCGCGGCTGGTAAGATATTGACGGCCTACCGGCGCCCGCCGCCCGTCCCCCTCCCGACCTTAATTCAACTACAGGGCACGAATAAAGCGCATGAGCCGACACGCGATCACGCCGAGAGAGCCGGAGAAATATCTTTGCTGGGTAGGTTACGACCGGGGCGCGGATTCTTATTTCATCTACGTCTCGCGCCACATGAAGACGGACGAGCGGCAGAAAATAATCGGCGAGAACGACGGCCACTGTGTCTACCACGCCGGGACGACGCCGGGCGAGATAGACAGCGTGGAAACGCTCGCCACCATGCTCGCGCCATACGCCGACCTGCCGGCAAAGATGTTCCAGACGTTGCGAGACGACCGCCTGCGCGAGAGCGCATCGAGCGTTAAGGCCGTCGCACCGGCCAACAAGGAAGTAGAAGCGAGAGGCAGAAATTATGTCAGGCAGGGCGAGAGTTAAAAGCAGGGACTCACACCAGCTAG
>DASWNR010000414.1:0-8476 GCA_036399155.1 Pyrinomonadaceae bacterium
CCTTCGTCGCCGGTGGTGCCAAGGAGCGATGCGATAGCGTACGTGATCTACACGTCGGGCTCGACGGGCCGGCCCAAGGGCGTCAAGGTCACGCACCGCTCGCTGGTCAACTACACGTGCTGGGCCGCCGCCGAGTACCTCGGCGACGGCGCCGACTCCTTCGCCCTCTACTCGTCGCTGGCCTTCGACCTCACCGTCACCTCGCTCTTCGCCCCGCTCATCTGCGGGCGGCGCTCGGTCGTCTACGCCAGGGAGGGGCGCGAGTCGCCCATCCTGCGGGTCTTCGAGGAGGGGGCCTGCGAGGTCGTCAAGCTCACCCCTTCGCACCTCGCGCTCGTCGCCTCGCTCGACAACCGGCGCGGGCGCATCCGCCGCCTCGTCGTCGGCGGCGAGTCCCTAGAGGTCGACCTGGCGCGGCGAGCCTACGAGAGCTTCGGCGGGCGCGTCGAGATCGTCAACGAGTACGGACCGACCGAGGCCACGGTCGGCTGCATGATCCACCGCTACGACCCGGCGCGCGATCAGGGGGCGAGGGTGCCCATCGGGCGCCCGGCCGCCAACTCCCACGTCTACGTGGTGGATGCGAGGGGGCGCGAGGCGGGCGAGGGCGTGGCCGGCGAGCTCTTAGTCTCGGGCGAGGGGGTGGCGGCCGGCTACCACAACCGCTCGGAGCTGACGGCCGAGCGGTTCGGCGAGGATCCGTACCGGCCGGGGGCGCGGCTCTACCGGACGGGGGACGTGGCGCGGCGGCTCTCGGGCGGGGCGCTGGATTACCTGGGGCGGCGCGACGAGCAGGTGAAGTACCACGGGCACCGGGTGGAGCTGGGCGAGCTACGTGCCGCCCTGAACTCGCACCCGGAGGTGCGCGACAGCGTGGTGCGGCTGGCGCGGCGTGCGGTGGCCGGGGGCGGGGAGGTCGAGGAGCTGGTCTGCTACTACGTGTCGCGGCGCGAGCTCGACGCGGGCGGGCTGCGCGAGCACCTGCGCGAGCGTGTGATCGAGGAGACGGCGCCGTCGAGGTACGTGCGGATCGGGCGGGTGCCTTTGACGCTCAACGGGAAGGTCAACCACGAGGCGCTGCCCGACCCGTGGGGCGGGGCGGGCGCGGAGGGCGCGGGGCCGGGCGAGGCGAGCGAGACGGAGCGCGCCCTGGCGGGGATGTGGGCGGAGGTGCTGGGGGTCGAGCGTGTCGGGCGGGGCGACAACTTCTTCGAGCTGGGCGGGCACTCGCTTCTGGCGACGCTGGTGGTGATGAGGGTGGAGGAGCTGTTCGGGGTGGGGCTGGCGCTGCGGGCGGTGTTCGAGGCGCCGACGGTGGCGCAGTTCGCCTCACTCATCGACACCGCCGTGCGAGAAAAGGCCGGTGTTGCCACGCCCCCTCTCATCCCGGCCCAACGCAGCGGCCCGCTGCCGCTCTCTTTCGCGCAGCAGCGGCTCTGGTTCCTTGATCGGCTGTCGCCCGCGGCGGCCTCCTATAACGTGCCGGTGGCCTACCGCATCAAGGGGCGGCTCGACGTCGCGGCGCTGGAGCGCAGCCTCAACCGCATCGTCGAGCGTCACGAGGTGCTACGCACGACCATCACCCTGGCCGGCGGCGAGCCCGTGCAGGTCGTCTCGCCGCACTCACGCCTCACGCTAGAGGTCAGCGACCTCAGCGCCGAACCGGCCAGCGAGCGGCTGGCGCGCGCGCGGGCCGAGGTGGAAGAAGATGGGCTGCGCCCCTTCGACCTGGAACGCGGCCCCGTCGTCCGCGCGCGTCTGCTGCGGCTCGCAGAAGAAGAGCACGTGCTGGTCATCACCATGCACCACATCGTCTCGGACGCGTGGTCGCTCGGCGTCTTCATCAGGGAGCTCTCCGCCTTCTACGAGGCGGAGGCGGGGGGCGCGGAGGCGCGTTTACCAGAGTTGCCGGTGCAGTACGCGGACTACGCGGCGTGGCAACGGGGGTGGCTTCAGGGCGAGGAGTTGGAGCGCCAGCTCGCCTACTGGCGTGAGCAGTTGGCGGGGGCGCCGACCGTGCTGGAGCTGCCGGCCGACCGCCCGCGCCCGAAGGTGCAGACTTCGCGCGGCGCGGTCGAACAGTTCGAGGTCGGGGGGGAGGTGCTGGCGGGTTTAAAGGCGGTGGCCCGCGAGGAGGGCGCGACGCTCTTCATGACGCTGCTGGCCGCCTTCGGGGTGCTGCTCTCGCGTTACACGGGGCAGAAGGATTTCCTGCTCGGGGCGCCGATCGCGAACCGCGGGCAGAAGGAGCTCAGAGGGCTCATCGGCTTCTTCGTCAACACGCTGGCCTTGCGGATGCAAATCGAGGACGAGCTCCCCTTCCGCACTTTGGTGCGGAATGTCCGCGAGACGTGCCTCGGCGCTTACGCGCATCAGGACGTGCCCTTCGAGGCCGTGGTCGAGGAACTCCAGCCCGAGCGTGACCTCAGCCGCCCGCCACTCTTCCAGATAACCTTCGCCGTCCAGTCCGACCCCGGCGAGCTGCCTTCACCCGCCGGACTGACCCTCGCCCAATTCGGCTTCGACGCGGGGACTTCCAAGTTTGAGATTTCGGCGGCCTTCAGCGAGACGAAGGGCCGACTCGTCGGCAACATCCAGTACAACACCGGACTGTTCGAGCAGGAGACCATCGCCCGCCTCGCATCACACTTGACGGTGTTGTTGGAGCACGCCGTCGAGCATGCCGGCGACGCCATCTCGGAGCTGCCGCTGCTGACGCGGGTCGAGGTCGAAGAGGCGCTGGTTCATTGGAACCAGACCGAGACTGAGTACCCTTCGGGGCGCCCCGTCCAACGGCTCTTCGAGGAGCAGGCCGCGCGCCGCCCCGACGCCGTGGCGCTCGTCTCCGCCGCGGGGCGGCTCACTTACGGCGAGTTGAACCGGCGAGCCAACCGGTTGGCGCGGCACCTGCGCGCACGCGGGCTCAGGGCCGGGGAGAGTGTGGGCGTGTACGTTGAGCGCGGCGCGGAGTCGGTCGCGGCCGCCCTCGGCGTGCTCAAGGCCGGCGGGGCGTGTCTGCCCCTCGACCCGGCCGCGCGCAAACCCGAACTGACCCGAATGCTCGCGGCGGCATCCCCGTGCCTGCTGTTGACGCAGCAGAAGCTGCTGAGCTCGCTGCCCGAATGGCGCGGGCCGGTCGTGTCCGCCGACGCGCAGCCGGAGGAGGCCGCGGGCGAGGAGGGCGGAGACTTCGACGGCGACGCGAGCCCTGACGGCGTGGCCCTCGTCCTCTTCGAGCGCGAGCCCGGCTCCGGCTACGCCGCCGCGACGCACACGCACGAGGCCGTCTGCAACGGGGTGCTCTGGATGCGGCACGCGCTCCGGCTCGGCGGGGCGTCGCGCGTGCTGCACAAGGCCCCGGCCGCCGGCACGTGGGCCGCGTGGTGGGAGGTCTTGCCGACGCTGGCGAGCGGCGGCGCGCTGGTCCTGGCCGAGGCCGGCAGGGAGACGGACGCGGCCTACCTGTCGGCGCTCGTGCGCGAGCACGGGGTCAGCGTCGCCCACTTCGCGCCCGCGCTGCTGGAGGACTTTCTCGACGAGTGCGGCGTCGCCTCGTGCGCGAGTCTGACGCACGTGCTCTGTAGCGGCGCGCCGCTCCCGCGCGGGTTGCAGGAAAGGTTCCGCGGCGCATTGGGCGCGGAGCTGCACAACCTGTACGCGCCGGCCGCGGCGGCCTTCGCGGCGGCGCACTGGGTCTGCCGCGCCGAGGACGGCGGGGGCGTCGCGCCCGTGGGGCGCCCCATCGCCAACGGCCGCCTCTACGTGCTCGACGCCGACCTGCGGCCCGCGCCCGTGGGCGTGACGGGTAGGCTCTACTTAGGCGGCCTCGGCCCCGCGCACGGCTTCCTGAGCGAGGCCGGCGCGACGGGCGGCAGCTTCGTCACCGACCCGTTCAGCCGGCGGCCCGGGAGCCGGCTGCTCGACACGGGTGAGGCGGCCAGGTACAGGGCCGACGGCAGCGTCGAGCGCCTGGCCGACGCCGGCCCGCAGGTGAAGATCAGGGGCTACGGCGTGGCGCTCAACGAGGTGGAGGCGCACCTCCGCGCCCACCCCGACGTCGCGCGCGCCGCGTGCCTCGCGGTTGACGACGGGCGCGGCGACAAGCGGCTGGTCGCCTACCTCGTGCCCGCCGCCGGGCACGACCCGGAAGCGACGGCCGACGAGGCGCGGGCCTTCCTCAACGAGCGCCTGCCGGACTACGCCGTCCCGTCGGACTACGTGACGCTCGCGGCGCTGCCGCTGGCGGCCGACGGCACCCCCGACCGGGCCGCGCTGCCGGCGCCGGCTGAGGCCGGGGCGGCGGATGTCTTCGTCGCGCCCGTCACCGAGACGGAGCAGGTCATCGCGGCGCTCTGGCGCGAGTCCCTCGAACTCGACGACATCGGCGTCCACGACAACTTCTTCGACCTCGGTGGCCACTCGCTGCTGCTCGCGCAGCTCCACGTCAGACTCACCGAGTTCTTCGGCGACGTGCTCACCAGCATGGACTTGTTCAGGTATCCGACCATCAGCTCGCTCGCGGCGTGGCTCGGCGAGCGGCTGAAGGGCTCGGCCGACGCCGCGGTCGCGGCGCGCGCCCTGCACCAGGCGGGGGCGGCGACGGCCGCCCCCGCCGCGGCCGAAGTGCCGGAAAACGCCGTGGCAATTATCGGTATGGCCGTGCGCCTGCCCGGGTGCCGGAACGTCGCGGAGTTCTGGGAGAAGCTGAAGGCCGGGGCCGAGCTCATCTCTTTCTTCTCCGACGCAGAGTTGGCGGCCGAGGGCACTTCGCGCGAGCTGTTGAACGACCCCAACTACGTCAGGGCAGCCGGCTTCCTCGCCGACGCCGACCACTTCGACGCGCCCTTCTTCGGCATCCGCCCGCGCGAGGCCGAGGCGATTGACCCGCAGCAGCGGCAGTTCCTCGAATGCGCTTGGGAGGCGCTCGAAGACGCGTGCTACGACCCCGAGCGCTATGAGGGGCGCGTCGGCGTCTACGCCGGCGTCGGCATGAGCACCTACCTCAACCACGTCTCCTCCGACCCCGAACTGATGCGCACGCTCGGCGGCTTCCAAGCCGTGCTCTCCAACGACAAAGACTTCCTGCCGATGCGCGTCTCCTACAAGCTGAACCTGCGCGGGCCGAGCGTCTCGGTGCAGACCTCGTGCTCGACCTCGCTCGTCGCCGTCCACATGGCCTGCCGGAGCCTGCTCGCCGGCGAGTGCGACATCGCGCTCAGCGGCGGGGTCAGGATCAGCGTGCGCAGGCACGGCTACCTGCATCAGGAGGGCGGCATCACTTCGCCCGACGGCCACTGCCGCGCCTTCGACGCCGCGGCGGCGGGGACGGTGCCGGGCAGCGGCGTCGGCGTCGTCGTCCTCAAGCGCCTGCGCGACGCGCTCGCCGACGGCGACCGCGTCGAGGCCGTCATCCTCGGCTCGGCCATCAACAACGACGGCTCGCTGAAGGTCGGCTTCACGGCGCCCAGCATCGAGGGACAGGCCGCGGTTATCGCCGGGGCGCACGCCGCGGCGGGCGTCTCGCCGGAGACGATCACCTACGTCGAGGCCCACGGCACGGGGACGGCCCTCGGCGACCCCATCGAGGTCGCGGCCCTCACGCAAGCCTTCAGCTCGCGCACGCAGAGGAAGGCTTACTGCGGGCTCGGCTCGGTCAAGACCAACGTCGGGCATCTGGACGCGGCGGCGGGCGTGTGCGGCCTCGTGAAGACCGTGCTCGCGCTCAAGCACCGGGAGTTGCCGCCGAGCCTGCACTACCGCGAGGCCAACCCGCAGATTGATTTCGCAAGCACGCCCTTCTACGTCAACAACAGGCTGCGGCCGTGGGAGACGGCCGGCGCGCCGCGGCGCGCCGGCGTCAGCTCCTTCGGCATCGGCGGGACGAACGCCCACGTCGTGCTCGAAGAGGCGCCCCCCGCGCCGCCCGACCCGGGCCCGGCCGACGGGCCGCAACTGCTCGTCATCTCGGCCAAGACCCCGACCGCCCTCGACGCCGCGACGGCCAACCTGCGCGCCCACCTGAGGGGCGGCGGCGGGTCGTCGCTGCGCGACGTGGCCTACAGCCTTCAGGTCGGCCGCGCCGCGTTCGAGCACCGGCGCGTCGTCGTCGCGCGCGGCCGCGACGAGGCCGCCGCCGCCCTCGAAAGCCTCGACCCGCGCGGCGTCTCCACGGCGGCCGAAAAGCTGCGCGACCGGCCGGTGGCCTTCATCTTCCCCGGCCAGGGGGCGCAGCACGTCGGGATGGGCGCGGGGCTCTACGAGTCATACCCCGTATTCCGCGAGCAGGTGGACGGCTGCTGCGAGTTACTCAAGCGCCACACGGGCACCGACCTGCGCGAGATCATCTACCCGCGCGGGGGCCGCGGCGAGGAGGCCGCGCGGCTCCTCGAACAGACGGCCAACGCGCAGCCGGCGCTCTTCGTCGTCGAGTACGCGGCGGCGCGGCTGTGGGGCGAGCTGGGCGTGCGGCCGCAGGCGATGCTCGGCCACAGCGTCGGCGAGTACGTCGCCGCCTGCCTCGCGGGCGTGTTCTCACTTGAGGACGCGCTGATGCTGGTGGCCCGGCGCGGCCAGTTGGTGCAGTCGCTGCCGGCGGGCCGGATGCTCGCCGTCCACCTGCCCGAGCGCGAGTTGGAGCCGCTCCTCGGCGGCGGGCTCTGCGTCGCCGCCGTCAACGGCCCGGAGCTCTGCGTCGTCTCCGGCCCGGCCGAAGCGGTCGAGGAGTTCGGCCGCGAGTTGGAGCGGCGCGAGGTCGAGTGCCACCCGCTCCGCACCTCGCACGCGTTCCACTCGGAGATGGTCGAGCCGGTCATCGCGCCCTTCGTCGAGCTGGTGAAGCAGGTGGAGCTGAAGCCCCCGCGGACGCCTTACGTGTCGAACCTGACGGGGACGTGGGTGAAGCCCTCGCAGGCGATGGACCCGCACTACTGGGGCGACCACCTGCGGCGCGTCGTCAGGTTCTCCGACGGGCTGCAAGACCTGCTGGCCGACGCGCGCGCCGCCGTCCTCGAAGTCGGCCCCGGCGCGGGCCTCGGCGGGCTGGTCAAGCGGCACCCGGCGCGGGCCGAGGGTCAGGAAGTCCTCGCCTCGATGCGCCGCCCGAAGGACCGGCAGACCGATCAGGAGTTCCTGCTGCGGACGCTCGGCGCGCTCTGGCTGAGGGGCGTGCGGGTCGAGTGGGCCGGCCTGTACGGCGGCGCGCGCCCGCAAAGACTCCGCCTGCCCCTCTACCCCTTCGAGCGCCAACGCTACTGGGTCGCCCCGCCGGCGCCGAAGGCCGCGGAGTCGCGCCCGGCCGAAGGGGCGCGCGTGAACGGCGGCACCCCCGCCCGCGCCGAGGCCCCCGGCCACGTCGAGTCACCCGCACCGGCGCCGTCGGCCCTCGTCCACGTCGTGCCGCCGCCGACCGCCGCGCCGGTCGCGCCGGCCGCGCCCGCCGCCACACAGGTGCGGGCCGCGTCGCCGCCGCCCGGCAACGGGCACGCGCCGGAACCGACGCCGGCTCAGCAGATCATCGCCCATCAATTACGGATCAGTGCCGCACAGTTGAGACTCATGCGGCTGCAACTTGAGACTTTGCGCCACGGCAACGGCAAGAACGGCCGCTGAGCGCCGGCCGGCGCACGCGGGGGCAGGTAGCAAGGGAAGGAGCATAATTGAACATGTCAGCGACGAAGCTTGTTGAGACATCGGGGGGAGCGCGCCGCGCCCTCATCGTGTCGAAGCTCTCGGAGATGTTCGCGCGCCTGTTCGGCTCGGCGGGGGCGCAGGAGGTGCCGACCGACGTCCCGCTCATCGAGTTGGGCGTGGACTCGCTCTTCCTCCTTCAGACCAGTCAGGTGATTAAGAGCGAGTTCGACGTGAAGATTCCTTTCCGCCTGCTGCTCGAAGAGCTCTCCACCATCGAGGCCATGGCCGAGCACCTGGACCAGCTCCTCCCCGCCGACTTCAGCCGAACCGCGCCGCCGCCCACGCCGCCGGCACCTGCTCCGCCGCCAGCCACGCCGGCCCCGGCGGCCACGCCGGCCACATCGGCCGCCGCGCCGGAGCGGCCGGTCGCAGAGTCGCGGGTCACGCCGGCCCCGGCGCGCGCGGAAATCGTCAATGCGAGCGGCGAGCCCCCCCGCGCGCAGCCTGCCCGCGAGCCGGTCGCCGAGCTCGCGCCGACGCCCTTCGCCCCGCCCGACGGCGACGAAGTGGACGGAGCCGTCGGCGAGCTGTACGACATGCCGGCGACGGCCCTCCAGCACATCGTCGCGCAGCAGTTGAGGATCAGCGAAGACCAGCTCAGGCTGATGTCCTTGCAGTTGGAGTTGCTGCGCGGCGACGCTTCCCACCAGCCGGCCGCGGACTTTCAGGGCGCCCGCCCGGCGCCCGAGCCGTTCGCGCCGCAGCTTCCGGCGCCCGCCGCCAACGGCAACGGCGCGAGCGCCTCCGCGCCGGCCCCCGCCTCTGCCGCCCCGGCGCCGGCCCCCGC
>DASWNR010000415.1:0-4554 GCA_036399155.1 Pyrinomonadaceae bacterium
CGGCCGGCCGCGCCCGCCGGCGCCCGACCGGGCGAGGCGGGGCGGCCGGCCGGCCGGATGCCGGACACACTTCGTCCCCGAGCGGGCGGGCGCGCTGGCCGTCGCGTCGCGCGCGCCGGCTGCCTGGTGCCGCGGGCCGCCGCCGCGCGTGCCCGCCGGAGGGGCGGCCGCGCGCCCGGCCTCAAGTCGCTGCTGCCACCAGACCATGATCGGGCTGGCGATGCCGATGGTCGAGTAGGTGCCGGCGATGATGCCGATGAAGAGCGCAATGGAGAAGCCGCGCAAGACCTGTCCGCCGAAGACGACGAGCGAGAGCACCGAGAGGAAGACGAGCCCCGAGGTGATGACGGTGCGCGACATCGTCTGGTTCACCGACTCGTTCGTCAGGTCGTAGAGGTTCGAGCGGCGGTGCATCCGAAGGTTCTCGCGGATGCGGTCGAAGATGACGATGGTGTCGTTGACCGAGAAGCCGACGAGCGTCAGGAGCGCCGCGATGACCGTCAGGTTGACCTCTATCTGGAAGACGGAGAAGAAGGCGAGCGTGACCAGCACGTCGTGGAAGACGGCGAGGACGGCGGCCGCGCCGTACGTCCACTCGAAGCGGAAGCCGATGTAGAGCAGGATGCCGACGAGCGCGAGCAGCGTGACGGCGACCGCCTGGTTGCGGAGCGCCGCGCCGGCGACCGCGCCGACGGCCTCGGTGCCGATGATGCGGAAGGCGTTCCCCTCGGCCGGGAACGGCTGCGACTGCTCGACCTGCACCACGCCCGGCAGCGTCTTGAGACCGTCGGCGACGGTCTTGCGCCCGATGTCCACCTGCGTCTCGCCCTGCTCGGAGACGGTCTGGCTCGTCTCCATCTGCGGCAGGCGGATGAGCACCTCGCCCGGCTTGTCGGTCAGGGGCTGGATGATGACCTCGGAGACGCCTGCGGCCAGGAGCGCGTCGCGGATGACCTCGGCCGACGGGCGCTCCTTGAAGTCGGCGGTGACGACGGTGCCGCCCTTGAAGTCGATCCCGAGGTAGAACGCCTCGGTGCCGCCCGGGGTGAGGTACCGCGCGAGCGACGAGCCGAGCCCCGCGAGCATGATGGTGACCGAGATGAGGATGAAGACCTTGCGCTTCCCCATCCAGTCGACGTTGATGTTGTTTAGTATCTGAAACATGGCAAATCCAGTGATAAGTGACGGGCGATGGGTGGCGGCGGTAACTGCCGGGAACGGCACTTATCGCCGCCACCCATCACCCACCTAGATGCTGAGCGTCTCGGCGCGCCCCTGCTTGCGCGCGAGCCCCCACAAGAAGATGGTGCGCGAGACGTAGACCGCCGTGAACAGGTTGGCCAGCAGGCCGAGCACGAGCGTGACGGCGAAGCCGCGGATCGGCCCCGTCCCGAAGACGAAGAGGAAGAGCGACGAGACGATGGTCGTGACGTGCGTGTCGACGATAGTCACGAACGCACGGTCGAAGCCGGCGTCGATGGCCGAGGCGACGGTCTTGCCCGTCGCCAACTCCTCCCGGATGCGCTCGAAGATGAGCACGTTCGAGTCCACGGCCATGCCGATGCCGAGGATGATGCCGGCGATGCCGGGCAGCGTCAGCGCGGCGTCGAAGATGATGAGCGCCGCCAGCGTCAGGATGGTGTTCAGCAGCAACGCGATGACCGCGTTGACGCCCGCCCCGCGGTAGTAGACGATCATCGTCAGCACGACGAGCGCGAGCCCGACGAGCGAGGCAGTCACGCCGGCGCGGATGGAGTCCGCCCCGAGGCTCGGCCCGACCGTGCGCTCTTCGAGGTAGACGATGCGCGCGGGGAGCGCGCCCGAGCGCAGCGTGAGCGCGAGGCCGTTGGCCGAGTCCTTCGTGAAGTTGCCCGAAATCTGCCCCGAGTCGGTGATCTGCGACTTGATGTATGGGGCCGACTGGACGCGGTCGTTGAGGACGACGGCCATGTACGCGCCGACGTTGGCGGCCGTCCACGCGCCGAACTTCTGCGCGCCCGAGGGCTTGAGGGTGAAGTTGATCTGGTAGCTGTCGCCGGCGCCGCCGGCCGGGTTGTCCGAGGCGGCGTCGGCGGTGCGCAGCTCGCTGCCGTCGACCACGGCCGGGGACTCGACGACGACCCAGGCCGTCGGCTCGCCGGCCTTCGGCTGCGGGGTCGTCGTGCCGGCCGCCGTCGGCTCGTCGCGCTCGTCGTAGGGGAGGATGCGGCGGTTCGACGGCACGGTGCCGCCGAGCGACTGGCGCGCGGCCTCCTCGGTCGGGTAGGTCTGTATCGGCGAGGGGTTGCCGGGGCCGACGACCTTCATCAGCTCCAGCCGCGACTCGCTCTTTATCAACTGCTTGATGCGCTCGGGGTCGTCGATGCCGGGCATCTGGAGGAGTATCTGGTGCGCGCTGGCGGGGCCGTGCGACTGGATGGTGTTCTCGGCGACGCCCATCGCGTTGAGGCGCGTGTCGATGATCTTGAGCGCGTCCTCGGTGGCGCGGTTGCCGAGCGCCGTCTTGGCGGTGTCATTCATCTCCCACGTCACGGTGTTGCCGCTGGCCGACGACGACCAGATGCTCGGGTCAAAGCCAGAGACGCGGTTCGGGAGGTTGTCGCGAATCTCCTGGACTTTCGACGCGTCGTTGGCGACGAGCACGATGCGGTAGTTGCCACCCGCGGTCTCGGGGCGAACCTCCTTCACGTCGTAGCCCTCCGCGCGCGCCGTGTCCTGGACGCTGCGGGCCGAGTCGTTCGCGAGGCGCGCGAGGTAGTCCTGCACCTGCACCTGCATGACGAGCTGCGAGCCGCCGCGCAGGTCGAGTCCGAGGCGGATGTTCTCGCGCAGGCTCTTGTTGATGCCGGCGGGCGTGAAGTCGGCGAGCGCCGGGCGGTGGCGCGGCCCGACGACGACCCACAGCCCCAGAAGCGTCACGACGGCGATGATGATGGCGCGGTGTAGAAGGTTCTTTTTCATAAATCAGTAGGCGGCGGTCGGCGGACAGTAGTCGGTGGAAACCCTTTCTTATAACGAGTCGTCCGGGCGTCAGCGCCGGCGGCCGTAACGCGGGGCGCTACCGGCTACTGACTACTTCTTTAACTCCACTTCCTCTTCCCCCTGCATCCCGGCGACGGCCGAGCGCGAGACTTCGAGGATCGACTTGTCGGCGCTCATGACGAGCAGCGACTTCTCCTTGACCTGCTTGACGGTGGCGTAGATGCCGCCCGTCGTGATGACTTTGTCGCCCGCCTTGATCTGCGCGATCATGTCGCGCAGCGCCTGCTGGCGCTTCGACTGCGGGCGTATGATAAGGAAGTAGAAGACGCCGAAGATGAGCGCCATCATCACGAGCGGGCTGGCGAACAAGGAGGCCCCGCCCTGGAGCAGTAAGAGAGCGTGTGTGTTCATCTGTGACTCTGGTTTTCGACCCGGCGGCGCGGCCCCGGCGCGCGCCGCGCCACGTGTTTAACCGGCGTCCGGCTCGGGCGACGCCGCGCGCGCGACTCGCCCGAGTGTTACTACTCCACAGCCGTGTTCATGAATGATTTGGGCCGGGGGCGGGGGCGCGCCGCGGGGCGTGCTTCACTCGACGCCGGAGTCGATTCCCTCAAGAAACTCCCGCCGAAATCGGGTGAATTCGCCAGACCGGATAGCTTGCCTGACGCGCCGCATGGTGTCAAGGAAGAACGCAAGGTTGTGGTGCGAGAGCAGCACGGCCCCGAGCATCTCGCCCGCCATGTAGAGGTGACGGAGGTATGCGCGGGTGTGGCGGCGGCAGACGGCGCAGCCGCAAGCCTCGTCGAGCGGGCGCGTGTCGGCCGTCCAGCGCGCGTTCTTGATGTTGAGCCGGCCGCGCGAGGTGAACGCCTGGCCGTTGCGGCCGTTGCGCGTGGGGATGACGCAGTCGAACATGTCCACGCCGCGCGCGACCGACTCGACCAGATCCTCGGGCGTGCCGACGCCCATCAGGTAGCGCGGCCGCTCCCGCGGCATCAGAGGCGCGACGTGCTCCACCACGTCGTACATCACCCGCTTCTCCTCGCCGACGCTCAGCCCCCCGATGGCGTAGCCGTCGAAGCCGACCTCGACCGTGCGCTCAAGGCTCTCCGCCCTTAAATCCGTGTGCGTCGCGCCCTGCACGATGCCGAAGATGGCCTGACGGGCGTCCGCCCCTTCCCTGCCCGCGTCCGCGCCCTCGCGTTGCAGCCCGTCGAACCTCGCGCGCGAGCGCCGGGCCCAGCGGGCGGTCAGCTCAAGCGAGGCGCGCGCCGCCTCGTGCGGAGCCTTCCCCGGCGGGCACTCGTCGAAGGCCATCACGATGTCGGAGCCGAGCGCCGCCTGCACCTCCATCGAGACCTCGGGCGAGAGGAAGCACTGGCGGCCGTCCGTGTGCGCGCGGAACTCGACGCCCTCCTCGGAGACGCGCCGCATGTGGCTCAGGCTGAAGACCTGGAAGCCGCCCGAGTCTGTCAGGAGCGCGCGCCGCCAGCCCGCGAAGCGGTGGAGCCCGCCGCACGCGCGCACCACGTCCGCGCCCGGGCGCAGCCAGAGGTGGTACGTGTTCCCGAG
>DASWNR010000416.1:0-3160 GCA_036399155.1 Pyrinomonadaceae bacterium
CGCTCATTCGTCGCCCCCCTGCGCCAGCATGGCGCGCGCTTCCTCGTCGGATAACTGTTCGAGGTCGCTGAGCGCCTGCGCCAACCCCTCTGCGTCCGCCTGCGTGGCCAGCCTCCGGACGACGGCGGCCGCCACGCCGGCGACCGTCGGCGATTCAAACAGGCAGCGCAGCGGCAGCTCCGTCTCGAAGGCGTCGCAGAGGCGCGTGACGACCTGCGTGGCGACGAGCGAGTGGCCGCCGAGGTCGAAGAAGTTGTCGTGGACGCCGACGCGCCCCAGCGCCAGCACCTCCGCCCAGACGGCGGCGACGCGCCCCTCGACCTCTGTGCGCGGCGCGACGAAGCTCCCTTCGAGTTCGGGGCGCGGCACGTCGGGCGCGGGAAGCTGACGCCGGTCGACCTTACCGCTGGGCGTCAGCGGCAGAGAGTCGAGCATCACGAAATCGGCCGGCACCATGTATTCGGGCAGCCGCTCCTGCAAGTGCGCGCGCAGGCGCGGAACCAGCTCGCGCGCCAGCGCCCGCCGCAGCGGGTTGTTGCCGAACTCTTTCCAAGCCCTGCCGCCCGCGTTAGGCGCGGGGAAGCCGAAGCCCGCGTCCTCGCCCTCGCCCGGGGACGCGGCGCGCAGCAGCACGTCGAAGCGGCCGTCGGCCCCGTGCCGCGCCCAACTAATCTCCACGGCGTAACCCAGCTCGCCGCCGAGCGCGTGGAGGTCTTCCGGGTCAACGCCGTAGGCGGCGCGGTCTTTGAGCGCGCGCAGCTCGCCCGCCGTGCGCGCGCCCTCCTCGTCGGCGAGTAGCTCAAGCGTCCTCAGCTCGGCGCCGAGTCTCGCGTTCGGGACGCGTTCGAGCGCGAGCGCGGCGGGACTCTCCTCGGTGAGGCGGCGGCGCAGCACGTCGGGCGTCAGACCTTCGGCCTCCCAGTCGAGCCAGTGCGGGGACGCGGTTGATTGCTCGCCCCGCCCGCCGACGTGAATCAACACCTGATAACGGAAGCGGGTCAGCTCGTTGTGATGGCGGCCGCGCTTGGGTCGCACCTCGACGCGGCCGAGCTGCGGCAGGCGTTGGCGCAGCGCGAAGAAGAAGGCCGGGTCGACGGCCAGCTCGTTCTCCTGCGCGGCGCGCGCCCGTACCTGCTCGCGCAACTGCGCGACCGGCAGCGCGGGCTGCGCCTTGAACAACTGAACCGAGGCGTGGAAGGCTTCGAGCAGCGGCAGGCTGCGCACGTCGCCGACGAAGATATGGCCGCCCGGTGCGACCGCGCGCGCCGCGCCCTCCATGACGCGCAGGAGGTAGTCCACGTCGGGGAAGTACTGGACGACCGAGTTGAGGATGACGGCGTCGAAGCCGCCCGGCTCGACGCCCTCGAAGTCGTCGGCCGCGCGCCGCAGGAGCGTCACGTCGGCGCGGATGTCGGCGCGGGAAAGTATCTGCCGCCGGACGTAGTCGAGCGCCACCTGCGAAACATCCGTCCCGCAATATTGCTCGCAGCCCGGGGCCAACTGCGCCAGCAGCAGTCCCGTCCCGCACCCGATTTCCAGCACGCGCCGCGGGCGGGCGGCGCGTAAGGGGGCGAGCGTGTCTTCGAGCCAGACGCGCATCTCCTCGGCCGGCAGGGGCTCGTCCGTGAAGCTGCTGTTCCAGCCGACGATGTTGAAGGTCGGGTCGGGCTGGGACGAGGGTCGGCTGTAGATGTGCTCGTCGAAAATGCTCTGCCAGTGCTCGACCTGGCCGGCGCGCAGGCCGTCGCCCGCCGCCTCCGCGTCTGCGACCGCCTCGGAGTCCGGCGCGGCGACGACGTAGGCCACGAGGCGGCGCTCGCCCGGCCGGTCTTCGCGCGCCAGCACGACGCACTCGCGCACCGAAGAATGCTCGGACATCACCGCCTCTATCTCGCCCGGCTCGATGCGGTGGCCGCGAATCTTCACCTGCTGATCGACGCGCCCCAGAAACTCGACGGCCCCGTCGGGCAGGAAGCGCGCGAGGTCGCCGGTCTTGTAGAGGCGCGCGCCCGGCTCCGACGAGAACGGGTGCGGGACGAGTTTCTCTGCGGTCAGTCCGGGGCGGTTCAGGTAGCCGCGCATCAGGCCGTCGCCGCCGAGGCACAACTCGCCCGCGACGCCGACGGGGACGGGGCGTAAATCGCCGTCGAGGACGTACGCCTGCGTGTTCGTGACGGGGCGGCCGATGGGGACGGTCGCCGCGTTCTCGTCAAACGCCTCGACGAGATGCCACGTGCTGAAGGTCGTGTTCTCGGTCGGGCCGTAGACGTGGAGCAGGCGGCGGGGGCCGCCCTTCGACAGAACCTCGCGCACCCACCTCGGGTCTACCGCCTCGCCGCCGAAGAGGAGGTGGCCGAGCGGCGCGAAGGCGCGGGGCTGCGCGGCCGCGATCTGGTTGAAGAGCGCGGTGGTGAGGAAGAGGGCGGTGACGCCGCGCCCCCTGATGTGCGCGGCCAGCGCCGTCGGCGATAGCGCCGTGTCGCGCGGGACGATGTCCAGCAGTGCGCCGCTCAGCAGCGCGCCCCATATCTCGAAGGTCGCGGCGTCGAACGTGGCCGTCGAAGCCTGAGCCACGCGGTCGGAGGGCGACAGCTCGACATAGTTCGTCCGGCAGACGAGGCGGTTGACGGCGCGGTGGTCAACGCAGACGCCTTTGGCGCGGCCGGTCGAGCCGGAGGTGTAGATGACGTAAGCCGCGTTGTCGGCCGCGGCCTCGCGGCTCAAATCCTCGGCGCTCTCGCGGCCTATCTCCTCGCGGTCGCCGTCGAGACAGAGGACGCGCGCGCCGCAGTCGGGGAGAAGGCTTAACTGCCTGCGCTCGGTCAGGACGACGCGCACGCCCGCGTCTTCGAGCATGAAGCGGAGGCGCGGCTTCGGGTAGGCGAGGTCGAGTGGGACGTATGCGCCGCCGGCCTTGAGGACGGCGAGGAAGGCCGTCAACATCTCCGGCGAGCGCTCCATGAGGACGCCGACCCTGCTCTCGGCCCCGACGCCCAGCGCACGCAGGCGGCGCGCGAGCCGGTTGGCCGAGGCGTTCAACTCGCCGTAGGTCAGCCGCGCGTCACCCGAGGTGACGGCGGTGGCTTCGGGCGCGCGCGCGGCCCGCGCCTCGAACAGTTCATGCACGCACGCGTCGCGCGGGTATTCGCCCCGCGTGTCG
>DASWNR010000417.1:0-1917 GCA_036399155.1 Pyrinomonadaceae bacterium
ACGACTTGGGCAGTCCGGCCTCGACCGCCGTCGAGTCACGTATGACGGTCCGGAAGATGTCCTTCGCCGGCGAGGCCAGGCCGATGTCCAAGAGGCGGTTCACCAGTTCTTCGAGCGTCTCTTCGTCGGCCTTCTCCACCCCTTCGAGCTTCGGCATGAACTCGTCGAGTTCCCTCCCGAAGTTTATCGCCTTGAAGTCGCCCACCCTCTGGCGCTCCGCGATGCGGTCGCCGATGAGGCGGCTCTGCTTGAGGACGTTGCCGAGTATCACAAACGAGTTGAGCCTGTTCGTCATCTCACACCTCCTCAGACACCCTGTAGCCGAACGCCGCCCAGTAGAAGGGGTGTGCGAACGGGAGTTCGTGGGGTTGAAATCCTTCCAGCCAGCGCCAGACCCGTGCCGCCGCCGCGCGCGGCAGGCCGCCGGACGACGCGGGACGGTCGCGCTCCTCGCGGAAACGTCGCGCGAGGTCGGCCGCCCTGGCGTCGCGCAGCCGACGCTGCGCCTCGCGGAGAGCGAGCGGCGGCACCAGCCCGCCTTCGCGCCAAAGCTTGTAGAAGGACTCCATCAGCAGCGCCGTGCTCACGTCGGTCACCGCCCAGAGCGACGCCGCCGCGCCCGCGAAGCCCGACTGCATCAGCGCAGACGGCAGCGCCACGGCCTCGTCCGGCAGGCGGGTGCCGACGATGCCCGTCTCGCAGGCCGCGAGCGTCGCCAGGCGCGCGCCGCCGATGCGCAGGTCGAAGAGGCGACCGACGGTCAGCATCTCGTCGTTCGCCATCAAGAGGCCGCTGCCGAGCGGCGCCTCCCAGTCGTGCGCGCCGTGGCAGGCGAAATGCACGACGCGCGCGCGCCCGAGCCCTTGCGTGACGTGCGCCAGCGTCGCCTCTTCTCTCGCCAGGTGTTCCGGCTCCGCGAAGAGCGATGCGACGGTCTCCATGCCGAGACGCAGGCTCGGCAACTGAGCCGCCGACGTGACCGGCGCGGGGTCTTCGACTATGAGCAGGTTCTGCGCGTCGCCGGCCGCTTCGGCGAGTGCGCGCGCGTAGGTCAGAGCCCTCGCCGACGGCGTGTAGCTGAGGGCCACTTCATCCAGGGCGTAGACGCGCGCGCCGCCCTCGCTCTCCGTCCAAGCCGAGTGCAGCGGCAGCAGCGGCCAGAAGCCGCAGGCCACCAGCACCGCCTCCGCGTTTCCAGACTCGCGCAGGCGCTCGGTCAGATGTTTCATCAGCCGCCGGCCGAGCACCCCCATCACGCGCTCGATGGTCTCCAGCCACTGCGCCCGCTGCTCCCGGTCGCCCCTCCATGCGCCGTAGGAGTCGAGCCACGAGTCCACGGCTTCGCGCAGCTCCACCTCCGTGAAGTCGTCGAACCAGACCGGCTCGACGGAGACGCCGTCGCCCGCGTCCGCGGGCTCGCGGCTCAGCAACAGCGCCAGGCTCCCCGACACGGTCGAGAGCAGGTAGACAAGCGGCTTGCCGGGCTCGACCGCGCGGGCCACGTCGTCCCAGTCCGACTCGGACACGAAGTCCGTGTGCCCCGGAACGCGACGTATGCGCTCGATGGCCTCGTTCATAGCGTCGCGCGCCTGCCTCAGGTTGGCGCGCAGGGTCTCGGCGGTAAGGCCTTCGTCAGCGTCGTCCACAGGCATGAGCCGCCGTCCCTCTGCTTCGAGCAGGCGCAGACGCGCCAACGCCTGCCGGTAGGCCGCGTGGGCTTCGGGGTCGGACACCCTTACCTCTTCGAGATCGGTCCGGTCGTGCGCCAGTGACTCGCTGAGCACGCGGGCGCGCCCCGCTTCGAGGACGGCGACCGCCTCGCGCAGCCGCCCGACCCGCGCGAGCGAGTAGGCGGCGAGCGCCGACACCTCGCCCGATTGCGTGAGCCATGCCTCCCGTGAGCTCTCCCGCAACTGC
>DASWNR010000418.1:0-8192 GCA_036399155.1 Pyrinomonadaceae bacterium
CGGGCTCAGCTTTTGAGTTAGCCGAGCCCGCGCGCCTCCGCGTTTCGTCTTTCCTTAGCGGTTAGGCGTCGGCGTGCGCGCGGCGGCCGTCGGCGGGAGCGCGGCGGCGGCGCGCTCGTGGGCGGAGCGTTCGAGCGCCGCGCGGTAGAAGGCGCTGAAGTATTCGTACATCGAAAGACACGCCGAGAGCACCACGACCCACAGCATCGCGCGCCCGGCCGTGTAGAGCAGCACCTGCCAGTCGGTCGCCGTCACCGCGCCCGCGCCGAAGAGGTGGCCGACGGCCGCGCGCAGTTCGGGCACAGTCCAGAACTGTATCGCCGGGAAGGCGTGGCCGAAGTTCGCCACCGGAGGCGCGCCCGCCGTGCTCGACGCGATGAGCAGCGCCACCGCCAGAACCTGCGACGCCATCTTGAACTTCCCCATCTTCGAAGCGGAGATGACCACGCCGTCGGCCGCCGCCACGCTGCGCAAGCCCGACACCGCGAACTCGCGCCCGACGATGATGCAGACGGCCCAGGCCGGCGCGAGCCGGTTCTCGACGAGCGAGATGAGCGCGGCGCTGATGAGCAATTTATCCGCGATGGGGTCGAGCAGGATGCCGAAGCGCGAAATCTGCCGGCGGCTGCGCGCGATGTGGCCGTCGAGATAGTCTGTGAAGGCCGCGCCGAGGAAGAGCGCGACGCCGAGCAGGTGGCGCTGGACGCCGAACCAGTGCTCGGAGAACGGCGTGAGCAGGACGACGACGAGCAGCGGGACGACGAAGATGCGCGACAGCGTCAGTGCGTTCGGAAGATTCAGCACGTCCTCCCTGCTCCCTCTCGTCTACCCGGTTCTGCGGTCTATGCCGCGGAGTTTATAGCAGTTCGCGGCCGGGTGTAAATCATGGGCGCTTCTTCGGCCGCGCCCGCGGCTTCGAGGCGTCGTCGGCGCGCGCGCCGGGCTGTTCGCAGACGCGCGGGGCGCGCTTGCTTGCGGGCTCGCGGCGCGTCGTCTAAAATGGTCGTTTCCGCGTAGCGCCGGATTCTCCACTGTGGCGCTCGCGGGGCGATTCAGGCAATGGCAATAGACCGAATCACGGTGCGCGGCGCGCGCCAGCACAATCTGAAGGACGTTAACGTCGAGATACCGCGCGACCGTCTGACGGTCATCACGGGGCTCTCCGGCTCGGGCAAGTCCTCGCTCGCCTTCGACACCATCTACGCCGAGGGGCAGCGCCGCTACGTCGAGTCGCTCTCGGCCTACGCGCGCCAGTTCCTCGACCAGCTCGAAAGGCCGGACGTTGACTCGGTTGACGGCCTCTCGCCCGCCATCTCCATCGAGCAGAAGACCGTCTCGCGCAGCCCGCGCTCGACGGTCGGCACGGTGACGGAAGTCTACGACTACCTGCGCCTGCTCTTCTCCTCCGTCGGCCAGCCGCACTGTCACATCTGCGGCGCGCCCATCACGCGACAGTCGGTCGAGCAGATTGTCCACAGCGTGCTTTCGCTGCCCGAGGGCGAGCGCGTGATGGTGCTCGCGCCGGTCGTGCGCGGACGCAAGGGCGAGTTCAGGAAGGAGCTTGAGAAGCTACAGAAGGACGGTTTTCTGCGCGCGCGCGTGGACGCCGAGCTGGTCTCGCTCGACGAGGAGATACGCCTCGACAAGCGCCGCAACCACACCATCGAGGCGGTCGTCGACCGCCTGCTCATCAAGCCCGGCATCGGCGAGCGCCTGAGCGAGTCCGTCCGCACCGCCTTGAAGCTGACCGGCGGCGCCGTCCTCATCTCGGTCGTGGACGGCGAGGAGAAGCTCTACTCGGAGCGGATGGCCTGCGTCAACTGCGGCATCAACGTCCCGCCGCTTGAGCCGCGCTCGTTCTCCTTCAACTCGGTCTACGGCGCGTGCAAGCGTTGCCACGGCCTCGGCACCGTGCTCGAAATCGACCCGGCGAAGATCGTCACCGACGCCACCGAGCGCGCCGACAAGCTCTTCGTCGCGCTCGCCGCCTCGGACAAGCAGGGCGCGGCGTACTTGAAGGCGGCGCTCGTCGCCGTCGCGGAGCACTTCGAGGCCGACCCGGACACGCCCTTCGCCGAGTTGCCGCGACACGCGCGCGACGGCTTCTTCCACGGCGTCGAGGGGGAGATAACCTTCCGCCACGGCCTCTACAAGTACGGGAGCGACTGGAAGGGCGCGGTGCGCTACCTGTCCGAGCGCATGCACGACGCGCCGAGCGAGCGCGTCCGCGAGGCGCTCGAAGAGTTGGTCTCGCCGGTCGGGTGCCCCGACTGCGCGGGGCAGCGTTTGCAGCCCGAGTCGCTCGCCGTCCGCGTCGGCGGGCGCGGCATCGCCGAGTACACGGCGCTCCCCATCGAAGACTCGGCCGCCGCCTTCGACAAGCTCAAGCTCAACGAGCGCGAGACGCAGATAGCCGGCCTCGTCCTGCGCGAGATACGCAACCGCCTGCGCTTCCTAACGCAGGTGGGCTTAGGCTACCTCTCGCTCGACCGCGCCTCGGCCACGCTCTCCGGCGGCGAGGGGCAGCGCATCAGGCTCGCCACGCAGATCGGCTCGCAGCTTCGCGGCGTGCTCTACGTCCTCGACGAGCCCTCCATCGGCCTGCACCCGCGCGACAACCAGAAGCTCCTCGAAACCCTTTCGGCGCTGCGCGACCTAGGCAACACCGTCCTCGTCGTCGAGCACGACGAGGAGACCATCCGCCGCGCCGACTACGTCGTCGACATCGGCCCGGCGGCGGGCGTGCACGGCGGCCAGATAGTCGCGGCCGGCACGCCCGAGGAGGTTGCCTGCAACCCGGCCTCGGTCACGGGCCAGTACATCTGCGGCAAGCTCTCCATCGAGGTGCCCGGCAAGCGACGCCCAGCGGGCGGCAACGCCGTCACCGTCCGGGGCGCGCGCGCCAACAACCTCAAGTCCATCGACGCCACGTTCCCGCTCGGCCTGCTCACCGTCGTCACCGGCGTCTCGGGCTCGGGCAAGTCGACGCTCGTGGACGACATCCTCTACCGCGCGCTCGCGCGCCACCTCTACGGCTCGCTTGAGGAGCCGGGCGAGTACAACTCCATCGAGGGGCTTGAGCACGTAGACAAGTGCATCGAGATTGACCAGTCGCCCATCGGCCGCACGCCGCGCTCGAACCCGGCGACCTACACGGGGCTCTTCACGCCGATTCGCGAGCTGTACTCGATGCTGCCCGAGTCGCGCGAGCGCGGCTACAAGCCCGGGCGCTTCTCCTTCAACGTCAAGGGCGGGCGCTGCGAGGCGTGCGAGGGCGACGGCATGAAGCGCATCGAGATGAACTTCCTGCCCGACGTTTACGTCCTCTGCGACGTGTGCCGCGGCGCGCGCTACAACCGCGAGACGATGTCCGTGAAGTACAAGGGCAAGTCCATCGCCGACCTCCTCGACACGACCATCGAGGAGGCGATGCCGCTCCTGGAGAACATCCCGCAGATCAAGCAGAAGCTCCAGACGCTTCTCGATGTCGGGCTCGGCTACATCAAGCTCGGGCAGTCCGCGACGACGCTCTCGGGCGGCGAGGCGCAGCGCATCAAGCTCGCGCGCGAGCTGTCGAAGCGCGCCACCGGAAGAACCATCTACATCCTCGACGAGCCGACGACCGGTCTCCACTTCGCCGACGTGCACAAGCTGCTCGACGTGTTGCAGCGCCTCGTCTCCTTAGGCAACACCGTCATCGTCATCGAGCACAACCTCGACGTTATCAAGTCGGCCGACCACATCGTTGACCTCGGCCCCGAGGGCGGCTCGAACGGCGGCCGCGTCGTCGCCTGCGGCACCCCCGAAGAGGTCGCGAAAACGAAAAAGTCTCACACCGGCCACGCGCTCCGCCCGCTCCTCGGCGTCCTCTTGACCAACGGCAACGGCCCCGCGCCATCCAGGCCCGTCGAAGGCAACGGCACCAGGGCCAAGCCCACCGCCCGGGGCAAACGCAAAAACGCGGCGTGATATACTCCGCGGCCGCCGTGCGTTTATAAATTCACCCCGACTGACGGACGGGAGCACCACTTGTCCATCTACGAAGACATACGGCCGCTCGGGCTCGAAGGCGTGAGCACCTACCCGCTGGCGTCGCGGCCGAGCAAGGTCGCGGCCGAAGACTTCGCGCGCCCCTTCGGCGGCGACGCGAGCCTCCGAGACTTCCTCGACAGCTTACCCAACATCCTCGCCGTCCGGTCCATCCGCGAGATAGCCGCGCGGATGCGACGCGCGCGCGAACTCGGCAGACCCATCGTCTGGGGCATCGGCGGGCACGTCGTCAAGACCGGGCTCGCGCCGCTCATCATCGACCTCATGCGCCGGGGCTTCGTTTCGGGGATTGCGGGCAACGGCTCCGTGCTCGTCCACGACGCGGAGGTGGCGCTGGTCGGCTCGACCTCGGAGGACGTGGACGCCACCCTCGGCGCGGGCGCCTTCGGCGCGGCCGACGAGACGGGCCGGCTCCTCAACGACGCCGCGCGCGAGGCCGCGCGTGACGGGTTGGGCTTCGGCGAGGCGCTCGGGCGCGCGCTCCTCGCCTCCGAGCCGAAGCACGCGGGGCTCTCGCTGCTCTGCGCCGCCTACGGCGCGCGCGTCCCCTTCACCGCGCACGTCGCGGTCGGGACGGACATCGCGCACTTCCACCCGCGCGCGGACGGCGCGGCGCTCGGCGCGGCGTCGCACACGGACTTCCGCCTGCTGGCGGAGCTCGTGCGGCGCATGAGCGGCGGCGGCGTCTACCTCAACGTCGGCTCGGCCGTCGTCATGCCCGAGGTCTTCCTCAAGTGCGTCACGCTCGTGCGCAACCTCGGCCACACGCTCGAAGACTTCACCACCGCCAACTTCGACTTCATACAGTCCTACCGCCCTCTGACCAACGTCGTCCGCCGCCCCACGAGCGGCGGGGCCGGCCGCGGCTTCTCCGTCACCGGCCACCACGAGCTGACCATCCCCCTCCTCGCCGCCGAACTCCTCTGCGGCGGCGGCGCCCCGGGGCAATGATGCACGACCGAGTCGTCTCCTGAATTAACCCCTCAAACTTGCCCGTTGACATCCCCTTCTGAAGAGGCATATACTTTCGATGAAATTGAAAACGAATTTCAATTTGCCCGTCAAGCTCGTCCAACTTCTTAGCCTTTAACAAGGCGGTTCAAAAAAAGAGATGCTACGCCCGACTTCTCCTAGCCGACTGCTCCCCCTCCTGCTCTTCTTACTGCTGACTTGTGCGTGGCCCGCGCGGGCGCAGGTCACTCCCCCGTCCTCGATCCGCGGAAGGGTGCTTGACCCGAACCGCTCGGCGGTGGCCGACGCCCGCGTCGTCGCGGAGGCGCAGGGGCGCCCCGGCAGTTTTTCCGCGACGACCGACCGGAACGGCGAATTCACGCTCGCGGTCGAGCCCGGCGAATACACGTTGAAGGTAACCGCCTACGGCTTCTCCGAGGCTTCGCAGAAGGTCAGTTTGGGTCAGTCGGGCGGTGCGCCGGTGGAGGTGATGTTGCAGGTTTCCGGGGTGGCCGGAAGCGTGACCGTTCTCGCCACGAGCGGCGCAGACTATCAGGCGGAGGCGACGGCCAGCGCCACCAAGACCCTGACGCTGTTGCGTGACGTTCCGCAGTCGGTCACCGTCGTCACCAAAGAGCAGATCAGGGATCAGCAGATGCAGAGCATCGGCGACGTGGTGCGCTACACGCCCGGCCTCGTCGCACACCAGGGGGAGAATAACCGAGACCATGTCATCATCCGCGGCCAGAGCACCAGCGCCGACTTCTTCCTCAACGGCGTCCGCGACGACGTGCAGTACTACCGCGACCTCTACAACCTTGAGCGCCTTGAAACTTTGAAGGGGCCCAACGCCTTGATCTTCGGGCGCGGCGGCGGCGGCGGGGTCATCAACCGCGTGACGAAGGAGGCCAACTTCTCCCCGTCGCGCGAGCTGTCGTTGACGGGCGGCTCTTTCTACAACAGGCGCATCTCGGGCGACATCAACCAGCCCCTGGGCGACCGCGCGGCCTTCCGCCTCAACGGCGTGTACGAGAACTCGGACAGCTTCCGCAGGTTCGTCAACCTGAACCGTGCGGCTTTCAACCCGACCTTCACGATAGCCCCCGACTCTCGTACGAGAATCACCGTCGGCTACGAGTTCGCGCGCGACCGGCGCGTCGCCGACCGCGGCATCACGTCTTTCCAGAACAGGCCGGCGGAAGTTCCGACCGACACCTTCTACGGCAACCCCGACGACAGCCACGTGCGCTCGAACGTGAACATCCTGTCGGGCACCTTCGACCGGCAGTTCGGCAAGCTCGTCGTCCACAACCGCACCACGTACGGCGACTACGACCGCGGCTACCAGAACTACGTGCCGGGCGCGGCGAACGCGTCGAAGACTTTGGTCGCGCTCTCGGCCTACAACAACGCCACGCGGCGCAAGAACCTGTTCAGCCAGACAGACCTGACCTACGTCGTCTCGACCGGGCGCGTCAGGCACACGCTGGTGGGCGGCGCCGAGCTGGGCCGCCAGCTCACGGACAATTTCCGCAACACGGGCTTCTTCAACAACACGGCCACGTCCATCCAGGTTCCCTTCGACAGCCCGACGGTCTACACGCCGGTGACGTTCCGCCAGAGCGCGACCGACGCCGACAACCACGTCAAAGCCAACCTGGCCGCGACCTACTTGCAGGATCAGATTGAGCTGTCGCGTTACGTGCAGTTAATCGTCGGGGTGCGCTACGACTACTTCGACCTGCGCTTCCGCAACAACCGCAACGGCGACCAGCTGCGCCGCATCGACAACCTCGTCTCGCCGCGCGTCGGCGTGGTCGTCAAGCCCGTGGAGAGGCTTTCGCTCTACGGCAACTACAGCGTTTCGCACCTGCCCAGCTCCGGCGACCAGTTCTCCTCCCTGACCGCGGTCACGCAGCAGGTCAAGCCGGAGAGGTTCAGCAACTACGAGGTCGGCGTCAAGTGGGACGTGCGCCGACACCTCTCGCTGAACTCGGCGCTCTACCGCCTGGATCGCACGAACACGAGGTCGGTCGACCCCAACAACCCGGCCGCCATCATCCAGACCGGGAGCCAGCGCACGAACGGGTTCGAGTTGGGCCTGAGCGGGAGCGTCACGCGCGACTGGAGCGTCGCCGGGGGCTACTCCTTCCAGGACGCCTTCGTCACGAGCGCGACCGCCGCCGCGGCCGCAGGGAAGCAGGTCGGGCAGGTGCCCCACCACACCCTGTCCCTTTGGAACAAGTACCAGTTCACGCGGAGGCTCGGCGCGGGTCTGGGAATCGTCTCGCAGTCGGACTCGTTCGCCGCGGTCGATAACACGGTCGTCCTGCCCGGCTACACGAGGGCGGACGCCGCCGTCTACTACTCCTTCGGCGAGCGCTGGCGGCTGCAAGCGAACGTCGAGAACCTCTTCGACCGCCAGTACTTCCCCCACGCCAACGGCAACAACAACATCTCCACAGGGTCTCCGCGCGCCCTGCGCGTCGGGCTGAACGCGAGGTTCTAGTTACGCCGTAAACGGCAGACCGTGAACCGCGACAGGAAGTAAGATTCCTGTCGCGGTTCACGGTCTGCCGTTTACGCCCTTTTCTGTATTGGAAGTGAGTTGGGTTATAATCCGCCGCTCCCATAGAGAAGGAAAATTTTTCCGGCCGCCGCGCGGGGCGCGCGCGGGCGAGATTCATCCGAAGGCATTAAGGAGAGGCGATGGACGAGAAGAGACTTGAGCACTACCGCACGGTGCTGCTGGAGCAGTTGCGGCAGCAGACCGAGACGGCGCGCGGCAACCAGGCGGACGCCCTTGAGTTCGCGGCCAACGACGACGGCGTTAAGGACGTGGCCGACCAGTCGGTCAAGGACGTGAGCCAGGAGATCGAGTACCGCCTGAGCGAGCGTGACTCACAGCTCATCGCCGACATCGACCAGGCGCTGCTGCGCATCGACGAGGGCAGCTACGGCGTCTGCGCCCGCTGCGGCAAAGACATCCCCGAGCGCCGCCTCGACGCCGTCCCCACCGCGCGCTACGACGTCGAGTGCCAGTCGCTCATCGAACAGGACACCGGCGAGGACGAGCACGCGACGCTGTAAGCGGCGGCTCAAAGTTAAAAGTTCCAGGCTCGAAGTTAAGGGGCGCCCCTTAACTTCGAGCCTGGTACTTTTAACTTTGAACTAAGCCTTCGGGTGCGCCT
>DASWNR010000419.1:0-17880 GCA_036399155.1 Pyrinomonadaceae bacterium
GCTCGGATCGAGTATATTTGCGATACCTGTTCTTTCAGGATTCATCTCTCGACATCAGGACTTGAACGCGAAACGTCTCCTCGTGCCGTCTGCTGGTTTTCATGACGGGTCACAGTCTAAGGAGAACGCGCCAAGTGCCCAATAAGTCTCGACCGCCAATCCGAAATCAACTTCTAGCCGCCCTGCCGGGCGAAGAGTACGGGCGTCTGCTCCCCCATCTGGAGTCCGTCCCTCTGCCGTTCATGGGAGTCCTCTACGACGGCGGGGAGTCGATCAGGCACGTCTACTTCCCCGACGACGGACTCATCTCGCTGTTGGTCGTCATGGACGATGAGACGGTGAGGGAGATAGGCGTCATCGGTAACGAAGGGATGCTGGGCACCGCGCTGGCGCTGGGGGTCAGGACGGCCCCGACCCGCGCGCTCATCCAGTTGCCGGGCAGCGCCATGCGCATGAAGGCCGGGGCGCTGCGGGAAGAACTCAAGCGGGGCGGCGCGCTCCCGAACGTGCTGAGACGCTACGCCCACGCGCTCTTCACGCAGGTCTCCCAATCGGCGGCCTGCGTCAGCTCGCACGCGGTAAATAAGCGCCTCGCGCGCTGGCTGTTGATGACGCACGACCACGCGCCGGGTGACGAGTTCGAGATGAAGCACGAGTTCATGGCGATGATGCTCGGCGTGACCCGCTCCGTGGTGACGAGGGCCGCGGGCCATCTTCAAGGAGAGGAGATGATTCGCTACACGCGCGGGCGTGTGACCGTCCTCAACCGCGGCAGGCTGGAGGCGACCTCCTGCGAGTGCTACGGGGTTGTGAAGGCGAATGGGCCGCGCAACGGCCTCTGAGCGAGGCTTGTCGGAGACAAAAAACAATGAGCAAGGAAGAAGCATTAAAGACAGCCCGCGGGCTCGTCAGGGAGGCCGTGGACGCCGCCGGCAGGGCCGGCATCGACCCGGCTTTGGTGGTCGCGCCGCACTGTCCGGAGACGGCCACGGCCGCGGCGCAAGATGACGACGACGGCAGCGGCTCACAAGCCCTGATGTTGGGCGAGGTGCCGGCCGTCATAGATAACAGCACCGAAGGGCTGTTCGAGATGCCTGAGCCCGACGCCAACCCCGAGCAGAAACCCGCCTTCATCGTGACTCAATCGACGGCGGACTTAGTGCGCCAGGATTTCGAGAGGTACAAGCCCTCCCTTGAGCGCATGGCAGAGGACTGGGAGGAGAAGAAGGAGCGCGTTCTGTCGGAGGCGAAAGTCGTTAAGGAGTGAACGTGTGCGTCCCACCGGGTCGCATCCTTCGCGCGGCGACGGACGCCCGTCCAGCGGTGAATCCGGTCTTCTCCTGTATAATCTCTTTATGCGTAAGCGCGCTAAAAGTGAGTTAAAGAAGCCATAGAGATGGCTAACCGGGGACGGGGCGGGGCACGCGGAGAGAATAACCACCCCGCTTCTAACGACCTCCGACGGCGGCGCGGTTTTCCGCCGGAGCCGGGCGGGAAACTGGGACAGCCCTTCTTTAAAAGGAGCCGGTGATGAGCGAAGACGAAAAGAAAGTGAACACGAAGTCGGTGGAGTTCAAGCAGGGCGTCGAGGCCGGGCTGAATTCCGAAGAGGACACGAAGAACTGGAAGGCCGGCAACGAGCTGGGTCAGGAGCTGAGGGAAGAAGGCGAGACCGAGGAGCCGGCTCGCGAAAACTCTTGAGGCGGGAGGACGAGGATGCAGGATAACAAACTGGCCGCCGACGAGGCGCGCCGCGAGATGCAGCACGAGTCGGTCAAGGCGCAGGTCGAGGGCGACGTCAACGCCGAGATCGCGGCGCGCGCCGACCGCACGACGCCCGACGAGGCGCGGAAGATGGAACAGGTCGCGGGCGAGTTCCGCGGCAAGGCTATCGAAGAGGTCGTCGTCACGGAGCGCGAGGTGGATCGCGCGCGGGGCATGGCTCGCGTCTCGCAGGTCATCGACTACGTCTTCTACGTCGTGTACGCGCTGCTCGCGGTACGCCTCCTGCTGGCGTTGATGGCGGCCCGTTCGAGCGCCGGGTTCGTGCAGCTCATCTACTCGGTGACGGACCCGCTCTACAGGCCGTTCCGCGGCATCGTGGCGAGCCCGACGGCCGAGGGCGGGTACACGCTGGCGCTGCCTATCGTGATCGCGATCATCGTCTACGCGCTGGTGCACGCGGGCATCAACGGGCTGCTGCGATTAATCGCGCACCGCAAGACCGAGATTTAACTTGTTCGCGTGCGCGGCGCGCGGGACTAAGAAATATCAAGCCCGCTGAATTCACGGCGCGAGTTGGGGGCAACCCGTGCGTCGGCCGGCCGTCACGAACAACAGTCAGAGGGTGATCGCATTAAAACAACAGAAGCAGCCCCGACCATCATGGTGGCCGACGATTCCGAGGACATCCGCGAGCTGCTGCGGGTTCAACTTACCCAGCTCGGTTACAGGGTAATCGAGGCCGCCGACGGCCGCGAGGCCGTGGAAGCCGTGAGCAAAGAGCGCCCCGCGCTGATCCTGATGGACGTGTCGATGCCCGTGCTCGACGGGTTCGAGGCGACGCGGCTCATCCGCCGTATCGAGGGCGGGCGCGACGTTGTCATCCTGGCGTTCACCGCGCACGGCAGCGGCGTGAGCCGCGCGGGCGCGCTCGCCGCGGGGTGTGACGACTACGTCCGGAAGCACATCGGCATGGACGAGCTGTCCGCACTGCTCGAACGACATTTGAGCGACCGCACCGCCTGACCGTATAATTAGGTAGAAAATTGTCCACACACAACCTCCACGCGCTGGCGGCGCTGATCAGACGGGAGCGCGACACCCTACTCACCCTGTGGCGGGAGGAGGTGCGGCAGCTCGCCGCGGCGCACGAACTCGACGTGCCGACCTTAAACGACCACATCCCGAACTTACTCGAAGAACTTGCCGACGAGCTGGAGGCACACACCGACGAGTCGATGGTCGGGGAGTTGAAGAAGAACTCCGTCGTCCACGGCTTAGACCGGCTCCGGCTCGGGTTCGACGTCGAGGAGGTCGTGGCGGAATACAACGCGCTGCGCGGCGTCATCCAGGACCTCATCGAAAGGCACGACCTGAGCCTGCGCGGGCCGGTGAACCGCACCATCAACCGCGTCATCGACATGTCTATCGGCCTCGCGGTGAAGACCTACGCCGCGCAGAAAGCTCTGGAGATACAGCGGCGCCGCGAGGAGCACCTGGCCTTCGTCGCACACGACCTCAGGTCGCCGCTGTCGGCCATCGCGATGGCGGCCCAACTGCTCGAAGCGACGATCCCCGACGTGGCGAAGGACGAGCGCGCCGCGGCGCTGCTGGAGACGATGCACCGCAACGTCGGCCGCTTAAACTCACTCGTCGTCAAAGTGGTTCAGGAGGAAGTGAACCTGAAGACGAAGGTGGACGAGAGGGTGAAGCGGCGCGAGGTAAACCTGAGGGCGCTGGTCGAAGCGCTCGTCAAAGACCTGTACCCGCTGGCCGACGCCTCGAACCTGACGTTGATTAACGAGATACCCGAAGGGCTGACGGCTCACGCCGACGCCGGCATGCTGTCGCTCATCTTCCAGAACCTGATCTCCAACGCCATCGACTACACCGCGGACGGTAAAGTCATCGTCGGGGCGCGGCGCGGCGAAGCATCGGCCGCCGTCGAATGCTGGGTCGGCGACAACGGCGCGGGGATTCCGGCAGACCGTTTGGAGAAGGTGTTCGACAAATTAGAGAGCGACCCCGGCAGGCGGAGCGGGATGGGCCTCGGGCTCGCCATCGTCAGGCAACTCGTCGAGGCGCACGGCGGCCGGGTCTCAGTCGAAAGCGAACCCGGCCAGGGCTCGACGTTCCGATTTACGATTCCTCCCGGTACGGAGTAAAGTAATAACAACAGCGTGGCGTGGGGCAAGCGCCCCCGAAAGAGACTATTCTCACGGACGAAAGGCGGTAACAAATGAGCGAGTATAACGACCAGCAACTGACGTGCGCCGACTGCAACCGGGACTTCACCTGGACGGCGGGCGAGCAGGAGTTCTTCCACGAGAAGGGCTTCACCAACCCTCCCAAGCGGTGCAAGGAGTGCCGGCAGGCCAAGAAGGATCAGCGCGGCGGCGGGGAGAGGAAAGGCGGCAATTATTGAGCGCCTCCCAGTACACCTACGAGGCCGCGTGGTCTGAGGAGGAGCGGACTTTCATCGCGCGGGTCAAAGAGTTCCCCTCACTCGAAGCGCGCGGTGACAGCCGCGGCGGGGCCCTGCGCGCGCTCAAAAGCGTAGTCTACGCGGTGGCGAAGGACCTGGCTGATTCCGGCGCGGAGTCTCCGGAACCCCCGCCCCCTGATACCCAGTGAGTCCCGCCAACGACACGAGCCGGACACCCCATCAGCCGGGTGCGGACACCCGCGCGTGAACTGTCACCTCACGTCCTAAGGCGTCAACCATGCGGGGTTGCCGGCGGCGGCCGGCCCCCGAAGGTGGTACTCAACTCTCCGACCGCGATGTCGAAGGGAGGGTGCGAGGCTACGCCTGCCTGATGGCGATGACCGGGCTCACGCGGCTCGCGCGCCGGGCCGGGATAAGGCTGGCCGCGAGCATCACCAGCACGAAGACAGCCGAGACGGTCGCGTACGTGATCAGGTCGAACCCGGAGACCTCGAACAGGAGGCTCGACAGGCTCCGCCCCGCCGCGTAAGCCAGCGCCAGTCCCGCCGCCAGGCCGGCGAAGACCAGCAGCGCCCCCTGCGTCAGAATCATCCTTATGATGTCCAAGGGCCGGGCGCCGAGCGCCATGCGGATGCCGATCTCGTGCGTCCGCTGCAAGACCGAGGTCACCATCACGCCGTAGAGCCCGACGATGGTCAGCACCAGCGCGGCCGCCGCGAAGACGCTCAGCAGGACGACGTTGAATCGCGGCTGCTTTAGCACCTCGTCCACGACCTGTCGCATGGTTCTGATGTTGTAGACGGGCTGGCTCCTGTCGACCGCCAGCACCGCGCCGCGGAAGGAGGGCGCGGAGTTGAGCGCCGCGGGGTCGAGCTTGGCGACCACCGTCATGTTGTGCCAGGGGCTCTGGAAGTAGGGGAAGTAAATCTCCGGCTTCGGGTCGGACGAGATGGTCGAGTGGCGCACGTCCCCGACCACGCCGACGATCTCCAGCCACTCCTGCTCCGAGTCGTCGCCGCCGAGCCCGATGCGGCGGCCCACGGGGTCTTCACCCGGCCAGAACCGTTTGGCGGCCGCCTGATTGATGAGCGCCAGCCCGGCGCCGCGGCCCGCGTCGCGCTCGTCGAAGAAGCGCCCGCTGACCAGCGAGATGCTCATCGCGCGGAAGTAGTCGGGCGTGACGATGCGCCTGTCGGCCGTGAGCTGCTCGCCGGGCTGCGCCGGCCGCCCCTCGATGGCGAATTCGCCGCTCACGCCCGTCCCGCTGACGGGCAGTTTGCTCGTGGCCCCGACCGCCTTCACCCCGGGCAGCGCCTTGATGCGCTGTAAGGTCTGGTCGTAGAAGCCCGTGACCTGCTCTGGCTTGCTGTAGAGGGTGCGCGGCAGCGAAACCTGCATCGTCAGGACGTTCTCGGGGTTGAACCCGAGCTCGACGTTCTGGAGGCGGTAAAAACTCTTGAGCATCAGCCCGGCGCAGTTCAGCAGGGCGAAGCTCAGAGTTATCTGCGCCACGACGAAGGCGTTGCGCAGGCGGTGGCGGCCCCGCCCGGCCGTCGAGCCGCGCTCGCCCTCCTTCAAAGCGCCGGTCAGGTCGGCCTTCCCCAACTGGAGAGCCGGCACCAGGCCGAAGCCTGCGCCGGTCAGCACCGAGAGCAGGAGCGCGACGGCCACGACCCTGCCGTCGAGCGAGACGCGGTTCAGCAGGGAGGTGCTGAAGGGGCTGATGGAGAGCAGGAGATCCGTCGCCCAGCCGGCCAGCACCAGCCCGACGATCCCGCCGACGAGCGAGAGCACCACGCTCTCGGTCAGCAACTGTTGCGTGATGCGCAGGCGGCTGGCCCCGAGCGCCACGCGGATGCTCATCTCCTTGCCACGCGCGAGGGCGCGCGACAGCATCAGGTTCGCGACGTTCGAGCAGGCGATGAGGAGGACGAGGAAGACCGCGCCGAGCAGCGCGTAGAGCGCCGGCTTGATGTCGCCCACGACGTACTCGTGGAGCGAGACGAGGCGGACGCCGTACCCCTCGTTGGTCTCGGGGAACTGCGCCGCGAGCCGGCCCGCCACGAGTCTCGCGTCGGCCTCGGCCTGCGCGACGCTGACGCCCGGCTTCACCCGGCCGACCGCGCCGAGGTAGCGCACGCTGCGTAACTCGGCGACGTCCCCTTCGAGGACGATGGGCGGCTCGGGCACCGCGCCGCGCGGAGAGAGCCAGAGGTCGGTGCGCTCCGGGAAGCTGAAGTCGGCGGGCATGACGCCGACGACCTCGAAGGTCTCGTTGTTGAGCGTGAGGGTGGAGCCGACGGCGGCCGGGTTGCCGCCGAAGTGCCTGCGCCAGAAGCCCTCGCTCAGCACGGCCAGCCGGCCGCCCCCGCGCTCGCCGTCCTCGGGCGTGAAGGTGCGGCCGCGCAGCGGGTGCATCGCGAGCACGCGGAAGAAGCTCGGCGAGACGATCGACGCCTCGACGCGCTCGGCGTCGCCCGTCGAGGTCAGGTTCAGGCTCTGCCCGTTGTAGGCCGCTATCTCCTCGAACGTCTGCGCCTGCGCCTTCAGGTCGAGGAAGTCGGCGGGCGAGACGGGCGCGCTCTCCATCTTGGGCTGTGTGCCGCGGACGGCCACCAGCCGCTCCGGGGCGTCGTAGGGGAGCGGGCGCAGCAGCACGGCGTTTACGACGCTGAAGATCGTGACCGTGGCGCAGATGCTGAGGGCGAGGACCGAGACGGTGGCTGCGGTGAAGACCGGGTTCTTGCGCAGGAGCCTGAGCCCGTAGCGAATATCCTGCATCAGAAACTTCATCGGTAAACCCCCCGGATAGACTTTTGAAGTTTGCCCGCCGCCGGGGCCGCGCCCGCCTACTCGTCGGCGGGGTTGCCCCGGCGCCCCCTCCCGACGGGCTTGCGGACGGCGAGCGACAGGTAGCGGTCTCCCTCCCGGAACATCAGACCGCGTTCGACGAACTGGTCGAGCATAATCTGCGTCCGCTCTTCAGCCGGCGCGTTCTCGAAGTTCTCGCGCAGCATCTGCTGGATGGCGCCGAAGGAGCGTATCTCGTCGCAGAAGAGGTAAACTTTAGACTGCTTCTCGTTCAGATTCAAGAGCCTGACTTTGACCTCCGCGCCCGGGGTCAACGGGCGGTTGTCGTGCAGCGTCAGGAAGCCCGGCCCCTTCTCATAATAGAAGAAAATCTTCTCCTCCTGCCAGTGCTTCACCCACTCCTCGTAGGCTTCCATCGACGGGCGGATGTACTCCTGCGGGTCGTCCTTCTGGTTCTCCCACTTGCCGTGGAAGTAGTAGGCGATCTTCTCGTAGTCGATGAGGTGCTCCGGGTAGATCATCTGGTAGAGCGGGAAGGGCGTGAGCGAGAGGTTGAACTTCTCCTTCTCGAAGTGGTACGGGCTGAACCGCTCGAAAATCACGGGGGTGATGCCGGCCGGCGGCCGCAGGTGGAACAGCAGGCGGAGCAGCCGCGCCAAGTCCTGGTAGTGTCCCGCGTTCTCGCCCGGGAAGCCGTAGAGGATGTTCCACGCCGGGTCGATGCCGAACTCCAAGCACCACTTGAGCAGTTGCACGTTCTGGATGCCGGTGCAGCCCTTGCGCATCAGCCGCAGCAGCTCGGAGCTGAAACTCTCGATGCCGGGCTGAATCTTGGTGATGCCCGACTGCGCCAGCTTGCGCACCTGCTCGCGGCTCAGGTTGGCCTTCACCTCGTAGAAGAGCGAGAGGTCGAGGTCGGCCTCGGCCAGCCGCGGCAGCAACTGCTTGAAGTATCCCATGTCGAGGATGTTGTCCACGGCCGTCAGGGTGAGGCAGCGATACTGGCCGGCGATCTGCAAAATCTCGTCGTAGACGCGCTCGGGCGTCTTCCGGCGGAAGGCCATCGTCTGCCCGTTCAGGCCGCAGAAGGTGCAGTGCTGTTTCGCGCCCCACCAGCAGCCCCTCGACGACTCGAAGGAGAGCTTGATGCGCTGCTGCTTGTTGATGCCGGCGCGCTCTGCCTCGCGGATGAAGTCTGTGTAGTCGGGCGTCGGCGACTGGTCGAGGTCTTTGATGACGGCGGACTGGGAGAAGCCCGGCAGCACGCGCCCGCCGTCGCGCAGCGACACGCCCGGCACCCCCTCCGCGTACCGCCCGGCGTAGATGTTCTTGAGCAGGCGCGGGAAACTCTCCTCCGCCTCGCCGTGGACGACGTAGTCTACCCAGTCGAACGCCTTGATGATCTCGAAGCCCATCTCGGAATCGACGTTCGCCCCGCCGAAGACGATCTTCGTGTCGGGGTGGCGATCCTTGATGCGCCGCGCCAGCAGCAGCGAGGCGATGGTCTGCGCGAAGGTCGCCGAGAATCCGACGACCCTGTACTTCGACCAGTCCACGCTCTCCATGCAGTCGTCGATGAAGCGGGGGATGATCTCCTCGGCGAGCCGGCGGGAGAGCTCCTCCGAGCCGCGCGTGATGTCCTTCAGCCGCTCGGCCATCTTGCTCCCCAGCTCGGTCGAGAGCAGGTCTTCCCACGTGTTGTTCATCATCCCGAGGCCCCGCGGGCCGAAGAGGGCGCTGGAGAAGTACCACTCGGGGAAGAAGGCGGAGCTGTCGGAGATGCTCTCGTAGAGCTCGACGCCCAGCATCTCGGCGAACCTGATGTTGAGGTAGTGCACGTCGGTCTCGACGCCCAGGCGGCGCGCGCACTGCTTGATGATGCCGACGGCGATAGAGCCGCGTGTGGCCGAGCCCCAGGGCATGTAGACGAGCGCCATGGGGTCGCTGCCCGGCGCGGGCGTCTCGGCGAGCAGTCCCGCCTCGCCCGCCCTCCGCGAGATGTTGATGAGCGGTTGCATGTTCGTCCGTCTCCTCCGGAAGTTGCGCGGGTCGCGCTTCGGGCCTCAGGCCGAGAGCACCTGTTCTTTCACGTCCACGAAGACGCCGCCGTGGCGGAACTGCGTGTCGAACAGTTTGCGGTAGACGCCGTCCTGCTGGTACAGGTTCGCGTGGCTCCCCGCCTCGACGACCGAGCCGTCCTGGAGGACGACCACCTGGTCGGCCGAGAGGATGGTCGAGAAGCGGTGGGCGATGATGAGCGTCGTCTTGCCCCGCAGCAGCGGCTCGATGTTCTCGTAGACGACGCTCTCCGAGCGCGAATCCAGCGAGGAGGTGAACTCGTCGAGCACCCAGATTTTCGCGTCCTTCAGGATCACGCGCGCGATGGCGAGCCGCTGCCGCTGCCCCCCCGACAGCTTCATCCCGCGCGCGCCGACGACCGTCTGGTAGCCGGCGGGTAGCTGCTCGATGAACTCGTGCAGGTGCGCCTTGCGCGCCGCCTCGACCACCTCCTCGCGGGTCGCGTCGGGGCGGCCGAACCTGATGTTCTCCTCGATGGTCGAGTTGAACAGGAAGGTGTCCTGCGAGACGACGCCGATCGACTCGTAGAGGCTCTTGAATTCGAGGTCGCGGATGTCGTGGCCGTCGATGCTGACGCGGCCCGCGCTCACGTCGTAGAGGCGGCAGAGGAGGTTGACGAGCGTGGTCTTGCCGGCCCCGCTCGAGCCCACCAGCGCCACCTTCTGCCCGGGGTGAATCCTCAGGCTGAAGTCTTTGATGACCTCCGCGGAGTTGCTCGGGTACTTGAAGCTGACGCGGTCGAAGACGACCTCGCCGCGCGCGGCCTCAAGCCGGACGGGGCGCTCGGGCTCGCGCACCGTCGGGCGCACGTCGAGGAACTCGATGAGCCGGTCGGCGGAGGCCATCCCGTTATAGATCTCTATGCTGCGGTTGGCCAGCGACTGTACCGGGCCGTAGAGGCGGACGGTGTAGAGGTAGAAGGCGACGAGGCTGCCGACGGAGAGGCCGCCCGCCACGACCTTGTGCCCGCCGTACCAGATGACGGCGATGCCCGCCAGCCCGGTGAGCGTGCCGACCGCGAACATCGAGGTGAACTTGTACCTGACGCGCTCCAGCGTCTTCTCGATGTACTCGTCCGCCAGGCGCTTGTGGTTGCGGTCTTCGTGCTCCTCGCGGTGGAAGAGCTTGACGATGCTGATGTTGCTGATGCGCTCCTGGAAGAAGTCGAGCAGCGCCACGTCCTTGTCGCGCGTGACGCGGCTCATGGCGCGCAGGCGCTTGCCCGAGCGCGTGACGATGAAGTAGAGCCCGGGGATGAACACCAGCGCGATCAGCGCCAGCTCGGCGTTGAGGTAGAAGAGCAGCGCCGTGATGCCGACGACCTGCACCACCTCGCTGAGCGCGCCCAGCATCGTGTTGACGAGGACGCCGTAGACCGAGATGATGTCCACCCTCAGCACGCCCAGTATCTCGCCGAGCTTGACCGACGAGAAGAACTCCATGGACTGGCCCTGGACGTGGTTGAAGAAGTGCCGGCGCAGGTCGAAGATGAAGTGGGCGCTGACCCACTCGTGCAGGTACTCCATCGCCCCCTTGGTCACGCCCGAGAAGACGACGATCAGCGCCATGCCGAGGGCCACGGCGTTGAGCATGCTCACGCGGCCGCCCGCGATGGCGTCGTCGATGAGAAACTTCAGCAGCAGCGTCGGCACCAGCGACAGCAGCGTGGTGACGATCAGCAGAAGGATGGCGACGCCGTAAATTTTATAGTAGGGGCGCGTGAACGGCAGAAAACGTTTGATGATGGTGAAGCTGGACTTCTGTGACTTTGACATGGGTGGATTCCACCTCGGCGCCTCAAGTCTTCGGTTAAAAACGGCATAACTGAGGGTGGGGCATAAGGACAAGACTTGGGGGTCTCATTCTTATACCCCACCTGTAAAGCATTTGCGCCTCGACGGAGTTAGCACCCCGACTCGCAAATGACGACCTTGATCTCCTGGCCCTGCTGCAGGCTGGTCTCGCTGTCCGAGCTCAGTTCGACCGTGGGCTCCAGGTACACGTCATCACGCTCTTCGGCCATTGCGGTTTTGCCTCCTTTCCTCAGAGATATTGTGGAGCATCTAATAGCAGGCTGCTGATTCACCGCCCGATTGATTGGCGCCTGCTGCCGCGCCCGCGCTCTTTAAAACGGTCTGCGGATACGAATTGAAAACTCCCGGGTCGCCCGCGCACGCCTTGGCCAAATCCCTGAGCGTCGCGTCCGGCGCCGCGGCCATCAGCCTGCGGCAAGCCGCCGACACGCCCCCCGCGGCCTCCGCCTCCTGTGCGCCCCCCGCGCGTTTCGCCGTGTGCGTCTTCATGTCGGTCACGCCTGGTGCGCCCCGCCCGGCAGAACCGGGAGGAACGTCTTGCCCGGCCGCCCCTCGTCCTGCGCCAGCACCGCGGACATGCAGTCGTCCGTCTTGCCCTCGAAGTAGGAGAGCACGGGCAGCTCCCTGCCTTGCGAGAGGATGTTGGCCGTCGTCAGCATGCACGCCTCGGAGACGGGCGCCTCCAGGTGGTTCTCGTCGAGGTGGAAGCCCCGCATCGCGGCGCAGGGCTGGCAGTCCGAGACGTGGTTGCAGCCGCCGCAGCGGGCCGGCTTGTAGCCCAGTATCTCCTCGCGCAGCCGCGTCCGCCGGGTCGAGGCCCAGATCTCCGCCAGCGTCTGCTTCTTGAGGTTCCCGACCACCGCCGTGTTGATCAGCTCGCACGGGTAGATGTCGCCGTGGGCGTTGATGCGCGCCTTCGAGACGGCCGCCGTGCAGATGAACTTGGTCTCGCGCTTCATCAGCCCGGCCTTGTAAATCTCGGCCTGCTGCCGGAGGCTGACGCTGTACTGGAGCGGCTCGTTCGACCCGTTGCGGTTCGGCACCAGCTTGGAGTCGAAGGTGTAGCTGGCGCCGAGCGAGGTGGCGAACTCGGGGAACTTGAAGGCGTCCTCGAAGTTGTCGCGCTGGATGTGGTACTCCAGCCGGACGGGCACGCCGCGCTCGATCAGCATCTTCGCGGCGTTGATGCTCTTGTCGAAGGTGCCGGCCTTCTTCGTCACCGCCTCGTGCAGCTCGGCCGTCGTCCCGTAGATGCTGATCTGGACGGTCTGGATCAGGTACTTGCTCAGCGCGTCGGCCATCTTCCGGTCGATGAAGTTGGCGTTGGTGTAGAGGTCGAAGAGGAAGCCCTTGCTCTCGGTGTAGGCCACGATGTCGAGCAGGTCTTTCCTCAAAAAAATTTCGCCGCCCGTCAACACAACTTCGGGGCAGCCGTGATCGGCCAACTGGTCGAGGTAGTTACAGACGACGTCGAAGGGCACGATGTCCTTCAGGCTGAAGTCGAGGTAACAGTGGCGGCAGCGCAGGTTGCAGGGGATGAGCAGGTCGAGCCAGACGCGGAACAGCGTGCTCGCTTCGAGCGCGTACTCGTAGAGCTTGCCGCTCTTGTTGTGGGGCTCCTCGCCGACCATCGCGGCGCGCTCCTCGTCGGAGACGCCTTCGCGCCCCGGCAAGTCAACGATCTGCCGCTGCCAGAGCTGTTCGAGGAAGCGCCCCACGTCGCCGCGCACGCGCTCGGCCGGCACGCGGTACTTCGCGCTGAACTGCTCGACGATCTGCTCGGTGCCCAGCCCCCCGCGCAGGCTCTCCCAGATGCGCAGGCTGATGCCGCCGCACACCCACTCCTCCCTGCGCCGCAGGTTGATCAGGCATAGCTTCCCGCCGATCGAACGGGAGCCGATATGAGGGCGGATTCGCACCGGATCGAAGACCGTGTTCTCCATCTGACTCCCCCTTTAGGCGGGCACTACCTCGCGGTAAATCTCGGCGTTGTGACGCTGGAGCGGCGCGCAGTGCAGCAGGTGTCCCGTCTCCAGGTAAGAGTGCGCGGGGCAGCGGTCACAGCCGCGGCGCAGGTCGCAGGTCGGGCACTCGCTGTCCTCCTCGAACACCTTGCGGAAGCCCAGGAAGCCCTGAGAGAACCAGATGTCGCGCAAGGGCCGTTCGCGCAGGCTGCCGTACTTGAAGTCGGTCAGCCACTCGCAGGGGCTGACGTGCCCGTCCGGAGTGATGGCGCCGCGGACGTGCCCCGGCTTGCAGTTGCCGGGGTTGGCGCTGACCTGCGCCGGGCGCGTGGTGAGCAGCTTCTTGTACTGCGCGTCGGTCAGGATTTGCACCAGCGGCGCCGTGTCGCGGTTCGTCTGCGGGATGAGCGCGCCCGTGCTGACCGCGTAGCGGACGCCGAGCCGCTGCATGTCCTCCTCGAACTTCGGGATGCCGTCGAAGTTGTCCCTCATCGTGATGAACTTCGCGACGAGGTTCATGCCCGCCTCCGAGATTAGGCGCACCGCGCGCACCGTGTTGTTGTAGGCGCCCGGCCTCTTGGAGAGCGTGTCATGGACGGCCGGGTCGGCGCCGTAAAAGCTGATGTCGAACGACTGAATGAAGGGGCGCATCGGCTCCAGCCTCTTCAGCATCTTCTCGTCTATCAGCGACCCGTTCGTGTTCAGGCGGAAGGAGAAGGTCTTCTCACAGGCGTACTCCAGTATCTCGACGATGTCCTTGCGCACGAACGCCTCGCCGCCCGTGATGGTGAGGAGGTAGCAGCCCATGTCGGCCAGTTGGTCGAGGGCGCTGAACCATTCGGCCGTCGTCAGCTCGGTGTCAGACCCGCTGTGCGTGGTGTTGTAGCAGTGGACGCACCTGAAGTTGCACCGGTAGGTCAACTCGATGTGCATCTTCTGGATGTAGTTCTTCTCCCAGTAGAGCTTGTTGAGCTGTTCCTCGACGCTGTGCGGCCTCCGCCCGTCGAACTGCGGGGTCATGCAGACCTCCTGGACGGGCTTCGGCGTGCTTCCCGCCGGGGGCGCGGAAGCCTCGGAAGCGCCGGCGGGCATCCCGCCCCCTCCGGGCGGCGCGGGGGCGCCCGAGTAGACGCCTTTGAAAAACCCGTGCTCGACCGCCCACAGGATGCCCTTGCGGTAGAGTTCCTCAAGGAACGCCGTCGTGTTGGCGAGGTTTCTTTCGGCCGCGCTCTCCGACGCGTTGAATTGGAGCGCGGCGGCGGCGGCTATCTCCCGCACGTCACGTCGGCCGTCGACCAGATTCAAGATGCTCGTACCGACCTCGTTGAAGAAGAGCTTCTGTTCACCGACGTGAACAATCGAGTAGGACTCGATCTGGCGGTACGGCAGCGTCTTGCGCGCGAAGATTCTCGTCATGGGTCGATTCCTTCGTCTGGGGTTTGCGCGCGAGGGGGGCGGCCGGGTTAAGCGGCCTCCGGGCACAGCCCGACCCGTCCCCGGCGAGCCGACAAAGCGGCCGCGGGGCAAACCTCTCCTACTAAATTCGTCTGTGTAAGTGTCCGGCGGCCCTCTGCCCGCGCAGGGGGCTGCCTGCCGTGTTTCGTGGTGAGCGTGGGGCAGCTACGCTAGGGGGAACTTGGCAGCACGAGCAAAAAACTTACCTTCAATTTAAGTTCATTTTAAATCTGAGAAAACTACTTACGGGCAGTTGTGAGCACGGATAAAATATTACAGCGGGCGGGCCGGGGCAAGTGTTTTTTGTTGGCGAATTTTGCTATTTGGAAGCAAATTTTGCTTCGGCGTTCGGGGCGCGAAGTCGCGCTCTAAACCTGGTGGGCGGCACGCCGTACATTCTTTTAAAGTCGCGTGCGAAGTGGCATTTATCTTTGAGCCCGACGCTGTGCATTATCTGCTTGACGTTGAGGAAAGTAGACTCCATCAACTCTTTCGCCTTCTTCATCCTGACCGACTTCAGGTAATGCAAAGGTGAGACGTCGGTCTCTGCTTTGAACAGGTGACAGAGATACGACGGCGAGAGATTGATTTTCTCCGCCAGGCTCTCCAGCGACCACTCCTGTTGATAAGAGCTCTCCATGAGAGCCATCACCGTCTGCACCCTCGGGTCCATTACTACTTGTCCCCCCGTATCAGGTTAGACGCACCTCGGCTTGAGCGGCCGGGGTAGTGCCGTTAAGTTTTTTTGGGGCAGTGAGACGGGCGACTGCCGGCGGTCTTGTCGGCCGCCGTTGCGATCTACTGACGGTTCTTTTATGTGAGAAGAATGCGTCAGCGAACGCAAAGAGTTTTCCGAAGTCAGGAATATAGCCGATTTTAATTTAAAAGCAAACCCAAAAATTTGCCTGCGGCGGGCGCTTCAAAATTGGGGCGCCGAGCGGTTCGGCAGAGGCCGCGACACCGGCGCCGGGACGGGCCCGGACGCGCGTGCGCGCCCGCCGCGCAAGCCTCCCGAAACTTAAGACGTAAATGGCTGAAACATTTTTACGCCGAGCGTCACTAACTGCCGTAACCTGTTAGCGCACTGCCCCGGAAATCTCACACACGATCATTACCTTTAAGGGGGAGACTTTGACATGAGCAGGTTGAACGCACTCACGCTCTTCGCCGCGACGCTCACACTCGGGGCCGTCTTCTGCCGTCCGGCCCCCACGGCCGCGGCGGCCTCGGGGACTTGGGCGGCCCAGGCGGGCGCCGGCCACCCGGACTTCATTTCCGTAGACGGCTCAAACCTCAACGCTAAAATGGCGTCGGCCGTGAAGAGGGCCCGAGCCGCCGGGCGGCAGACGCCCTTCTGGACGGCCTTCGCCACAGAGATACGCCCCGGCGTGAGGGCGGACGAGAACGTGCGGGACTTGGAAGTGATGCTTGATGCGCCTGCCGGGGCGCCTCCGCCCGCCGCGCCGTCCGCCGCCGCCCCGCCCGAATCGGGCGCCCTCGCCTTTTTCCTCCTCCGCGGGCCGGAGGGCGCGGCGGTGACGCGCGTCGAGGTGTACGACCTCGACAAACGGCGCGACTTCGGCGGCCACCCGGTCTATTGGCTGGGGCGGGTCAGCGGCGCCGAGAGCCTCGGGTTTTTCCAGACGCTGGTGGAGGCGAACGGGTCTCCGCAGGTCGCCCAACGTTCCGTCACGATCATAGCCCTGCATGCTGACCCCGGCGCGCCCTCACTTTTAAGGCGCTACGCCCAAGGGTCGGCCGACGGCGGCGTGCGCGGGGCCGCCATTCTCGGTCTCGGCCAGGTCGGGGGTGAGGAGGCGTTCCTCGCCGGCCTCGTCCGCGACGAACGGGAGCCCGTCGAGTCACGCAAGCGTGCCGCCCTCGCCCTCGGCATCGACCGCGACAGAGCGGCGCTGGCCTCGATTCAGCGCCTCTACGAAGAGCCCCTGCCGCCGGAGGTCAAAAAGCACCTGATAGCGGCCGCCTCACTCAACCAGAACAGGGATGAGGCCGCCGTTTTTCTGGCGGGAGTCGCGCGCAGCGGCGCCGGCCTCGAACTCAGGAAACAGGCCGTACTGTGGCTGGGGTTGAGGACGGGCGGGCGCGGCCTTGAGGTGCTTAGCCAAATTGTTAACAGCCCCGACGCCGACACGGAGCTACAGAAACACGCCGTACTGGCGCGCAGCCTGAGCGGCGCAAAGGAGTCGAAGACGCTGCTGACGACTATAGCCGGGACGCACCCGAAACCCGCGGTGCGCCGGCAAGCCGTCCTCTGGCTCAGTCAAGGCAGTATCAGAAGCTTTAACCGATAGCTCGGGGACGGAGCGGACTCGAAGACGGGAGTGGTCGAAAGGCCGTCGCGGGGTCGAATCTCACCCATCCCGCTATTCTTGTTTCAGGGTCGGCCCCCTAATCGGCTGACCCTTTTTTCGTCCCTCAAGTGCCGCGCGCCCACCCCTCGCTAACTTGAGCCGCGACTTCAATCGCCGCCCGAGAGCGACGCGCGCGGCAGAACCGTGTGCGGGACGGGGTCGAGGAGCCGCGAGACGGCGGGCAGCGGGTCTGCGTCAGCGCCGCGCGTGGCGTTGAGCGGGTAGACGAAATAGAGGTGTCGACGCGCGCGCGTCGCCGCGACGTAGAGCAGACGCCTCTCCTCCTCCACGTCCTCGAACTCGTCGTAAGAGCGCGACGAGGGGAACCAGCCGTCCGCCATCCAGATGACGAACACCGCGTCCCACTCCAACCCCTTCGCCGAGTGGACGGTCGAGAGCGTCACCGAGCCGCCCGAGCGGGCGCGCGCCTGCGACCGCGTCGCGTCCGAAGGGTCGAGCGCTACGTCGGCCAGAAGCTCGGCCGGATTCTTGTAACGCTTGGCGATGGCCTGTAGGTGTTCGAGGTCGCGCGCGCGCCGCGGGTGGTCGTCGTACCTCGCCTTGAGGATCGGGCGGTAGAAACGCAGCACGGCCGAGAGCTGCGCCGACGGCGAGCGGTTTCCGACGAGGCTCAGGAGCAGCCGCGTCAGCCGGTTCAACTGTTCCTGGTAGGCGGCGCGCGCCGGGAAGCGGTGCAGCTTCCTGAAGAGCACTTCCTTCGAGCGCGCCGCGCGGAATCCCTTCCGCTCGACGCCGAGGTGGTCGAGTATCTGGTTGACCGTCGCGTCGCCGACGTGGTCGAGCAGCTTCAGCGCGCGGAACCACGAGAGCGTGTCCGAGGGGTTCGAGACGACGCGCAGGAAGGCCAGCGCGTCCTTGACGTGGGCGGACTCGGCGAACTTGATGCCGCCGTACTTGCGGAACGGGACGCCGTGCTTCGAGAGTTCTATCTCAAGGTCGAACGAGTGCGAGCCGGCGCGGAAGAGGACGGCTATCTCGCTCGCGGGGACGCCCGCGGCGCGCAACTCCTCGACGCGCTCGGCGACGAAGCGCGACTGCTCGTTCTCGTCGCGCGCGGCGACCAGCACCGGCGGCTCGCCCCTGTCGTCCACGCGCGAGAAGAGGTGCTTGGCGTAGCCTTCGGACGCCTCGGAGATGATGGCGTTGGCCACGTCGAGGATGGGCTGCGTGCTGCGGAAGTTCTCTTCGAGCTTGAC
>DASWNR010000420.1:0-13881 GCA_036399155.1 Pyrinomonadaceae bacterium
TCTACGTCTACAGCCGGAAGAAGTAGACGGTAGGAAGTAGACAGTATGTAAGAAAAGGGCGGCGCGTCTTCGGCCATCAGCCGGGACACGCCGCCTCCGATTCTTCTACTGACTACTGACTTCTGTCTACCGCCTACTTCCTAACGGTATGCGTCGATGGAGACGACGGGGGCGGCGGGCGCGTGTTTGCGCGCGAGGCTTTTGCGCCGCATGTCGCGCGTCGCGGCCGAGAGGAGGTCGTCGGCCGTCTCGCCGTCGTCGGGGTAGCAGCCCGCGCCGGTGCTGACGGTGGCCTGCGCGCTGCGCCCGGTCTTGACGTTGAAGTTGTGCGACTCGACCGCGCCGCGTATGCGCTCGGCGACGACGGCCGCCACCTGCGCCGAAGCGCCGGGCATGATCGCGAGGAACTCGTCGCCCGCGAAGCGCGCGAGCATGTCCATCTGCCGCAACTGGCTCTTGACGACCGCCGCGACCGAGGCCAGAAGGCGGTCGCCGACGCCGTGCCCGAACTGCTCGTTGAACGCCTTGAGGTCGTCCACGTCGATGCTCAGCACCGAGACGACCTCGCCCTCGTAGCGCCGGCACTCGGCCAGGCGGTGTTCGAGCATCAGCCGGAGCGCGCGCGCGTTGGGGAGCCCCGTCAACTGGTCTGTCAGCGCGCTCTCGCGCGTGCGCTCGTGCGCCAGCGCGTTGGCGAGCGCGGCGGACGTGTGGAGGCAGACAGTTTCGAGCAGGCGCAAATGCTCTTCGGCGTAAGCGCCCGCCGTCTTCGAGTAGAGCGTGACCGCGCCGAAGGCCCCGTCCTCGCGCACGAGCGGCGATGAGATGACGTCGGCCACCTCCGAGGCGACCTCAGCGGGCGCGCCCGCAAGCTCAAGCTCGGGCGGCGTGTCGCGCATCCCGCGCGAGTTCGCGACGACCCAGCCCGTGATGCCTTCGCCCACGCCCACGCCGCGCGAGCCGAAGAACTCGGCCCACTCGCCGGCCGCGAAGACAGGCTCGGCGCGCCCGGACTTCTCGTCAACGGCGTAGATGGCGCAGGCGTCGTAAGCGACGATGGGGCGGAGCCGCTCGGCGACGAGCGCCGCCGTGTCCTGTAGGTTGAGCGAACTGCCGATGAGCTGCGCCAGCTCGTGGAGCGCGGCGACCTCGCGCTGAGCGCGCGCGATGGAGCGGAAGCCGTCCGCGCCGTCGTGCGTGGCGTGCGTCGCCTGAGGGGCCGCGAAGGCGTTTGCGTCGGGCGACTGTTCGGCCGCGGGCGTCGTCTGAACCTGCTCGCGCAGGTCTTCGAGCGGGATGAGCGCGTCGAAGTCGTCGACGTGTTTGACGAACGTCTCGACGACGACGGGGTCGAAGGACTTGCCGGCCATCCGCTTGAGCAGCGCGAGCGACTCGTCGCGCGTCATGCCGGCGCGGTACGGGCGGTCGCAGCGCGTCGAGTCGTAGAAGTCCACCGCCGAGATGATGCGCGCGACGAGCGGGATGCCCTCGCCCTTCAGGCCGCGCGGGTACCCGGTGCCGTCCCAACGCTCGTGGTGCGACCTCACAACGTCCTCGACGGGGTAGGGGAAGCCGACGCGCTTGACGATGTCGCCCCCGACCGAGGTGTGAATCTTCATCTTCTCGAACTCGGCGGCGGTCAGCCGGCCGGGCTTGTTCAGGATGTACTCGGGGACGGCAAGGTTCCCGACGTCGTGGAGCAGCGCCCCGGCCCTCAGCGCCTCAAGCTCGTCCGCCCCGACGCCCAGCAGACGGCCGAGCCCGAGCGCGTAGACCTGCGTGCGCCGCACGTGTCCGTGCGTCGTCTGATCCTTGGCGTCGATGGCGATGGCCAGCGACTCGACCGCGCGCATGTGCAGATCGGCCGACTCACGCAGTCGCTCAAACCGCGCGGCCTCGTCGCGGCGCACCTCGCCCAGGATTCTCCCCTGGCGCAGAAGCAGGCAGGCGAGCAGCAGGAGCATTAGGCCGCCGGTGATGAGGAGCGAGATTTCCGCCGCCGAAAACGCCACCGGCGTCCGGAGCAGCAGGCCGAGGAGCGAGGCGAGAAACCCGGCCGCGACGACACACGTGACGAGCGGGACGGTGACTTTCGAGCTGTTGAGCGGCATCTTTGAAACGGGGAATGAGCGCGGGAAAAGGCGTGTGACGGGTGGCGGCCTGAAGCGGCGGCCAACAATGTTGGCACATAAAAGGTAACGTGTTCGGGATGCCTAAGTCAAGCAAATAAGCCTGCATACTCGCCCCCTTTTGTGCTAAATTGCGCGCCTTCGTCTTGGGGGAAAATCGTATGAGCACGAGGGCGGAAGTTTGAGCTGGCTGGAGCGTTCGGGCCGCGTCACGTGGCGCTACGTCGTTGACCCGGGCGAGTTGCGCGAGGCGGCCGAGGCGCTCCGCGGCGAGCGGCTTCTCGGGCTCGACACGGAGACCTGCTGGGACTTCAAGACCGACCGCTCGCAGGAGGTCTCGCTGGTGCAGGTGGCGCCGCCTGTGGGCGACGTGCTCGTGGCTGACGTTCTTGCCACCGGCGTCGAACCGCTCAGGCCGCTGCTGGAGTCGCCCGAGACGAAGATGGTCGCGCACAACGCGCGCTTCGACGAGGGCGTGCTCCGCGGGGCGGGCATTTTCACCGCCGGGCTCATCGACACTTTGCGGATGTCGCGCATGGCGCTCACGCTTCAGTCGCACAGCCTCGCCGCGCTGGCCGAGCACCTGTTCGGCCTGCCGTTGGACAAGACGTTCCAGAAGTCGAACTGGCGCCGGCGTCCGCTGACGCGCGCGCAGATCGAATACGCGGCGCTCGACGCGCGTATGGCGCTCCTGGTCTACGACGAGCTGAGCCGGATGCTGGCGGAGGAGGGGCGTTTAGAGCTTGCGCTGCGCGTGTCGGAACTCGCACCCGCCGCGCCGGCCGAGCCCGGGAAGGAGCCGCGCAAGAAGAGGAAGCCGGCGGGGCCGGAGATAGTCCTGACGCCGGAGGAGAAGCGCGTCGTCAAGGCGCTGAAGCAGTGGAGGCTTGAGCGCGCGAACACGCAGCGCGTGCCGGCCTACATGATATGCCCCGACCGGACGCTCGAACACCTCGCACGGGCCCGCCCCGAGACGCTCGAAGCCCTCGCGGCCATCTACGGCCTCGGCGAGTCGAAGATAAAAAACTTCGGCGAAGACCTCCTCCTCGCGCTCCGCGAATCCTGCGGCTGAGTTAAATCTCAAACCGCAAAATTCAAATCTCAAACCTGAGCTTCACCCCTCCGCCGCGCGCCCCGTTTCGCCCGACAGTTGTGCGGCCAGCTCCTCGGGGGTGTTGACCGGCTGAAGGCAGGTGTAGCTCTCACAGACGTAGGCTGTGGCGCGGCCGCCCAAGGCCGTGCGCTCGCGCAGGAGCGGGACGAGTTCGGCAGCCGCCCCGTCGTCCTCGCCCGCGGCGAGCGCGACGACCTTGTTCGGGATGTAGCGGCCCCAGACTTCGCGCCCAAGACGCGCCGCGCCGTCGGCGTCGCCGCCCGAGACGACGACCACCTCCTTCGGCTTGGACAGGTAGAAGTCGAACGCGCCGAGCGCGTAGCCGAACGCAGAGGGGTAGCGCTCGACCGCGTCGCGGACGAGCCGCAGGACGCCGACGGCCCTGCGCTCGTAGTTCTCGTCGCCCGTCAGCACGGAGAGCCTGAGCAGCGCCTCGGCGGCGACGGAGTTTCCCGAAGGCGTCGCGTTGTCGAAGTAGTCCTTGTTCCGCACGATCAGCTCCTCGCCGCTCACGCCGTTGTAGAAGAAGCCGCCGCCCTCTTCGTCCCAGAACTCTTCGAGCATCTTGTCGGCCAGCCGCACGGCCTCGCGCAGCCAGCGCACGCGCCCCGTCGTCTCGTAGAGCGTGACGAGGCCGGAGACTACGTACGAGTAGTCGTCGAGGAAGCCGGCGTGCTTGGCCCGGCCATCCTTGTAGACGTGCAGGAGCAGGCCGTCTTTGACGAGCGTGTCGAGGACGAACTCGGCGTTGCGCTCGGCCATCTCACGATAGTCTTCGCGCCCGAGCACGGCCGCGGCCTCGGCGCAGGCTTCGAGCATCAGCCCGTTCCAGGCGGTGATGACCTTCTCGTCGCGGCCGGGCTTGACGCGCCGCTCGCGCTCGGTGAAGAGAATCCCGCGCCCGCGATTGACCGCCTCGGACAGACGCTCCGGCGTCACCTTAAGCTCGCGCGCGACCTCGTCGGCCGACTCAGGGATGTTGAGGATGTTGCCTTCCTCAAAGTTGCCGCCCTCGGTCACGTCGTAGTAGGCGCAGAAGAGACGCGCGTCCTCCGGGCCGAGCAGCGTCTCGACCTCCTCCTTCTCCCACACGAAGAACTTGCCCTCGACGCCTTCGGAGTCGGCGTCCTGCGTCGAGTAGAACGCGCCCGACGCGTCCGTCATCTCGCGGCGGACGTACTGAAGCGTCTCTTCGACGACGCGGCGGAAGAACAGGTCGCCCGTCGCCTGGAAGGCGTGGAGGTAGAGGCGCGCGAGCAGCGCGTTGTCGTAGAGCATCTTCTCGAAGTGCGGGACGAGCCAGCGCGCGTCGGTCGAGTAGCGGTGGAAGCCGCCGCCGAGCTGGTCGTACATCCCGCCCCACGCCATCTGCCGGCAACTGTGCGTCACCATCTCTAACGCGCGCTCGTCGCCCGTGCGCTTCCACGTGCGGAGCAGAAAGTCGAGGCTCATCGAGGAGGGGAACTTGGGCGCGCCGCCGAAGCCGCCGTGACGCGGGTCGTACGTGCGCGCGAGTCCGCTGTAGGCGTTGTCGAGAAGCCGCGCGTTTATAGACTCGGACGACTCGGGCGCGAGGCTCATCCGGCGCAGCTCCGAAAGAATCTCCCCCGCCGACCGGCGCACCTCGTCGGGGCGCGTGCGGTAGGCTTCCGACACGCCGGCGAGGATGCGCGGGAAGCCGGGCATCTGGTGGCGGTCTTCGGGCGGGAAGTACGTGCCGCCGTAGAAGGGGACGAGGTCGGGCGTGAGGAAGACGGTCAGCGGCCAGCCGCCGTGGCGCGTCATCATCTGGACGGCGCTCATGTAAATCTGGTCGAGGTCGGGGCGCTCCTCTCGGTCGACCTTGATGTTGACGAACAGCTCGTTCATCTGGCGCGCGATCCCCTCGTCCTCGAACGACTCGCGCTCCATCACGTGGCACCAGTGGCAGGCCGAGTAGCCGATGCTCAGGAGTATCGGCTTGTCCTCACGCCTGGAACGCTCCAAAGCCTCCTCGCCCCACGGGTACCAGTCCACCGGGTTGTGCGCGTGCTGCAAAAGGTACGGGCTGGACTCCTGCGCCAGACGGTTGGTATGCCTGTGTTCTGCCATGAACTTGCCCCCTCGCCGAGTCTTGATTTTAAGTGTGTGATGATTATGTTCCGCGCGCGCCGGGCGGGCAACCGGCGGCGAAAGTAGGCGCGTGCGCGGGGCCGGACCGCGCGTGCGCGTGGGTTTACGGACGGCCGGCCGGATGTTGACAAGAGGGGAGTCCGGCGGCTAGTTTCTTCGGCGGCGGCGCGGCCCCGCGGCAGTCCTCGTAGCGCCGCCGCGTGCATCTCACGATCAGACAAGAAACCCGGCTCGCTTAAAAAAAAGGCGGGCGTTCGCCTTCCACCTACGACGACAAGATGAGCTCACCCCGAGACCCCCAGACGCCGACACCAAACGAACTCGCCCACGCCCACGCCCTCTACAAGAAGGCGCGATCCCTGAGCACGCACGGCACGCCGCTCGACGCCGTCACGGCGGAGAGAATCGTCATGACGGCGCGCGACGCCATTAAGGAGTTCGGAAGCACCAACCAGGAGAAGAAGATCGAGCTGGAGAAGATGATTAAGGTGGCCGAAGAAGTGCTCCCCCCCCCGACCATCGCCGAGCTGAAGATGAGGGCCGAGGGAACGATCATCAGGACGCTCCACCCGAAGGGGCGGCGGCTGCGGAAGTTCGTCTATGCGTCGGTCGCGATCCTCATCGTGTTCGTCCCCGCGGCCATGTTTCTCAGGCAGGCTTTCAAGGGTCAGGACGCGCCCGTTCACGCCGGCCCGACGCCTAAGCCCGCGCCTCCCGACGCGACGCCGACGCAGGTCGTCTACACCGCGACGCCCGCGCCAACGCCGACGCCGCCGTCCGAGCCGAGCCCGACGCCCGACAGGGCCACGGACGAGCCGCGCACGGACGCCGAGCCCTTCGCCCCGGTCGGGCCGCCCGTGCGCAACCTCGTCGGACAGTGGTCGGAGGTCAGGTACACGATGGAGTGGCGCGTGGCGTCCGTCCAGCCGCTCGTAAAGGGGACGCGACTTTACGTCGAGGTCAGAAACACCCACGAGAAGAACGAGTCCTTCTTCTACGCCTTCGACAGTTTCCCGCTCGTGCTCATCGACGGGAACGGCGGTTTTCACAAGATGCTTCAGACCAGCGAGGCTCCCGAAGGGGTGAGGGTGGCGGATAAGCGCTGGTACCTGCAAGCGGGCCGGCGCATACTGGTCGCCGTAGACTTCGAGCCGCTGGACGCCGGAAACTCGAACGGCCACATCGTCTACGGGAAACAGAACAGTGCCGATCCCGCGAAATTCTCACTCTCCCGATAAATTCCCGCAGGGCGCGCAAAACTCGTCGGGGCGTCCGCGCCGCCGAGCCCGCGCGCGTCTCCCATTTCCGGTGCCGGCGCGGCGAGCGGAGACCCGGCGGCTATTTTGCTATTTTCATTGCGTGCCGCTAAACTGAATGGCGATTCACTGAATGGCTATTCATTTTATTTCGGGACACGAAGCCTGAGGGGCGCGCGGCCTCGGGCGCCGTGTGGGGGGCGCGAGTGATGGAACGCGAAAGCATCGAGATGGATGTTCTCTTCGTCGGCGCGGGGCCGGCGTCTTTGAGCGGGGCGCTGCACCTCGCCCGGCTCGTCAGCGAGCACAACGAGGCCGTCGAGAAGGGGGCGCGGAAAGGGAAGCCGCTCGGCGAGATTCAGATCGCGGTCATCGAGAAGGGCGCGGCCGTCGGCTCGCACATCCTCTCGGGCGCGGTGATGGACCCGAAGGCGCTCAGGGAGCTGATGCCAGACTTCCTCGAACAGGGCGCGCCGGTCGAGTCGCCGGTCAACGAGGACTACTTCCTCTACCTGACCAAGACGCGCGCCATCAAGTCGCCCATCACGCCGCCGCCCCTGAAGAATCACGGCTACTACATCGTCTCGCTCAACAAGCTCACCGCGTGGCTCGGCGAGAAGTGCGAGGAGGCGGGCGTCAACATCTTCCCCGAGTTCCCCGGCGCCGAGATGCTCTACGACGAGCAGGACCGCGTCGTCGGCGTCCGCACCGGCGACAAGGGCGTGGACAGGGAAGGTAAGCGCAGGGCCAACTTCGAGCCGGGCGTGGACATCGTCTCGAAGGTCACGGTGCTCGGCGAGGGGCCGCGCGGGTCGCTGACGAAGGAGTTGACGAAGCGGTTGGGGCTCAACGACGGGCGCGAGCCGCAGGTCTACAGCATCGGCGTCAAGGAGCTTTGGGAGCTGCCCGACGACCGCTACCCGGCCGGCCGCGTCACGCACACGCTCGGCTTCCCCTCGGACGCGAACACCTACGGCGGCGGGTGGATTTACGGGATGCAGAACCGCATCGTCAACCTCGGCTACGTGACGGGGCTGGATTACCAGGATCCGCTGCTCGACCCGCACGCGGAGTTCCAGCGCTTCAAGGAGCACCCGTTCCTCGCCAAACTGCTCGAAGGCGGCAAGATGATTCGCTACGGCGCGAAGACCATCGCGGCGGGCGGCTTCTACGCCATCCCGCAGTTCCACGGCGACGGCTTCCTGCTCGTCGGCGACTCGGCGGGCTTCCTCAACTCGCAGCGCCTCAAGGGCATCCACACCGCCATCAAGAGCGGGATGCTCGCCGCGCAGGCCATCTTCGAGGCGCTCCTCGTCGAGGACTACTCGAAGCAGCAGCTCAAGCGCTACCGCCAGCTCGTCCGCGAGAGCTGGATCACGCAGGAGCTGAAGCGCGTCCGCAACTTCCACGCGGCCTTCAAGCACGGCCGCTGGCTGGGCCTCGCCAACGCCGGCCTACAGTTCATCACGGGCGGGCGCTCGTGGGGTCTCTTCGACCGCGCGAGTCTGGAGCCGGGGCACTCCGCTCTGAAGAAGCTGAAGGACTACGGCTATCAGGGCGACGACATCAAGCAGCGTTACGGCAAGCTGCGCTTCGACAACAAGCTCACCTTCAACAAGGTGACCGACGTTTACCACGCGGCGGTCTCGCACGACGAAGACCAGCCGGCGCACCTCCACGTCCTCGACACCAACATCTGCTCGACGCGCTGCGCGGAGGAGTACGGCAACCCCTGCCAGCGCTTCTGCCCGGCGGCCGTCTACGAGATGGTCGAGAACGGCGAAGGCCAGCGGAAGCTACAGATAAACTTCTCCAACTGCGTCCACTGCAAGACGTGCGACATCATGGACCCCTACCAGATCATCAACTGGGTGACGCCCGAGGGCGGCGGCGGGCCGGACTACAAAGGGATGTAACGGAAGGGTGAAGGGCAGGCGGCAGAGACCGCGCCCCCGGGGAGTGGATGCTTGCTGAAGGATTGGGTTGAGTGCGCCGGGGCCGGCTCACCCCATTTCGAGAATCGAGAAGTTGACCATGCCGCACCGCACCTCTTCTAGCGCGATGCGCGTCGGCTTGTGGCGCCGCGTGTCCATCTCGACGCGCGGCCGCGCGCCCCTCTGGAGCTGCTTGCTGCGCTGTGCGGCGACCAGGATGAGGCGGTACTTCGAGTCCAGCTCCGGCGTCTCCTGCGCTGCGGGCTCGTCCTGCTCTTCGGGCTTCGTCGTCGCGTCTGCGGGCTCTGCCATGTCTCTCCCCGGCCGGCGCTTCAGTCTATACTGCCGCGCCTCCTCATAAATCCAGCGTTTAGATGAACACTCTTTTATAAACTTTCCGCGCCATTTATTCAACGGGCGGGGGCGCCCCGAAGGAGGCGAGCACGCGCCGCGCGACCCACTCCTGCCGCCGCCGCCGCGCCCTCTCCGCCGACACGACCGCCGAGAGCTGCGCGGCGGCGCGCTCGACCTCGTCGTTCAGGATGAGGTAGTCGAAGTACCTGTACTGTTCGACCTCGCCCCGCGCGTTCGCGAGCCGCAGCTCCAGCTCCTCGGGGCGCTCGGTCATGCGCGCCGTCAGGCGCTCGCGCAGGACTTCAAACGAGGGGGGGAGGATGAAGACCGACACCACCGACCTCATGGCCTTGCGGACGGCGCGCGCGCCCTGCACGTCGATCTCAAGAACGATGTCGCGGCCCTTCGACATCTCCTTTTTGACCGCGGCGCGCGCCGTCCCGTAGAGGTTGCCGTGGACGACCGCCCACTCCAGGAAGCCGTTCGCCTGCCTCATTCGCGTGAACTCTTCCTCGGAGACGAAGCGGTAGTTAACGCCGTCCGACTCGCCGGGGCGGGGCGCGCGCGTCGTCCAGGAGACCGAGTAGCCGACGCCGGGCACCGTCTGGAGCAGGCGCCGGATGAGCGTGCCCTTGCCGCCGCCCGAGGGGGAGCTGATGACGAAGAGGATTCCCCGGTAGCGGTCGGCCGCGCGTGGGCGCTTAGGGTGGGATTCGCCGCGCGCCTCACTCAACGTTCTGCACCTGCTCGCGTAGCTTCTCGACCGCGGCCTTGATGTTGAGCGCCGCCTCCTTGATGGCGAGGTCTGTGGACTTGGAGAGGACGGTGTTGGCCTCGCGGTTGAACTCTTGCAGGAGGAAGTCGAGCCGCTTGCCCGTGTCGCCCGCCTCTTCGAGCGCGGCGCGGAACTGCGAGACGTGGCTGCGCAGACGCGTCGTCTCCTCCGTGATGTCGCTGCGGTCGGCGAGGTACGCGACCTCCTGCGAGAGACGCCCCTGGTCGAGCTCTACTATCTCAAGGCCGTCGCGCGCGAGCAACTCCGAGATGCGCTTGAAGACGCGCGCGCGGTAGTTGTCCACCTGCTGGCCCGAGAGCGATTCGATGACGGGGAGGTTGTGCTCTATCTCGTCGAGGCGCGCGCTCATCTCGGCGGCGAGCGCCGCGCCCTCGCGCTCGCGCATCGCCTCCAGCTCGTCGAGCGCCTGCCCCAAAGCCTGCTCGACGCCCTTCAGCGCCCCCTCCGAGACGTTCGTACGCGCGGCCTGCATCGCGCCGGGCAGGCGCGCGATGACGTTGACGTCGGGCTCGCCCGCGAGCCCGAATTCGCTCTGCATCTCGCGCATCGCCTGGATGAAGCCCGCGATGAGCGGGCGGTTGACCTCGTAGCTGACCTCGCTCGTGCGCTCGACCGAGACGTTCACGTCGACGCGCCCGCGCGAGAGCCGCTCGCCGACGCGCTTGCGCACCAGCGGCTCGACCTGCGCCAGCTCGGTGCTCGTCCGCAGGTGCACGTCGAGGAAGCGGTTGTTGACGGTCTTCAGGTCGACGGCGACGTTGTAGCCCTCGCCCTGCGCCGTGCCCCTGCCGAACCCGGTCATGGATTTCATAGTAGTCAGTGGACAGTAGACAGTAGACAGTAGAAAACTTTATGAGCCGGGCCGTCAGCCTTCCAGCGTCAATGACGACGGCGCGGAGCCTACCGTCTACTGACTACTGACCACTCCCCTCCTACTGCCTGCTGGCTACTTCCTCGCCCTCCTCCTCGTCAGCGAATTGCAGTTCGTAGAGCCGTCGGTATGCGCCGCCGAGCGCGAGCAGCTCGGAGTGTTTGCCGGTCTCGACGATGCGGCCGCGCTCGATGACGACTATCAGGTTGGCGCGGCGCACGGTCGAGAGCCGGTGCGCGATGACGATGGTCGTCCGGCCGCGCGTCAGGTTCGCGAGCGCCTTCTGGACGAGCCGCTCGCTCTCGGCGTCGAGCGCCGAAGTCGCCTCGTCGAGCACGAGCACCGAGGAGTCGGCGAGCACGGCGCGCGCGATGGCGAGCCTCTGGCGCTGGCCGCCCGAGAGGAAGATGCCGCGCTCGCCGACGACCGTGTCGTAGCCGTGCGGCAGTTCGGCGATGAACTCGTGCGCGTGCGCGGCGCGTGCGGCGGCCTCGACTTCGGCCTCGGGCGCGTCGGGGCGGCTGTAAGAGATGTTGTAGCGCACCGTGTCGTTGAAGAGCACGGTCTCCTGCGTGACGAGCGCGGTGTGGCCGCGCAGAGACGCCAGCGTCGCGTCGCGCAGGTCAGTCCCGTCCCAGAGCACCGCGCCCCCCGTGGGGTCGTGGAAGCGCGGGACGAGCTTGGTGAGCGTCGACTTGCCGCCGCCCGACTCGCCGACGAGCGCGACCATCTGCCCGGCCGGGATGCGCAGGGAGATGTCGCGCAGCACGGGCCGCCCCTCGTTGCCGTAGCCGAATTGGACGTTCTTCAGCTCGATGGCCCCGGCGAGCGGCTTGAGGGTGACGGCGCCGGGCTTCTCGGGCATCTCGGCGCGCTCGTCCATCACTTCGAGGACGTGGCGCGCGGCGGCGAGCGCCTGCTCCATCCCGTTGTGCAGCCGCGAGAGCTTGCGCATCGGGTCGTAGCTTGAGAAGAGGAAGAAGAGGAACGTGATGAAGAGCGCCGCGTTCATCCGCCCCGACAGGATCTCGCGCTGCGCGAAGAAGAGCAGCGCCGCGACGGCCAGGACGCCGATCAGCTCGATGATGTTGGGCGCGATGCCGTGAATCTTCGCCGTCCGCAGGTTGGCGCGCATGATCTGGCGCGCGACGCGCTCGAAGCGCCCCAGCTCGCGCGCCTCGGCGACGTAAGCCTTCACGATGGTCTGGTTCGACAGAGCCTCCTGCGCCGTGTCCACCAACTGCTGGTTGCCCTCGTAGGACTCGCGCGCGAGGTTGCGGAGCGAGCGCCCGAAGCGCGCCGTCAGGAACCCGATGAGCGGCGCGATGGCGAGCGAGCCGAGCGTCAGACGCCACGAGTAGTAGAACGAGGCCGTCAGGAAGCAGGCGAGCGTGAAGCCCTCGCGCAGCATGTCGCGCAGGGTGTTCGAGACGGCCGTCTCGATGGCGGCGGCCGAGCCGACGAGGCGCGAGACGAGGTAGTTCGTGCGGTGGCGCTCGAAGAAGTCGGCCGACTGCGAGTGCAGGTGCGCGTACATGTCAGTCCTCAACTTGAGAACCGACTCCTGCCCGACCCGGGCCATCAGGTAGGTGGAAAAATATTCGGCGACGCCCTTGGCGACGGTGAAGCCGACGAGCAGGACGGCGATGGTGCGCCACGCCTCGAAGCCCGAGTCGGGGATGACGTGCTGGAGGCCGAAGAGCGTGGGCGTCCGCTGCGCCTCGCCGCCGTCCTGGCGCAGCGCCTGGTCGAAGATGGGGACGATGAGCGCGCCGATGGCGCTTTGCAGCAGCCCGACGAAGAGCATCGCCACGGTCGCGAGCGCGAACTTCCCCCCGTGCGGCTTGAGGTAGAATAGGAGTCGCCGTAGGTCGCGCATGAAGTAGTCGCCCGGAGCCCGCCTTCTCGGTCGTCGGTTTTGGAGGGGATGATTCGCGCCGCCTCTCGGTAAAACCAAACTATACGGAGCGGGGGCTTTGGGCGTCAAGGAACACGAAAAGAGTCCAAAGCCGCGGGCGCGCTTCGCCCCACCGGGAGCGCATCTTCGCTGTTCTTGCGTTATAATCCCGGCGCGCAGAACTTAGTAGGTTAAAGCTCTACCACGACACAAATTCAGGTGGGACGCGTGAGCCTTCGGATACTGATCGTAGACGACGACCTGAGCATGAGGATGCTGCTCGCCGAGTACTTCCGGCGGCTGGGCTTCGAGGTCGAAGAGAAGGAGAGCGCCGAGGAGGCGCTCGAACACGCGCTCTCGGGCGTGTTCGACTGCTTCATCTTCGACGTGTCGATGCAGGGGATGTCCGGCCTCGAACTGCTGCGGCGCGTACGCGACCGCGGCGTCGAGACGCCGGCGATGTTCCTCACGGCGCACGACGCCGTGGACGACAAGGTCGCGGGCTTCCAGGCGGGGGCGGACGACTACCTCGCCAAGCCCTTCAGCCCGCGCGAGCTTGAGGTGCGCGTCGAGGCGCTGCTGCGCCGCGCGGGGAAATGGTCGGCGCGCCCCGACGACGAGAAGAAGGATCGCATCGAGGTGGGCGAGCTCGTCATCGACAAGCGGCGCCACGAGGTCACGGTCGGCGGCAACCGCGTCGACCTCACGCCGCTCGAGTTCCACATCCTCGAACGCCTGGCGAGCGAGCCCGGCCGCGCGTGGTCGCGCAACGACCTGCTCGACGAGGTGTGGAGCACGGAGTACGAAGGCTACCAGCGCAACGTGGACCCGCACATCAACCGCCTGCGCCGCAAGATAGAACCCGACCCCAGGAACCCGCAGTACGTCCTGACCGTGCGCGGCGTCGGCTACAAACTCAACGAGGCCCCATGATTCACGAATTCAGAACCCCTCGCCGCCGCTCGCTCGGCGCACTCGCGCTCGCGGCGTGCCTTTCCTCGTCGGCCTTCGCCGCCGCGCCGGCGCAGCGAAAGTCGGCCCCGCAGAAGAAGAAGCCCGAGAAGGTCAAGCCGGGCACAGACCTTTTGCCCGGCGTCGAAGCGCCGGCCGGCGACCCGCAGGCGACGAAGCTGCCGCCGTCGATACTCGTCCGCTGGCAGGGCAAGCCCGGCGTCAACCGCTACCGGCTACAACTCGCCACCGACGAGAGGTTCGAGGACATCGTCTTCGACCAGGCGGTCGAGGGGCGCCAGCACGTCATCAAAGACCTCCCGCCCGGAAACTACTTCTGGCGCGTCGCGCCGGCCGCCGCCGAGACGAGCAACGCCTACTCGCGCCCCGAGCCGGTCACGATGGGCGGCGGGCAGAAGGTCGCCGAGTCGAGCGTCGTGATGCCCGCGGACGCGACGGGCTGGCGC
>DASWNR010000421.1:0-20217 GCA_036399155.1 Pyrinomonadaceae bacterium
CGGAAGCTCCGAGTCGCGAAGGGCCGCCCGCCACCGCAGGCGGTTCCGACTTTAAAGACAGAAACTTGATAGTTAGACTAGAAATCCGTGCTCGGGCCTGCCTATAATCTCGGCCGTACCAATTCCCCTTTCACCGAACTCCCCCGAAGAAAAATTCTCAGGCGAAAGTCCGCCCGCGTGCGGCCGACGCCCGACGGCAGAATCTCATCCACAGGAGAGTTGATGGCTACCAAATCGAACAAGCAGGGCGCGAAGAAGGGCGGCGCGGCGAAGAAGTCGGCCAAGTCCGCGGGCAAGAAATCGGCGGCGAAGAAGTCCGCGGCGAAGCGTGCGGGGTCGCCGCCGCGCGTGTCGGAGCAGCCTGAGTCGATGCCGGCGCAGCACGTCGAGAAGCCGGGGCTTGAGTCCGAGCTTGCGCTCAAACCGCGCTACGAGGCCCCGCACTACCGCGGGTCGAGCAAGCTCAACAACCGCGCGGCGCTCATCACCGGCGGCGACTCCGGCATCGGCCGCGCGGTGGCCGTGCTCTTCGCGCGCGAGGGCGCGGACGTGGGGATAGTCTACCTGCCCGAAGAACAGTCGGACGCCGAGGAGACGCGCGGGGCGGTCGAGCGCGAGGGGCGGCGCGCGCTCTTAATCCCGGGCGACGTGCGCGACGCCGCGTTCTGCCGCGAGGCCGTCGGGCGCACGGTCGAGGAGTTCGGCAAGCTCGACATCCTCGTCAACAACGCCGCCTTCCAGCAGCACCAGGAGACGATTGAAGACGTTTCGGACGAGCAGTTCGACCGCACCTTCAAGACGAACATCTACGGCTACTTCTACATGGCGAAGGCGGCGCTCGCGCACATGACCGAGGGCGCCTGCATCATCAACACGGGCTCGATCACGGGGCTCGAAGGCAGCAAGGAGCTTCTGGACTACTCGGCGACGAAGGGCGCGATCCACGCCTTCACCAAGTCGCTCGCGCAGAACCTCGTCGAGCGCCGCATCCGCGTCAACTGCGTCGCGCCGGGGCCGGTCTGGACGCCGCTCAACCCCGCGGACAAGGATGCGAAGGACGTGGCGAAGTTCGGCTCCGACACGCCGTTCAAGCGGCCGGCGCAGCCCGAAGAGATGGCCCCGGCCTACGTCTTCTTCGCGTCCGAGGCCGATTCGAGCTACATCACCGGCGAAGTGCTGACGCTGCTCGGCGGCGACACGACCGCCGGCTGAAGTTTTCCACTTAACACCGAACGGAGGGACAGATGTCAGGAGCAGACAGGAAGAAGAAGGACGGCGGGCGCAAGGACAAGAAGAACCAGGCGATGCACGAGCGCGAGAACGAGGTCGTGCAGGAGGCCAACCCGCCGATGCAGGTGCGTGACCAGTCGAACCGCACCGAGACGCAGCCCGGCCCCGCCGACACGCGCGAGGGCGGCAACGAGGGGCGCTAGCGGCCTTTAAACTTTAAAGAGGGGAGAACAGTCGAGATGCCAGACCCCGTCAGGACGGACGAGAAGAAGTGCGCGCACCAGACCTGCACCTGCATGGTCGCGGGCGGGCGCAGGTTTTGCAGCGACTACTGCGAGGACGCCAACGACTCCGACCCCACCTCGGTCTGCACCTGCGACCACCCGGGCTGCAAGTCGAACCGTTGACGCGGCGTGAGAATGAATTAACAGGGGTGTGCGGGACGAACATGACGAGGATTAAAGATTTGAAATTTCAAATTTGAAATCTTAAATCTGAAATCGCTTTATCCTGTCTGTCCCGCACGTCCCTGTTAATTGTTCCCACCGACACGCGCCTCGCTCGCGGTACTGTCCCCCTCCCTCCGTTTGACACGGGCGCGTCGCGTCGTAAAATCACACTTCACCGGAACGCCCATCTCAGCCGAAGGAAACAACCGAGCGATGACTTATGTGGTGACAGAGGACTGCGTCGATTGCAAGTACACCGACTGCGCGGCGGTCTGCCCCGTCGAGGCTTTTCACGAGCTGCCCGACCGCCTCTACATCAACCCCGAGACCTGCATCGACTGTGACGCCTGCGTCCCCGAATGCCCCGTCGAGGCCATCTTCGCCGACGCGTCGCTCCCCGAACAGTACGCCGAATGGCTCCCGCTCAACGCCACGGCGCAGGACTACCCCATCCTCAGCGGCAAAATTCCCGCCCTCTTCGGCCCCACCTGCAAGGGGAAGCCGGAGTAATACAGAGTTCAAAGTCGCAAGTTCAAAGTTCCAGGTTGAAACCCGAAGCCTTCGATCTGGAACTTTGAACTTTGAACTTGCGACTTTGAACTCTTAATTCCTCATCGCCTGCTTCACACGCATCTTGTTGAGTTGCTCGCGGACGGAGTCGGCGTCGGGGGCTTCGGGGGCGAGGTTGAGGTAGTGCTCCGTCTCGTCGATGGCTTCGGGCAGGCGGCCGAGCTGTGCGAGGAGCATGCCGCGGTCGCGCCGCTCCTCGATGTCGTGGGGCGTGAGAAGGAGTATGCGCTCGACGGCCGCGAGCGCGCGTTTGTAGAGCTGCGCGCGCGCGTAGACGGCCTTCAGGTTGCCGAGCATCCGCACGAGGATGAAGCGCGCGCCGACCGGCCGCAGGTGCGCGTCCTCAAGCGAGAGCCTGCCCTCGTAAATCAAATCGAGCCGCGACTGACACTCCTCGCGGTCGGTCAGACGCCCGTTGAAAGGGTCTACCAGAATCCACTCGCCCCCGCCCTCGCGCGCGCGGACGATGAAGTGGCCGGGAAGCCCTAGGCCCTCGACTTCGAGCCCCGCGCGGCGGCCCACCTCCGCGTAGATGACCGAGAGCGTGATGGGAATACCCGTGTGGCGGCCGAGCACGTGGTGGAGCATGCTGTTGCGCGGGTCGTAGTAGTCGGCCTCGTTGCCCGCGAACCCGAGTTCGTCGAAGAGGTAGCGGTTGAGCGCCTCGACGCGAGACCCGCCCCACCCGGCCGCGCGCGAGCGCGCCCCGTCGCCCATCTCGTCCAGCCGCGCGAGGCTGCCTTCGACATCCGCGCGGCGCGGCTCCTCCTCCGCGCCTATCAGCAGCGCCGCGCGCCCGAGGTCAATTATCCCCCCGGGCCGCGAAACCTCCGACGCGAACCGCCGCCGCACCTCCGCCGCCGCCAGCTTGTCAGCAGGAGTCATAAGAAAGTACTGAGTGATGAGGACTGAGGACTCAGTTGAAGAGGGCTCTTAACTCAGTCCTCAGTCCTCATCACTCAGTCCTATTTTCCCCATTCCGTGTCGAAGACGTGGTGGACGGCGTCGGGCGTCCAGTCGGCGAGGCTGCGCGTGACGGAGTCGGCGCCGGCTTCGCGGAGCGCACTGTCGGGGACGGTGTTGGTGACGCCGAGCGTGCGCATCCCGGCGGCGCGCGCCGAGCGGACGCCCGGCGGCGAGTCCTCGACGACGAGGCACTCGTCGGCGCGCAGCGGGATGATGTGCTCGCCGCCGCGCCTGCGGTTGAGAAATTCGAGCCCGCTGTTGTAGCAGGACGGGTCGGGCTTGCAGGCGGTCACGTCCTGCGCGCTGACGACGACCCCGAAGTAGGGCGTGAGCGAGGCGCGTTCGAGCACGTGGTCAATCTCCGTGCGCCGCGCCATGCTGACGAGCCCGACGGCGTAGCGGCGCGCGCAAGCCTTGATGAATGTCACGACGCCGGGGAAGAGCGGCAGCTCGCCCTCCAGAAGCTTGCGGTGCGCGGCCGTCTTGGCTTCGACGATGCGGCCGAGCGTCTCGTCGTCCAGCTCCCTCTCCGCCCGCCCGTAGGCCGAGCGCAAAAACGTCACGTCGTCCATCCCGAGCGAGCCGTAGTAGTCGGCCTCCGTGAGCGTCATCCCCTCGCGCCCCAAAACCTCCTGGTAGGCTTTCATCTGCAACGGCTCGTCGTCGATGATGACGCCGTTGAAGTCAAAAAAGACGGCCTGAATCATTAGACCTCAAGCGAAAAACGGTTGTCGGAATTGAGTAGAACGCGCTCATTGTATCAGGGAGTAGACGGTAGACAGTAGTCAGTAGCCGGTAGAAAAACCTCGCCGGCGAAGCGTCCGCTTCCCCGATGTCAACGTCCGCGGAGCGGAGCCTACCGACTACTGTCTACCGTCTACCGTCTACCTTTTATTTCCTCTCTCAGCTCGGAGAAGAGGTGCGGCAGGCGCTCGGATTCGAGGAGGTCGAGGCGGCGCATGACTTCGCCCAGCGCCAGCTCGTTCTTGAGGTTGACCTGAAAGTCGAGGTCGGCGCGGAGGCGGTCTTTGTCGTTCTGCCGGTTCTGCGAGATGAGGATGATGGGCGCCAGCAGCGCGGCGACGATGCCGTTGATCACGTCGAGGAACGAGTAGGGGAACGGGTCGATGCCCCGGTCGTTACGCCAGACCGTGTTGTAGACCACCCAGAAGATGATGAAGGCGACGGTGGCGGCGATGAACTTCCAGCTCCCGCCGAACTCCGAGAGGGCGTGCGCCATGCGGTCTGAGAAGGTCTGGCGCTCCTCGTCCACCTCGTTGAGGTTGCGCGTGACGCGCTGGCGCAGCATTTCGTCCGTGTGGCGCAGCCGCTCGGTGATGGCGGCGAGCATCGAGAGCCCGACCTGCGGCGTGCGGTTGACGAAGGTGTGAAAACCATCGCGCGAGAGCACCGCGAGCCGCGCCTCCTCCGAGACGGTGGCGGTCGCCGAGCGCGGCTTGCCGTCGAGGATGGACATCTCGCCGAAGAAGTCGCCGGCCGCAAGCTCTGCGAGCGTCACCTCGTCGCCGTCGTCGTCGCGGATGTGTATGCGGACGCGCCCGCCCTCGATGAGGTACATCGCGCCGCCGGGCTCGCCCTTGCGGAAGAGGACGCTGCCGGCGGGCCGCAGTTCGGGCTTGAGCAGCTCGCGCAGGGCGGACGCCGCCTCGTCGTCGAGCGAGGCGAAGAGCGGGACGGAGCGCAGCGATTCGAGCGTCATCTCGGGGCGGCCGGTCTCGGGCATCACACTGACCTCACTTGCACGGGTTGGGGGTTTTAAGGACTCGAAAGCAGCGCGGAGATTATCACGAAACGGCGCGTGCGCGGAGGCTGGCGCCGGAACGAAGGAGGGGCGCGGGCATGACACCCGCGCCCCTCCGGTAACCCTCACGGGGGAGGTCGCTCAGGCGGCGACCTTCACGTACTTCTCGACGATGCGCGCGAGCGCCTCGCGGCTGCTGGCGCCGACGACGCGCTCGACCTCGCGGCCGCCGTCGAAGAAGACGAGCGTCGGGATGCCCTTGATGCCGAAGCGCTGCGGCACCTGCGAGTTCTCGTCGACGTTGAGCTTGAGGAAGCGCACGCGCCCCGCGTACTCCTTCGCCAGCTCCTCGAAGGTCGGCGCGAGCATGCGGCACGGCGGGCACCACTCCGCCCAGAAGTCCAACACCACCGGCAAGTCCGAGCCCGCCACCTCGCGCTCGAAGCCCGCGTCGTCCAACGCCGAAACATACTGGCTCATCTCTTTTATCTCCTGTTCTCGGTCGCGTTCTCAAAAACCGCGCGCCGCCGCCGGGCGGCACGCTCGGAGGCCAGTATGCGCCGCCCCGCCCCCCGGCTTCAGTAATCGTGATTACCGAGGCCGGCTCGCGGCCGGGCGGCCGTCCGTCGTACACTGGAACGCCGCGCCCCCCGCGCGCATCTGACGACTTTCGGGCGGGTTTTTATGAGCACAAGACCCAACGAGACTTACGGCCCAGACCTCTTTCAGGGGATGACCCCGGAGGAGTTGCGCGAGGTCGAGCGCGTGACGACGACGCGCACTTTCCGGCGCGGCGCCGTCCTCTACACGCCGGGCGAGACGGGCGAGGCGCTGTTCCTTTTGCGCGAGGGCGCGGTGCAGATTTACCGCATGTCGCCCGAGGGGCGAAAGCTCGTCATCGCGCACCTCCTGCCGTTCAGCTTCTTCGGCGAGATGTCCTGCATCGGACAGGGCATGTACGACACCTTCGCCGAGGTGACGGAGGATTCGACCATCGTCACGATGAACTGCGGCGTCCTGAACCGCCTGCTCGTCAGCAAGCCCGAGATTGCGCGCCGCATCCTCGAAGCCTTCGGCCGCCGCGTGCTCGAAGCCGAGCGCCAGCTCGAAGACACGGTCTTCAAAGGCATCCCGGCGCGCGTCGCCGCGCTGCTCCTGCGAGAGTCGGACGGCGACTCTGTGGACGGCCTCACGCACCAGGACATCGCCGAGCGCCTCGGCGTCTACCGCGAGACGGCCACCAACGCGCTCAACGAGCTGAAGGCCGCCGACCTCATCTCCATCGGCCGCAAACACATCACCATCCTCGACCGCGACCGCCTCGCGCGCGTCGCCGGCGCGTAAAAAAAGCCGGCCCGCCCCGCTTTTCGCGCGGGACGGGCCGGCTTTTCAACTCACCGGCCGGTCTTTAACGGACGCGGACGCGGCTGATGAGTCTGGTCTGCGTGCGGCCGTTCGGCATGTACCGAACCTGGTAGGTCTCGCGGTAGACCCTGCGGCCGACCCGCACGAGGCGCGACTGCGTCGTGACGCGGACGCGGCCGCGGTTACGGTTGCGGTTACGCCAGATTTGGGCGGCGGGCGCGGCCTTCGCCACGGTCACGGCGACGACCGAGTTTGACGGATTGGCCGCCTTCGCCTCGGCCGTCGAGGCCGCGAAACCGACCGAAGCGAACGTCAGAGCAAGTGCCAGAAACTTCTTCATACTTTCCCCCTTTTCATTGTCCAAAAAATTTAAGCCGCACTGCTCCCCGGCGCGTCTCGGACGCCCCGGCGGGAGAGTGCGGCCTATTAGTTAAGACAACTTCCGGGCGCGAACGGTTACAGCCAATTTCGGCGGCGCCCGAAGATTTTAGTTTCCCCGACCGGGGCGGCTTTTGAGATACGCCTCCGCCTCCTCAAGTGCGGCGTCGCGACCCGCCCGGAGGTCTCTCAGCGTGACGGGCACGGACTTATCCGGCGCGACGCCCTCGCCCTCCAGCCTGCGCCCTTTCGGCGTGACGAATCCGATTTCGCTGACGGAGAGGTCGCCGCCGCCCTTCAGCTCTCGGTGCTTCAGGACGCCCAGCACGCAGCCGCAGGAGCGCGTGCCGACGACGTAGGCGCGCCCCTGCTCCTGTAAACCGTTGGCGATCAGCTCGGCGGTGCTGCCCGTGCCTTCGTTGACGAGGACGACGACCGGGTGCGTGTAGAGCCGCCCGCCCTTCCCGCCGGCCTCAAACACTTTGGGCAGGCTGACCAGCCCGAAAAGTGCCGAAGGCGGTTTGCCCGTCCTCGTGACGACTCGCGCGACGGAGACCTTTTCGTCGAAGAAGTACCCGGCGACGCGGAGCCCTTCCCTCCCGTCCCCGCCGCCGTTGGCGCGCAGGTCGAGGATGAGCCCCGGCGCGTCTTTGAACTTCGCCAGAGCCTCTTTCAACCGACTGCCGACGGGCGGTCGGAAGCGGTCGAACCTGACGTAGGCGTGGCCGGACGGCAGGAGGCGCGCGTCAAACCGCGGCGCCGCCGAGACCGTCCGGCGCGTCAGCCTGAGGTCGAGAGGCGTGCCGTCGGCGCGCGCGAGGCCGAGTTCGAGTGTCGAGCCGGGCGCGCCCGCAATCAGTCGCAGGTACGAGAGGACGCGCGCGGCGCGCTCGGACGACGAAGGCCCGACCTCGGCGCGCGCTTGGGCGAGGGCTTCGGCCACGGGGCGGCCGCCGACCGTCCGCACGGTCATGCCGGGCAGCACGCCGGCGCGCGCCGCTTCGGAGTCGGGAGTCACGTCAAAAACGACCGGCGTGCCTTCGACTTCAAAGATAATGACGCCCGCGGTGGTGGCCTCCTGTTTCCTGCGGTCACGGTTCTGGCGCGGCGAGCGCACGCGCGTGTGCGCGTCGCGCAGCTCCCCCGCCATCCGGTTGAGCAGGTCGTAAAACTCCTCTTCGTCCGCCGACGCCTCGACCAGAGGCCGGTAGCGCCCGCGCACCGCAGCCCAATCGACCCCGTTGAACGAAGGGTCGTAGTACCTCTTGTCGATGGTCTTCCAGACCTCCTCGAACACCTCGACGCGCTCTCCGGCGGACAGGGAGGGCGGCGAGGACTTCGCCGCGGCACTCCCGGCGGCCGCGCTCTGCGCGCTGACCGAAACAAGTCCGGCGAGCGCGAGCGCGAGCGACGCCGCGAGCGGCAGTATGGTGCGGCTTCGTAAAGCCCTGAACTGATGAAGCATCTTCTTCTCCGGCCGAATTAAAAGGGTGGACGGTGCGTCGCCGCGGAGGGCGTGCGCGCCGTTCCTGCGTCATTGTAGACGCAAGAGCCCGGCGCGCGCGCGTCGGAGCATTTGCATTTCGCGCCAGCGTGTTGACCGCGCGCGCCAGCCCTTCGCACGCGCGAGTCGGGGCGAGATTTGCCGGGCCGCCCCGGCGCTCTTAGAATGCCTTTCGGGTTCGACGCGGTGACTTTATGCCTGTCATTTACGAGATTCCGGTCAGCGCCGCCATCAAATTCGCCGAGGCCGCCGGCGCCCTTGGGGTCGCGCCGGAAGTGCTCTGCCGCGCCACGGGCCTCGACCCCGCGGGGCTGGAAGAGGCCGACAGCCTGATACCGTTCACGCGGCTTCTCAAGCTCGCCGAATGCGGCGCGCGTCTGACCGGGGACGACTCGTTCGGGCTGCACGTCGGCGAGCGGACGGACGCGAAGACCTACGGCCTGCTCGGCTACGTCACGATCAACCGCCGGACTTTCGGCGAGGCGCTCGGCTCGGTGATTCGCTACCAGCGGCTCAGGACGAAGGCCGTTGAGTTCTCGCTCGAAGTCTCGGGCGCGGACGCGCACCTCGCATACCACTACCGCACGGCGGAGGTCGCGCCGCGCGGGCGCCGGCAGGAGTCCGAAGAGATGCTCTCGACGATGGTGCGGGTCGGGCGCGGGCTGACCGGCGTCGACTGGGCACCGCGCGAGGTTCACTTTGAACACCCGAGCCCCGGAGACGTGTCGGAGCACGCGCGAATCTTCCGCGCGCCCGTGCGCTTCGGAGCGCCGCTCACAAAGCTCGTCTTTGACGCTTCAATTCTGGAGCTGCCGCTCGTCGGGGCAGACCTGACGCTCGGCTCGCTGCTCGAACGACAGGCCGAAGAGTCTTTGGCCGGCGCGGCGCGGGGCGGGGGCTTCGCCGGCCGCGTTCGGGAAGTGATTAAGGAGGGGCTGCCCGGCGGCGAGGCTCGGGTCGAGGCCGCATGCCGGAGGCTGGGCGTCAGCCCGCGCACGCTCCAGAGGAAGCTGCGTGAGGAGGGCACGTCCTTCCAGGGGCTGCTCGAAGAGGTGCAGCGCGCGCTGGCCGAGTTCTACCTGCGCGACCGTGAGGTGGCCATCTGCGAGGTCTCGTACCTGACGGGCTTCTCGCAGCCGAGCGCCTTTCACCGCGCCTTCCGCCGCTGGACGGGGCAGACCCCCAAAGAGTTCCGCCGTGACGGAGAAAGGGGCACGCGGCGCCTTTGAAGCGCCGCGTGCCCCGCGGGGTTCGGGACGCGCCCCGACTTCAGACCATCTTGTACTCGGAGTCTATCTCCTCGTCGGCGAAGGCGACGCGGTAGTTGGGCGACTGCTTCTGCTTGGTGATGAGGAGGTCGTCCTTGGTCTTGAGCAAGTCGGCGCGCGAGTAGACCGACAACTCGAAGTTGAAGCCGTGCGTGATGGCGTCCTTCGGGCAGGCTTCGACGCAGAAGCCGCAGAAGATGCAGCGGCCGTAATCGATGTTGTAGACCTTGGCGTAGCGCTCGTCCACGCCCGTGCGCTCCTTGGGCGGGCGCGGATCGTCGTCGGCGACGATGTAGATGCAGTCCGAAGGGCAGGCGGCCGCGCAGAGGTAGCAGGCGACGCACTTCTCGCGCCCCAGCTCGTCAACGTGCAGTAGGTGCTGCCCGCGGAAGCGAGGCTGGAGCGTGACCGGCTCGTCCGGGTACTGCACCGTCCACTTCTCGCGCGGGATGTACGAGGCGGTCGTCATCATCCCCTTGATGATGGCGCGCGTGTTCTCTATCACGTCGCTGATGATGCCCATTTGAACCTCGAAGCCCTCAGCTTTGGACAATTTCCAACTGGCTGAAGAAGTAGGCCAGCTCGGTCTTAGCGTTATCAAGAGAGTCGGAGCCGTGGACAGCGTTCTCGCCAATGGAGTTCGCAAAATCCTTGCGCAGCGTACCCTCGTCGGCCTTAGCGGGGTCAGTCGCCCCCATCAGGTCACGCCACGCCTTGACCCCGTTCTCTTTCTGTAGCGCCATGACAACGCACGGACCGCTCGACATGAAAGTCGTTAGTTCGCCGAAGAATGGCCGCTCACGATGCACCGCGTAGAAGCCTTCGGCCTCCGTCTTCGTCAAATGAATCAGCTTCATAGCGCGGATTTTAAAACCCGCGTCCGTTATACGTTGTAAGATTGCGCCCATCTTGCCATCGCGCACTGCATCGGGCTTGATGATGCCAAAGGTAATATGGTTACCCCAGATAAATTTTCCGTCCTGTTCTGACATTAACCTTCCTCACTATGCTTAGTTTTTTGCTGCGGCCGTTGTTCCGAGCGAGTCCTTCACCGCCTGCCCGATGTCGGCGGGCGAATGCACCACGCGGATGCCGGCCTCTTCCAAAGCCTTCATCTTCTCGGCGGCCGTGCCCTTGCCGCCGGCGATGATGGCGCCGGCGTGCCCCATGCGGCGGCCCGGGGGCGCGGTCTGGCCGGCGATGAAGGCGACGATGGGCTTAGTCACGTTGTCGCGCGCGAAGGCGGCCGCCTCTTCCTCGGCGGTGCCGCCGATCTCGCCGATCATGACGATGGCCTCTGTCTCGGGGTCGTCCTGAAAGAGCGCGAGCGCGTTCAGGTGCGTGGTGCCGACGATGGGGTCGCCGCCGATGCCGATGGCGGTAGACTGGCCGAGGCCGAGCTTGGTCAGCTGCCCGACGGCCTCGTACGTCAGCGTCCCCGAGCGCGAGACGACGCCGATACGCCCCTCCTTGTGGATGTGGCCGGGCATGATTCCGATCTTGCACTTGCCAGGCGAGATGACGCCGGGGCAGTTCGGGCCGATGAGCCGGGTCGGCTTGTCCGCGAGGTACTCCTTGACCTTCACCATGTCGAGCGCGGGGATGCCCTCGGTGATGCAGACGACGAGCGGCAGCCCGGCGTCGGCCGCCTCCATGATGGCGTCGGCGGCGAACGGCGGCGGCACGTAGATGACCGAGGCGTTGGCGCCGGCCTGCTCGACGGCGTCGGCGACGGTGTTGAAGACGGGTATGCCCTCGTGCGTCGTCCCGCCCTTGCCCGGCGTCACGCCGCCGACGACCTGCGTCCCGTACTCCACCATCTGCTTCGTGTGGAACGTGCCCTCTTTGCCCGTGATGCCCTGCACGACGAGCCGCGTATTTTTGTCTACAAGTACGCTCAACGTCTCGCTCCTCAAGACCGAATTTTATTTCTTTGTTTGAACGCGGAGTATACCACGCCGACGCGCCCGCCGGGAAAGCCGCCCCACGTCCGCGGGGCGCTCACTCAAGCTCGACCGTCTGGCCGTACTCGGGCGCGTCAACGCGCCAGCCGAAGTGTTCGCGGATGTGGCCGGCCATGGCGGCGGCGGCCTCGGGCTCGCCGTGGGTGGTGAAGGAGCGGCGCGGCGGCGTCTCCCTCAAGGGCTCAAGCCAGCGCAGGACTTCCTTCCAGTCGGCGTGCGCCGAGAGCCCGCCGATGCGCTCGACGTGGCAGCGGACGGGCACGTCCTCCTTCATGACGCGGACGAAGCGCGAGCCTTCCAGAACCTTCCGCCCCGTCGTGCCGGCGGCCTGGTAGCCGACGAAGAGGACGGTCGCGCGCTCGTCCGGCAGGATGCGGCGCGCGTGGTGCAGCACGCGGCCGCCCGTCATCATCCCCGACGCGGAGATGATGACGCGCGTCCCCTTCTCGGCGTTCAGGCGCTTCGACTCCTCGCGCGTCGAGGCCGTCACCATCGTGCGCGTCCGCAGGGGGTGTCTGTTCTGCTCGACGACGCCCGCGTACTCCTCGTCGTGCTCTTCGCGGTTGCGGGAGTAGATTTGGGTCGCGGCCGCCGCCATCGGCGAGTCCACGCGCACGGGGAGGATGGGGATGCGCCCTTCGTCCTCAAGCTCCCGGATGTGATAAAGCAACTCCTGCGTGCGGCCGACGGCGAAGGCGGGGATGAGGAGGGGGCCGCCGCGCCCGGCCGCCTCGTTGATGACGCGCGCGAGCGCGACCTTCGGGTCTTCGGGGTCGTGCAGGCGGTCGCCGTAGGTGGACTCGACGAGCATGTAGTCACACACCGCCGGCGCGACGGGGTCGGGTATGATCGGCTGGTCGTAGTGCCCGAGGTCGCCCGAGAAGAGCACGCGCCTTCCCTTCCCGTCGTCCCCCGCCCCTTCGAGTTCGAGCAGCACGAGGCTCGACCCGAGGATGTGCCCCGCGACGTGGAACGACGCGCTTACCCCTTCGGCGACCTCGGTCGGCTCGCCCGTGTTCGGGCAGGTGCGAATCAGCTTGATGGCCGCGCGCGCGTCAGCTTCGGTGTAGAGCGGCAGCGCGGGCTGGTGCCGCGTCAGACCCTTGCGGTTCCTGTACTCCGCCTCCTCCTCCTGCAAACGCGCCGAGTCCGGCAGCAGCAGCTTCAACAAATCCGCCGTCCCCTTCGAGCAGAAGACCGGCCCTTTAAAACCGAGCCTTACCAGCCGCGGCAAATACGCCGTATGATCCACGTGCGCGTGCGTGATCACGACCGCGTCCAGACTCCCCACGTCGAACGGCGGGTCCTCCCAATTCCGCTCCCTCAACTCCCTCAACCCCTGAAACAACCCGCAATCGACCAGCACCCGGCTCCCACCACTCTCCACCAGATACTTCGACCCCGTCACCGTCCCCACCCCACCCCAGAAACTTAAAGTCGCCATCTCACCTCCGACCTGTTGCCGCGACGTAAAAAGCGCGCCGGCTTTAAGCGTACAACGTAGCAAGGGCGCACGCGCGCCCACTGTCTGCGCCAGTCAACTGGCGCCGTCATCCGTATCACTCACTCTTTTCAAACCTCTGCGAGCGTCCTCCGCCCATTGCGACCGGAGCTTCTCAAAAATAGATAGAGCCTCTCTGAAAAGCTGCGCGGCCTCAGCCTTCCTGCCCTCCTTTTCAGCGAGCAGACCCAGATTACCAAGGGACAGCGCCGCGCCGTGCTGATTACCCAGCTTCCTCTTGATCTCCAGACTCGCCTCGTAAAGTCGCCGCGCCTCCTCGATATCGCCCTCGCGCACCGCGAGCGTCGCGAGCTGGTTCAGGGTGCCGGCGATGCCCTCCTGAAGGTCGAGCCCCCTGCTGATTTCAAGGCTCTCTGCGTAGAGCCCTCTCGCTTCTTCGAAGTCACCCTTGATCTGCGCGACCCGACCCAACTGATGAATAGTGTAGGCGACGGCGGTCTGATTCCCGAGTCGCTTCATGATCTCCAAGCTCGCGCTGTAAAGACGGTGTGCCTCCTTCAGGTCTCCCTGAAGCTGGGCGATCAGCCCCAGTTGGTGCAGGCACTCCGCGACGCTCTTCTTGTCGCCCCAGCGCTTGAAAATCCCCTCCGCCTCCTGGTAAATCCTGCGCGCCTCTTCGTACTCGCCGCGGCTGCTGCGAATCCTCGCCACCATTGCCTTAAAGTGTCCGACCTCCGGGTCATTCTTAGCCGCCCGCGCCGCCGCCTCCGCCAACTCGCCGCTCCTGATCGCCTCGTCCCAGTACCCGCGCAGGTCTAAGAAATGGTCGAGGGCGCTGCGTATCCACATCACGCTCTCCCAGTCCCGCGCCCCGAACGCCGAATCCATCGCGCCGAGCAGGTTGTCCTTCTCCGGCTCCAGCGCGTTCAAGTCCTCGGGCGTGGGCTGCTCGTGGGCCTCGGCGTGGCGCTGGAAGTGGTCGATGTAGCGCCGCCGGAAATCGCCCGCGCGCCCGTCCTTCGAGAGCAGCGACTTCGTCAACTCGCGCGTCAGCCCCCGAATGAACAGGCGCTCGTTCCCCTCCGTCGTCTCGACCAGCCAGAGCGCCGACAGTCCCTCCACGGCCTTCTCCAGGCGGCGCGAACTGTCGCCGAACCCGGTTACGTCGGCCAGGGATTCGCGCGAGGCGTCGGGCGTGAAGAGCGAGAGGGCGAGCAGCACGTCGCGGCAGTCGTCGCCGAGTTGCGGGAGGTTGAACGAGCGCGCGAAGACGCGCTCGGCGGCGTCCCCTTCGCCGCGCCCCAGGTCGTTGAGCACGTCCTGCGGCCTCTTCGCCAGGTCGATCTGCCGGATGACCCATTGGATAACGAGCGGGTTGGCCTCGCAGCGGCGGATGAGGTCGTCGTGGTCGAGCTTGTCGAAGGCGGATGGCTTGCGCGTGTGCTCGACGACGCGGCCGAGGAACTCGCGCGCCTCCTCCATCGTCATCGCCGCCAATGGCACGTTGTACACGTCATCGCGGTTGATGTGCCAGCGCGTGGTGATGAGCGCCGGGCAAGCGGCGGCACGGGCGAGGAAATCGAGGCAGAGCCTCTGCACCTCCTCCGAAATCGTCTCGAAGTTGTCGAGCACGACGAGCGTAGGTTCACTCGACACCAGCGTGGCGACCTTCGCCGCCTTCTGCTCGGGCGCCGGCTTACGGAGTTCCTCGCGGCCGAGCCTGATCGCGATCTCGTCGAGCAGCGTGGCGAGGCTGAAGTCCACGCGGCCGAGCGCACTGACCCACGCGACGCGGCCGCCGAAAACGCCTGCCACGGAGCGGACGAATTCGGCGGCCAGCGTCGTTTTGCCCGAGCCGCCCGGGCCCCAGAGCGCCACGAGCTGGTTCTTCTCCGGTGCGAGCTCTTCGGCGAGCAGTTCCAGCGTGTCGTGCCCCTGCTCGTCGCGGCGCGCGACGAAGCCGACGACGGGCGGGCGCGGGATGAAGGACGTGACAGACTTGGGCGCTGAGGCCGCCTGCGCCTCACCCGCCGCGCCCGCCGCGAGGGCGGCCTGCCGCCGTGCGAGCAAGTCGGCGGCGGCCTTGCGGATGCCGATGGCAACGTCTGTAAAGGCCTCGTCGCGGTTCGGCCAGGTCGTGACGGGACGCGCGTTCTTCGGCAGCGCCTGGAGCTTGCCGAAGGGCACGCCCTTCCAGTCGCAGGGGCGCAGGATGACGGGGACGACGCACGCCTCTCCGTCGTCGTGGCGCCTCATAGCCAACGTTAGCTCGGTGGCGTAGCAGTAGTCGGAGGCGAGGAAGTCGGAGCTGACGAGCAGCAGGATGATGTCGGCCGTCTTGAGGTGCTCGTCGATTTCCCCTCCCCACTCTTCGCCCGCGACGACGCGGCGGTCGTGCCAGCCATTGATGACATTCTGCCGCTTGAGCGTGGAGAGGTGTGTCTGCAACCCGTCCCTCAGATCCTCGTCCTCGTGGGAGTACGAGTAGAAGAGTTCCAACGCCTCTGTGAGCGGAAGCTCGTTTGACATGGCAGTTACTTTTCAGCCCGCAGCAGGTACGATACATGAGTCTGTCTTTCAGCCAGACTATAACGACAAAAGGGCGTGCGGGGAAGGGTTTTATTCGGGGCGGCGGAGGCGCGGGAGGCCGAGGTAGACGAGGGCGCAGGGGATGAGGAGGGCGAGGTTGCGCAGCGCCGTGGAGACGCCGAGCTGGCTGGCGATGAGGCGGCCGAAGCAGCCGCATTCGAGCGGCTCGCCGCGGAGGACGTAGACGTAGTAGAGCGCGTAGGCGGCGAAGCCGAACAGCAGCGCCGCCGCGAGCAGGGCCCCGACGCGCGCGGTGCGCGGAATAAGGAGCAGCGCGGCCGCGAACAGCTCGGAGGCGATGACGGCGAAGGCCGCCGGCCAGACCCAACGCTCCGCGACGAGGTTGGAGAGGTTGGCCGCGAAGTCCGAGAGCGTGAAGAGCTTCGCGCCGGCCGCGAAGAGGAAGAGCGCCGCGAGGCCGAAGCGGCTGACGTTGACGAGTATTTTGAGGAGCGAGCGGCCTCTCATCGCAATTCAAGTAGACAGTAGCCAGTAGTCAGCAGGCTCCGCAATGCTTTTCTACTGACTACTGTCTACTGTCTACTCCTCAGGCGGCCTGCTGGTTGGCGAGGGCGACGACCTTTTCGGCGGCGTCCTTCATGCCTTCGCCGACGGTGAAGTTCATGCCGGACTCGCTGATGAGGCGGCGGCCCTCTTCGACGTTGGTGCCTTCGAGCCGGACGACGATGGGCACCTTGATGCCGATTGACTTGGCGGCCTCGATGACGCCGCGCGCGACCATGTCGGTGCGGACGATGCCGCCGAAGATGTTGATGAGCACGGCGCGCACGGCCGGGTCGGCGAGCAGGATGCGGAAGGCCGCCTCGACGCGCTCCTGCGAGGCGCCGCCGCCCACGTCGAGGAAGTTGGCGGGCTCGCCCCCCGCCAGCTTGATGATGTCCATCGTCGCCATCGCGAGCCCGGCGCCGTTGACCATGCACGCGATGTTGCCGTCGAGCTTGATGTAGTTGAGGTCGAACTTCGACGCCTCGATCTCCAGAGGCTCCTCCTCGTTGAGGTCGCGCAGGGCGTGGAAGTCGGTGTGGCGGAACATCGCGTTGTCGTCGAAGGTCATCTTGGCGTCGAGCGCGATGAGCCGTCCGTCCTGCGTCAGCAGGAACGGGTTGACTTCGATGAGCGTGGCGTCCGTCTGCTCGTAGGCGTTGTAAAGCTGCTGCATGAACTTCGCCGCCTGGTTGACGAGGCGCGCGGGCAGGCCCAGCCCGAAGGCGAGCTTGCGCGCCTGGAAGGGGCGGAAGCCGACCGCGGGGTCGATGGTCTCTTTGAGAATCAGCTCGGGCGTGTGGGCCGCGACCTCCTCGATGTCCATGCCGCCGGCCGACGAGGCCATGAAGACGGGGCGGCCCGTGGCGCGGTCGAGCACGATGCCGAGGTAGAACTCCTTGTCGATGGGCAGCCCCTCTTCGATGAGGATAGTACGCACCTCGCGCCCCTCGGGGCCGGTCTGGTGCGTGATGAGGTTCATGCCGAGAATCTTACCGGCCACCTCGCGCGCCTCGTCCGCGCTTTTGGCGAGCTTGACGCCGCCGCCCTTGCCGCGCCCGCCGGCGTGAATCTGCGCCTTGACGACGACGACCTCCGTGCCCAGCTCCTTCGCCGCTTGGTACGCCTCCTCGGGCGAGCGCGCGACGATGCCGCGGGGCACCGCGACGCCGTACTTACTCAAAAGCTCCTTCGCCTGGTACTCGTGAATCTTCATCCTCGACCCCTTCGGCGGCGGGACGAAAGGCCTGCCGCGCGCAAATGTTTTTTGGTTGTGTCGGAACGCCGAAGAGTGTACCGGCACGCCCCTCGCTATCGCAAGTGAGGCGGTCGGCGGTCGGCCTTTGCTTTTCAGCATTCCCGCCCGCGCGACAGTCAAGTTGATTTGAAACCGTGCAAAGACTCTCAGGCTTAACGCTGCAAGCTGACCGCTAGGCTTTTTGGAATCCGTGCGTGATTATGCGTCTTCTTCAGACATCAAGACGGGCGAGGTGAAAGCGATGACGTTGGCTCTAACGGTGCTCTTTGCGGTCAGCCTCTACGCCAGAACCGGCAGGTCTCGACAGACGGTTTAGAAGACGGTTGCATCCTTTTGAGTGAAGAGGTTCGGCGGGACGGACACGCGTTCGTCCCGCTGAACTTTTTTTTGCGCGGCCCCGCCGTTGCCCGCCCGCGCCTGACGCGTTAACCTTCCCGCCGTGCGCGCCCGACCTTTAACAACCCCGGAGAAGAGTGATGAGCGAAGTGGTCGTGACTTCCCTTTCAAACCTGCGCAACGAGGTCAGCTACGGCGACGGCCGGACTCTCGTCACGGACGAGCCCGAGGCGCTCGGCGGCGAGGGCGCTGGGCCGGACCCTTACACCCTGCTCCTCGCGGCGCTCGGCAGTTGCGTCTCGATGACGCTCACGTTGTACGCGCGCCGCAAGGGCTGGCCGCTTGAGCGCGTGCGCGTGCGTCTGCGCCAGCACCGCGTCCACTCGAAAGACTGCGCCGAGTGCGAGAGCGACGCCGAAGGCTTCATCCACCACATCGAGCGCGCCGTCGAACTCGAAGGCGACCTCGACGAAGAGCAGCGCGCGCGGCTGCAAGAGATCGCGCACCGCTGCCCCGTCCACCGCACGCTCACCAGCGAGATCGCCGTCACCGGGATGAAGTGAGCGAAGCCCTCCCGCGTTCTTGCCTGCGCGGCCGGCGGCTGTTTAAATGTTCGGCGTCAGCTCTTTCGCACACGCGCCCTTCGAGATGAACCCGATGAAACGTCTGCCCCTGCTCCTTTTACTCTCCGCACTCATTCTGTCCGCAGCCAACTGCAAGTCCGAGAGCAAGCCCGACGCGCCGGCCGCGACCGGGGCGAGTCCCGAAGCAGCCAGCGGGACGGCCGGCGGCGCGCGCGCCGAGGCGACTCCGCCGCCCGGCGCGGTCGAAGTCTCGGAGGCGACCTTCCAGAAGGAGTTGGAGCAGAACCCCGGCGACCCCGGCGCGCACTACAACCTCGGCACCGTCTACCTCGCGAGCGGCAAGTTCGCGGAGGCCGCCGAGCAGTTCAAGGCCGTCGCTGCGAAGGAGCCGCGGAACGTCGACGCGTTCGCCAAGATGGGAATCGCCTACGCCTCCGCGAACAGGCACGACGAGGCGGCCGACGCCTTCAAGTCCGCGCTCAGGCTTCAGCCGAACAACGCGGAGCTGCACCGCCGGCTGGCCGAGGTCTACGAGAAGTCAGGCCGCGCGTCGGAGGCGGCGGCGCTGCGCGCGAAGTTGCAGCGGCTTGAGCCGAACGCCGCCGCGAAGGGGCTTTACCAGGCGGGCAAGTACGTGGAGGCCCTCGGCGAGCTGCGCAAGAGCGCGCCGCGAAACGCCGAGAGCTTCTACCTCGAAGGACTCGCGCTCCTCAAGCTCAAGCAGACGGCCGAGGCCGCGTCCGCACTCCGGCAGGCGACGCGACTCGACCCGAAGAGCGCGGACTACTTCTTCCAGCTCGGCAACGCGCACGACCAGTTGAGCCAGCAGGAGGAGGCGGCCGCCGCCTTCCGCGAGGCCGCGCGAATCAACCCGCAGGACGCCGACGCCCTCTACAACCTCGGCAACACTTACGACAAACTGAACCGCCCGCAGGACGCGGCGGCGGCCTTCGCCGCGGCCGTACGCGTCCGCCCCTCCGACGCCGACGCGCGCTTCATGCTCGCCTCCGTCCAGCTCAAACAGGGCAACCTCGCCGCCGCCAACGAACAGCACGAGGCGCTCAAGACGCTCCACCCCGAGACGGCCGAGAAGCTACAGCGACTCATCACCCTTTCGTCCCCCGCGCGGAAATAGACTCGCGCGCGGCCGACCACTAGCCCGGCGCGATGTGCGTCAACAGCTTCGCTCGCGGCTGCAACGAAGACTCCAAAACTGACGCGCCCGCCGCCGGCAAGACCTCCGCGCCGCCCCTTCCCTCCGGCGCCAGGCGCTTCTGACCCTCAAGGAGCTTACGACACAAAAAGCAAAAGCCTTCGACCTGTTGCAGGTCGAAGGCTTTTGCTTATCGGGATGACAAGATTTGAACTTGCGACCTCTCGCACCCCAAGCGAGCGCGCTACCAGGCTGCGCCACATCCCGTGACGGCTTTTAGTATCACCGGAAAATTTATTTTGGTCAAATGAGGCGGGGGCGGGGCCCGGCGCTCAGCGGCGCTGGGAGCCGGGGCGCGGGTCTTCGGCTTCGAGGAGAAGCATGATATCGCGCAGCTGCTCGCGCAGGCGTCGGAGCGCGGCGCGGCTCTCGTCCGAGGCGGGAGGCTCTGGCTCGACGGCGTAGGCGCGCTCGGCGGGCGCGGGGTCGGGGCGCATCTCGGCGAAGGGACGCGGCGACTCTTCCGTCTCCGGCGGCGCGGGGACGAGTTGCGGCGCGGGCGGCGTCGCGCCGGATGCCTGCGCGCCCATCTCGGGGGTGACGACCTTGAGCTTGCTCGCGCCGCGCAGCTCGTTCGTCAGACGCTTCTTCGCGCCGGCGATGGTGTACTGGTCTTCGTAGAGCAGTTCCTTGATGCGCAGAACCATCTCCACGTCGCGCTTGCGGTAGGTGCGCTGCCCCGCGCGGTTCTTCTGCGGCGCGAGCATCGGGAACTCCGACTCCCAGTAGCGGAGCACGTGCGCCTGTATCCCGGTGATGTCGCACACCTCCCCGATCTTGAAGAAGAGCTTTTCGGGAATGGAGACGGCCGCTCG
>DASWNR010000422.1:0-4505 GCA_036399155.1 Pyrinomonadaceae bacterium
AGTGGGTTTTAGCAACCGTCAAGTCGGCGACGCCGTTGATGGTCGTGGGATCGCTGGCCGAGTCGTTAGCCGTGTTCGTCTGGCCGCCGCCCGAAACGGAGGCCGTGTTTGTCAGGCTCAGCGCGGAGTTCGAGGCCACGCCCACCGTCAGCGTGATGGCCGGGTAGCTCGAGCCCGCGCCGAGCGCGTTCGTGCTCGTACAGGTCACCGTCTGCCCCGAAGCGCCGCACGTCCAGCCCGTCCCGGCCGCCGAGACGTAAGAAAGCCCGGCCGGCAGAGTGTCCGTGACCGTCACCGTCCCCGACGTTGACGCGCCGCCCGCGTTGCTGGCGGTGATGGTGTAACTACCGTTCTGGCCCTGTGTGAAGTTGCCCGAGTGGGTCTTGGCGACGACGAGGTCGGGGACGCCGTTGATGGTCGTCGGGTCGCTCGCGGTGTTGTTGCCGGTGTCGCTGTCGTTGCCGCCCGAGACCGTGGCCGTGTTCGTGACGCTCGGCGCCGAGTTCGTGGCGACGGTGACGGGGACGCTGATTGCGGGGTAGCTTGCGCCGCCGTTCAGCGCGGTCGCGCGCGTGCAGGTGACGACCTGTCCCGCCGTGTTGCACGTCCAGCCCGTCCCCGTCGCCGTCCCCGGCGTGAGACCGGCGGGCAGCGTGTCGGAGACGGTGACGGTGCCGCTCGAAGCGACGTTGCCCGAATTCGTGACGGTGATGGTGTAGGTGCCGCTCTGCCCCTGCGTGAAGTTGCCGGCGTGCGTCTTGGCGACGGTCAGGTCGGTCGGCAGCGTCACGGCCCTCGTCACGCTGCTGCTGTTGTTCGTCAGAACGTGGTCGAAGGTCGTGCTCGTGACGGTCGCGGTGTTGGTGACGTTGGGCGCGGCCGCCGCGCCGACCGCGACGGTGAGCGTGATGGCGGGCAGCGTCGTGCCGCTCGTCACGCTCCCGGGTCTCGTGCAGGTGACCGTGCCGCTCGCGTTCGCGCACGTCCATCCCGTCCCGGCCGCCGAGACGTAGGTCAGCCCCGCGGGCAGCACGTCGCGCACGGTGATGGGGCCGCTCGCGGCGTGCGGCCCGCCGTTCGCCACGGTGATGGTGTAGGAGGCGTTCGAGCCTGCGACGAAGGTGCTCGACGTGGTCTTCGTGACCGAGAGGTTCGCGTACTTCGTCATCGAGGCCAGGTCGTAGAGGTCTACGGCCTGCGTCGAGATGACCGAGGCCGCGCCGTTCGCGAGGCTGAGGGTCGCGATGGTGTTGGCCGCGTTGCTCTCGACGGCGAGGAGGAGGCCGCCGTCGACGAAGGCGTTGCCGGCGATAAGGGTCTGCCCCGTCGAGCCGACCACCGTCGCCGACATCGCGGCGATGTCGATCCGGTAGAGCGAAGAGTTGTCGCCCGTCGTGGCGTAGAGCGTGCCGTCCGGCGCGAAGGCCATGTCGCCGCGGATGCTGTCCGGGAAGTTCGCGACGTTGCCGCCGTTGCCGTTGTTGCCGACGATGGTCGCCGCGCCGTTGCCGGTGTTGACGGTGTAGAGGCGACCTTGGTCGTCCATCCCGTAGAGGGTGCCGGCGGCGTTGAAGGCGAGGCGGGGGAAGTTGCGGATGCCGCCGCCGAGCGTGCCGATGGTCGCGTTGGCGCCGCTCGTCGGGTTCCACGTCGCGACGCGGCCGTTCGTGACGCCGAACTCGGTGTAGAAGACGAAGCCGTCGCTGGCGCGGCGCGCCATCGCGATGGAGCTGAACGAGAGGTTGCCGACGGGCGCCGAGATCGTGCCCGTCGCCGGGTCGACCGTGTAGACCGCGAAGGGCGATTGGTAGTCGTTGGCGTAGACGGTGTTGTCGGCGGCGCGCGCCGTCGCGGCCGCGGCGAGGCAGAGGAGGAGCGCCGGCAGGAGCGCGCGCAAGTACCCGGCCGCGCCGCGTAAGCGCCGCGCCGCGCACCGTAGCCTCACGTTTGCCGGACGATTCGTCATGCGGGTGGGACGCGCGGGGCGCACCTATTCGTCTTCCTCTTCGTCGCGCCCCTTCTCGCCGGCGAGCCCCGACTTGCTCGTGCCGAAGAGGTCGAAGAGGTTGGAGAGCTTCGAGGAGATGGTGAAGTAGAAGCCGCGGCGCGCGGGCGCGAGCCCGACGCCGCCGGGCTCCGAAGCGCCCGTCCAGTTGTAGCCGCCGCCGAGCCGCAGGTCGGGCAGCGCCCAGAAGCCCAGCTCGGAGCCGAACGACGCGCGCGCAGTGCCCGACGCGGGCTGCGCCAGCCAGCGCCCCTCGCCCGCCACGTCGACGAAGCGGCCGAGGCGGTAGACGGCGCGCCCCTGCGTCATGTAGGTGAGCGTCGAGACGCGCCCGAGCCCCTGCGAGCTGGTGTCGCCGAACTTCAGCGCGAGCCGGCCGTAAAGCTCGACGTTGCGCGACGCCTGATAGTAGCCGTCGGTCGAGAGCGTGTCGGAGCGGTCGCGCGTGTCGGCAAGCCCCTCGCCGTTCTGCTGCGAGAGGTCGCGCCGAGTATAGCTGAACAGCAGCCCGACCGAATCCCTGTTGAGCGGCCGCCACGCGAGCGCGGCCGTCGCCGCCAGCGCCGAGCTTGCGCGCCCGGCGAAGTCTGTGCGCGAGAGCTGGAAGCGCCCGAGCGAGGTCACGCCGTCGGAGAGGCGGCCGGCCGCGCCGAGCGTAACCACCGAGCCGACGCCGCCGCGGTCGCGCATCTCGTAGCGGCCCGTCGTGCGGAAGCCCTCGACCGGCTGCCACGCGAAGCCGAGGTGCGCGGCGTTAAAGTTCTCGCCCGAGCCCTTCAGGTGGAAGCCGCGCTCGTAGCCGAAGTCGAGCGCCAGCTCCTTGCTCACGGGCAGGCGGTTCGACAGGCCGATGACGGCGAAGCTGTCGGTGCCGTTGACGCCGTTCTCAAGTTGGTAACGCGTGTTGAGGTTGGCGTAGCGGCCGAGCTTGGTCTCGACGCCGACGGCCGTCTCGTTGCGCGCGGCCGTCGCGGCGAAGCCCGTCCCCGCCACGTCGCCGATCGGCGTGATCGGCGCGGAGGCGAGACGCTGCGTGAAGAAGAGCTTGGTGTACTGGTTCCACTGGTACGTCGCGGCGAGCGTCGTCTGGTTCGGGTAGGTCGGGTCGGCCTCGCCCAGATTCTGCTCGCGCCGGGCGGAGAGCTGTAGCTTGTCGGTCGCCTTGTACTCCGCGCCCACGGTGACGAGGTTCGAGTCGGTCTCGCGCCCCGTTATCTCGTCCTTGAAGTGGCGGAAGTCGAAGCCGAACTGCGCGCGCAGGCGCTCGCCGAACTGCTGCGTCCAGAGGAGCGAGGCGGTCTGCCGGGAGTTGTCCACGTTCTCGGTCTGGTTGCGCTCGTCGGTGAAGGAGAAGCGAGCGCGAGCGCCCTTCGTGGCGCGCACCTCGACCGAAACGTCGGTGCGCTGCGAGCCGGGCGTGACGGTCTGTCCGAACGGGTTCAGGAAGCCCTCGTCGGCGCGCGCGTAGGAGGCGCGGAGCCGCGTCTCGCGCCACGAGAGCGGCTGTTCCAGCTCGACGCGGTAGGCGTTGCCGTCGTGGCGGTCGTCCGCGCCGCCGTCGCCGAAGAAGACGTTGCCGCCCGCGACGACGCGGCCGCGCGAGGTGGCCCACTCGGCGCGCACGTGGCCGCCGCGCGGCAGAGTCTTCTCCGCGTCCACGCCGCCGAGCACGAACGAGCCGAACTCGCCCTGCCGCTGGCTGACGAGCGAGAGCCCGAGTTTGAGGCCCAAGCCCTCGAAGTTCTTGTGGCCGCGCGCGGTGTAGACCGCCTGCGACATCGAGTCGGTGCGGTACTCGTAGGTGGCGACGACCTGCACGAGGTTGAACGAGAAGTCGAAGCTCGATATCGGGCGCAGGAAGAAGACCTCGCCGGTCGCCGCGTCGAGGTTGTAATCGACCGAGCGGATGAGCGACTCGCGCGACAGGATGGTCTCGGGGTTGCGGCGGTCGCGCACCTCGATGACGACGGTCTCGGAGCCGGGCAGCACTTCGCCGTGCGACAGCCGCGCGAAGCCGAGGGCGCCGCCCGGGAACACGTCGCGCGCGAACGAGGTGTCGGGGCGCGCGCCCGACACGGAGACGTAGTCGCCCTTCGCGTTCTCAAGGTGAACCTTGACGCCCGTCAGCTTGCGCGTGTAGGAGGCCAGGCCGCCCTGCCGGTTCTCGGTCTCGAAGTCGCCGAAGAGGAAGTAGGAGCGGCCGCGGTCGAGCCTCAGGTAGAGCTTCGAGTTGCTCTGCGCGTCCTCGTAGCGCGTCGAGGAGTCGCCGAAGAGCGGGTAGGCGCGGTCGAGCGGGTCGAACTGGAAGAGGCGGTCGCTGCCGCCCGTACGGTTGACGGGGCGGTTGCTGTCGTAGGCGAGCGTCAGGAGGTTCTTCCCGCCGATGAACTGGCCACGGTAGAAGAAGGCGAGGCGGCTGCGGACGGTGGCGTCCGAGGCCGCGCCGGAGAGTTCGGGCGCGGCCGCGCCGATTGTCACCTCGCCGAGGCCGACGAGGATG